>NZ_CP111036.1:1654844-1985813 GCF_026248685.1 Haladaptatus caseinilyticus | reverse complement strand
GAACCGACTGTCTCTCTGCCATCGAACTATGACGCTCCGCGATATCGGTCGTTCGACCGCGACAGCAGTCGCCTCTCGTATCGGTCGTGCCGCGAGCAAGGTGCAAGAAAAGCGCCCGATTCCGTCCGACCTGCTGGAAAGCGAGGACGCCTACCTCGTCGTCTTCGACGCGGCGGGTGCGACGGGAAGCGACATCCAGGTTCGATTCGCCGAGGACGCAATTCTCGTTCGAATCGACCGCTTTCGTGAGTTCCACGACGGCTACGACACGGTGTATCCCGGACGCGGGATGTCGCTCGACGGCCGTGTCGAACTCCCAGCGGACGCCGAGGTAGACGCGAAAGATGCGACCGCGACGCTGACCGATTCGGGAACGCTCGAAGTTCTCGTCCCGAAAACCGGGTAGCGTCTCGACATCCGCGGTGCGTTACTATTTTCGAAGCGCAGTCTCGCTATTCGACTGCCATCCCTTCGACGATGTCGAACTCCTCGTCGCCGGTGAACCGTGTCGGGTCGAATTCCGGGATTCCACCCTCTCCGAGGACGTCCCTCGCGACCGCTTCGCCGAGTCCCGGCGCCCGCATGAATCCGTGGCCTTGCCATCCCGCGGCGACGTAGAGACCGGGGCGTAGTTCACCGAGGAGCGGATCGTAATCCGGCGTCGCGTTGCAGAGTCCGGCCCACGACCGTTCGACGTTCGGCGCGAACTCGCGCGAGTTCGCGCCCAGTCGATGCGCGAGGCGGTCTTCCATGGCTGAGACGAACTCCTCGTCACTCTCGCGTTTCCACTCGTCCGGGTCACTTTCCACTTCTTCGGTGCCATCTCCCGCCAGCAGACCGTCGGGATGCGGACGCAGATAGTAGCCTTCGGTCGCGTCGTACACCATCGGAACGTCGGTGTCGTCCTCGAACTCGCAGGTGAGCGCCTGCACCCGATACGGCTTCAGCGGGACTGCGATTCCGGCATCCCCCAGAACGCGTTTCGTATGGACGCCAGTGGCGACGACTACCGCATCGAACACCTCGTCGCCGTCCTCGGAAACGATACGTGGTGGATCGAATCGAACCGCAACTTCGATGCCGGTTCGAATCTCGGCACCCGCTTTTTTTGCCTCCTCGGCGACGGCTTTGGCGTAGCTTCCCGGGTCGGTTCGCCCCGTATTTCGGCCAATCGCGGCGACGGCCACGTCTTCGGTATTCAACGTCGGATAGCGCTCCGCGAGGACGTCGTCGTCGATGAACGATACGTCTCGGCCTTGCTCTTGCATCCGTGGCACCTGTTCGCGAATGGCCCTTGCTCGCTTTTCGTCACCGATCCGGGCGAACCAAACGTACGGCGTTTCTACGAATTCGAACCCGCCCGTCCCCGAAAATTCGCGGAATCGCTCTATCGCGCGCTCGCCGATTCGAGCGTCTTCGGGAGCGGCGAAGGCGTCGTACAGGACACCTGCTGCCCGTCCCGTACTTGCATCCTCGTTTGGAATGTTACCTTTTTCGAACAGCACGACGTCTTCCCCGTGAACTGCGAGGTCGTGTGCTGCGGTCACACCGACTGCGCCGCCGCCGACGATTGCGACCCTCATCGGTGTTCCTCCGGCCAGAGGGCGGCCATCTCCCGTTCACCAAGCCATTCGACCAGCGCATCGAGTTCGTCGCTCGACGCGGCGAGCAGTCGCTCGCCCGCGTCTCGCGATCCTTCGGTCGGATGTCCGACGACACCGCTCTCGGAGAAGTCGATGGTGTCGAAGCCGACGTTCGCGCCGTGAACGTCCTTCCCCCACGTCTCGCCTGCACCGGTTTCGGCGTCGTCGAGCGCGGCCTCCCGCACGAGATCTTCGGCGATGGCGAGGAGCATGCTCGTCTCGATTTCGTCGGCGTGAGTGATGCCGACCCCGAACTCGTCGTCCAGCACTTCACCGATTCCGCCCCACCAGTTCCACGGGACGGCGAAAGCGACTTCCTCGCGCCGAAGTCGACGCGCGACGCGCTGGAGCGCACCGCTGTTGCCGCCGTGCCCGTTGACGATGACGACCTTCCGCACACCGTGGCTGGCGATGCTGGAGACGATATCGCCGATGTAGTTTTCGAACGTTTCCGGAGCGGTCCAGAGCGTTCCGTCGAACTGACGGTGGTGTTCGCTTACACCGACCGGAATCGTCGGCAGACAAACTACGTCCTCGCGGTCGGAGATCGTGTGGGCGACCGCTTCAGCCGCCAGAAAATCCGTCCCCAGCGGGAGCGCGGGACCGTGCTGTTCGACGCTTCCCGTGGGGAGAAGCGCGATTTCGACGTCGGCGAACGCATCTTTCGCCGTCGTGGTCGTGTGTTCGTGAAGCAGACTCATGGACTGTCGATGGCACCCACGCTATTTGAAACTGGGTGTCTCGGCGAACGGAAAAAAACGAGAGCGATGTCAGCCGATTACGGGGTTACCCCAGAAAGGGATCGATTCCGCGCGCGGGATATCCGACGACGACGTCCGCTCCAGCGTCCTTCAACTCGGAGACACGCTCTCCGACCTCGTCTTCGCTCCCGACCAACGCGAAGTCCCGACTTGCCGCCGAGAGCACGTCGCGGGCACGCCCTGTGGCGCGAGCGTCGGCTTTCGCGCCGTCCGGAAGCGCTCGGGCGACCGGATTGCGTCGGGAGACGTACTCACCGACTGCGTCGAGGATAGTATCCTCCTCGTCCGTGAGGGCGGTCGGGGCGTACACCGCAATCGTTCCCTCGAACCCGGCGGCTCGAAGGGCGCGCAGTTCGCGGTCGGTCGAACGCGAGAGGAGTTCGAACTGCGTCGCCCCTGTCGCAGTGGCGATTCGCTTCACGCCTTCGGTGCCGACCCACGCGTCGGACGTGCGCTCGAGCGCGGCCCCGAGTCGAGGAGCGATCGCCCGGCTTTTCTCGCGATCGGAGAGATAGGCGGGATGACCCGCTACGAGGACCTGCCCCGCCTCGTCAGGGAGTCGGTCGAACAACGAATCGTCCCCGAGTGGGTCGAACCCGTCCGCCCGGACGGGAACCGTCAGTCGGAGGGTCGTTTCGGCGGCGAGTTCGGCGAGCGTTTCTTCGTCGGGGAGGTGTTCGCGCCCCTCGTAGTCTATGGTGACCGTATCGAGGGGTAACTCCAGCGCGCGACGCACGTTACACTCGGTCGGTTTCAGTGCGACAGCATCGAGACCGGTTCGTGTGATGGCGTGGCTACTGGTTAACATCGATTTCCTCCCATGGTCAGAACTATGCTACTGTACACGCGGAACGCGATCCATCGTCTGTGCGACCATGTGACTTCCCGTTGTTCGGTTGTGTTGAAAAGGCTGTCGGCAACGGCAAGGATACCGGCGGGAAATTCGGCATCGCGTTCGCTGAAACGCCGTGGGAGAGTAGGATCCGAGAGTTAGTCCTATCGATGCTGAACCAACGACCACCACGACTTCAGTGTGTTATCTCAAATCCGGGTCTGTGTCCACGAACCTGTCGATTCGCTCCGGTGCGCTCCACTCCGTCGTCAACTCGAGCAACTGGACGACGATGCGTCCAGTTGCCCCCCAGACGGTGTAGCCATCGACGTGGAAGTAATGGATGACGATGTCGCCATAATGGGGATGGTCGCGCCGTTCGCTTTCGTAGTTTTTCCGGTCGATCATCGCCGAAACGGGGAGTAATGCGATTTCTGCGACTTCGCGCTCGTCCGGTTCGTAGACTCGGTCGGGTATCCTGACGACGAACGGGGTGACGGAGTAGTTCGTCACGGTCCGGATGTCGTCCAGTCGCCCGACACGTTCGACTTCATCGGGTCTCAATCCGATTTCCTCGTTGGCTTCCCGCAGAGCAGTGTCCCAGAGGTCGTCGTCCTGTGGTTCTCGACCGCCGCCGGGAAAGCTCATCTGCCCAGGATGTTCGCCCAGATGGTCGGCCCGTTTGGTGAACAGGAGGTACGGGCCGTCCTCACGCTCGACAACCGGAACGAGTACGGCGGCGTCGCGCTCCTCGTCCGTGACCGACCGCGGTTCGTTGTCGGTCACGCGACCCAAGTCCATGTCCAATGGTTGCTCCGTCCGACCTTAATTTGCCCGGTCGTCGAGCGATTCGTCCAGGCGGTCGCGCACGCTGTCGGCCGAAACCGGTGCCCACGCTTCGAGGTCGTAGCTCACATCCAGTAGGTGTCCCGCCCGGTCCTCGCCCGCGTTCTCCGCTTCCTCCCGAAGTCTATTTCTGACCCGCTCGCCGATTCGCTCGCGGTTTACGGAACGCTCCGGAACGTCCATGATGTGCGGGAGATCCTCTCCGTTGTCCGGAAGCACAGGGAACGCGACGGGGCCGGGAACCAACACGCGTTCGCCCTCGCTATCCGTTTTCCCACAGCTCTCGGCTTCCACGAGGTAGTAATCCGTCACGGCACCTTCGATGACCGACTCGAACGTCGATTCGTCCACTTCCTTGCCTTGCTTGAACGCCAGCTCGGCGAGGGCATCGGCCAGTTCGTCGCGGGTGAGTGCGCCGAAGAGGTCCACCACCCCGGCCAGTTCGTCCTTCGTTTTGCTCATTACCGGGAAGCGTCGGGCCACCGATATCAGTGTTGGCGTTCGGGCAGGCGCGGCCGTGCTGCCTCTCGAACAGAGGACGGGTCGATGGGCGCATCGGTCCACGCAGGAAGCAGGACCCTGGCCGTTTCGTCGGGTGGACGAATCGCGTCGGCGTAGGTTTCGACCTGTTCGCGCTCCGCCGGTACGTCGTAGCGAAGTCCGTTGAAGTCGGCATCAGCCGCGTACTGGCGGACGAACCGACGGGACGTTTCTCGGTACCGAGCGGGCAGGGTTTCGTACTCGGGGGAAACGCCGTTCGCTTCACAGATCCGAAACAGGGCACGACCGACGCCCTCGCTCATGGCGGAGAGCCCACCGGCGCCCGAGACGCCACGATGGTCGTGTTCGTATCGTCCGAGGTCGACCTGTGCCGTCCCGTCGAAGCCGACCTCCTCGAACGCGCCGCCGAGGGTGCCGACTTCCAACCCCCAATCGCGCTCGATACGGAGGTTCGATGCGAGTTCGGCAGTCATGCCGAACTCGCCAGCCAGCGCGTATCGAAACGCACCGAGATAGGACAGAATCGGTTCGTCGTTGGATTCGAGCAGGGCTTCGACGAGCGGCGCGTAAAAGAGCCGAAACAGCCGACCGTACAATCGGTCGTCCTCGACACGGGCGTAATACCCCTTCGTGAATTCGAAGCCGGAGTCGAGCGGCGCGAGCAGTCGCGGAACGATTTCGTCGGAGTATGTTTTCGCATCCGCGTCGTGACAAACCACGAAATCCGACTTCGCGGCCGCGACACCCAGCCCGAGCCAGACGTCCCGCCCTTTGCCCGTCTCTCCGTTCAACTCGTGTTTTGCCAGCAAATCCGCGATACGAGGACTGTTGCACCAGAGCACGGTGAGCGGGAGATCGAACTTCGACAGCCACTCGGTGACTGCACCCACGTGCTCGGGTGGTGCGCGAAGTGGGACGACGACCTGACTCGGGCCGACAGTTTCGAGCGTCGAGAGGATCCGACTCGCTGTCCGTGACCGATGTTCGTGGTCGGTCATCGGGACGACGACGGCGGTGCGGTCTGTCGGTGCGTTGGGAGCTTGCCCCGTCAAGTCGTGGAGCGTCGTCACCCGCTCCTGCACGTACTCCATTAGTGGTGGGTTGGAAGAGCGGGATGAAAAAGGGCGTGAAGTCGGCAGACGGTCGGCCCTTCCGGGGAGAGTTCGTTGCTATCCTTTCGTGTTCCCTTGGAAGGGGCCGTATCCCCACCATCGACGCACCGACTTCGAAATCCGGCGAAAGACCGCTTGCGAACCGTCGTAATCGGAACCACGGACCATCGAACGACGGTTCGCTAACTCGTCACTGCGCCGGTCGGCAGTCGGTCCGACCGATGGAGAACGACGAGTACAGCGAGAATGACCAGCAAGCCGAACGCAAACGCACGGAACACGTCGTTGAACGCGAATCCCGTGTCTTTCAGCACGCCGACGATCGAACTACCGGCTGCCTGTACCACCATCATGAGTCCGCTATAGAGCGCGTACGCGCTGGCCCGGTTTTCGTCGGGGAGTGAATCCAGCAGATAGGTGTCGAGTGCCGGAAAGAGGCTATGGATGACGTATCCGAGTACGATGGTCACGACGACGATCGCGGCGAGACTCCGTACTGCGGTCAGTGCCAGCAGGCACGCCGCGAACCCGCCGAGGATACTCAGCATGAGCGGAACGTGAGGTAGTCGGTCCGCGAGTCGGCCGGTGAGCCAAAACGCCGGGACGCCCGCCGCGAAGACGACGGTAAGCATCGTTCTCGCCGTACTGGGTTCGAGACCCTTCGCTTGCAGATACGTCGGGTAGAAGTTGAACAGGCCGTTCCAGACGAATCCCGTCGCGCCGATGATGGCGACGCCGCTCAGAATGATGGGCCACTGGCGACGGAACGCCGCCCAAAAGTCGCGGTCCGCCGACCCCGCATCCGGGAGTTCGGTTCGACGCGCGATGACGAAGAACACGACCGTGGTGAGTGCTGCGATAACGCCGATGAAACCCAGAACGCCGCGCCACCCGAACGGTGTCAGCGCGATACTAACGAACAACGGCGCCGCAACCGCCGCGAGTTGGCTTGCGGTACCGTGAATCCCGATGGCCCGTCCGACCCGCTCGGGATACAGTTCGCTCACCAACGGGTTCGCGGCGATGAAGTACGCGCCGCTCGCAACCCCCATCAGGAACGCACCCGCACCTAGCATCGGAACCGAACGTGCTACTGCGGTGAACCCTGCCGCACCGGTGAGGACGACGCCGGTTCCGAGGACGACGTGATGCCGCGGAACACGAGTGAGCAAATATCCGGTTGGAATTCGTGGGAGGGCGCTTCCGAGCCAGACGAGTGTGGCGACCAATCCGACCGTTGCATCACCGACGGTGAAGGCCTCCTTCAGCGGTTCGAGGAGTGGCGCAAACACGACGCGTGCAAAATTGACTAAAAACACCATCGAACTGAGCGACGCGAAGAGGCGACCACGGGACACGTGATGAGGTTTCGAGAGTGGATAGTCAAACCTTCCGAAACGGGCAAGAGAGCGCGTCAGTCCGTGGTGTTAGTTCTCATCCGCCAGAGGTCGGAGAAGGTGATGACCTCGACACCTGGCGTGCTATCGATATGTGCGAGGAGCGTCTTGTAATCGGCAACGGACATGGTATTACCGTTCTCGAAGTCGTGAAAGTTCAGGATGCCACAGTTTCGATGCGTTGCCGCGTTGTCGACGACACGTTTCGAGATTTCCAAATCCTCACCGATGGTTCGGGGAAGCACGAGCGGGTCGAAACCGTGGACACCGGTCGTGTTGACGTTGCCCGACTGGTTCATCCCCCCCATGTAGTGGTAGTTTCCGATGACGTCGAGTGCGGTGTCGTCGAAGTCGTTACCGGGGTAGACGATGAAGTTTGCACCGCCGAAGTCGTTGTCGAGAAGCCATCGTTTGTTCCGCCGAAGGATGCTATCGAGCTTCGATGCCGAAACCTCGCTGAATCGATCGTTGACACTCCCATGCGCGGCGATTTCGTCCCCTTTCGATTGACGTTCCTTGAGTTCGTCGATGGACATGAAAAGGTCGTACTTTACACCCTCCGGTTGCGGTGGGTGAGTCAGAACAGCAGGGAGGTCGTACTCGTCGTGAACCGGCGCAGCGTGTTCGTAGTAACTTCGTTTGCCGTCGTCCCAGCTGAGGATGATATACCCTTTGTCCGGTTTCGGGTGGAGCCGAAGGTCGTCTACCCATGCCTCCACGTCGTCTCTCGTCGCGTTGGTTACTTGAAGCTTCATTCGGCTGATGTCGGTCAGATCCGGTTCGGTTTCACCCACCTCGAACACGCCGGGACAGGTACGGAACCAGCCGATATCGGGTTCCCGGTAGGTGATATCGCGAAGCTCAAGGGCGGCGTAGTTGTCGTCCGTATCGACCAGATAGATGTAAAACCCGATTTTGCTCGGTGTCGTCGTGCGAATCATCGCCGAGATATCACGGTCGGAGAAGTCCAGCGGGTCGGCGAATTCGCGCTGAAGAATGACGTGATGGCCGTTCGGTCCGACGAGTCGGAGGCTCTGTGACCCGGTGTACGTCGTCTTTCTGTCGGCCGTTTTCTCACCTTCTAGTGCCTCCCACCGCGACGGATTTTCGAAGGTATCGAAACTCGTCCCCGGGGAACCGTATCGATCCCTGCTGTCGTACTTCGTCCGCAGGGTCGGTTCCGGGTTCGTCGTTGCGGTCGGTTCAGTCGTATTTGCTGTCATTCGATTCTTATCTTCGCTCGACCGCGTCGGTGGTTCGAACGCGTGACGGGACGAATCACTCATACATCCCGATAGGGAGCCTATCACCGAGGCCCCAATCAGTTGGAGGAAGTGGCGGCGACGAGTATGTGAAGGAGGACGGACCATAGAGGCAAATATACTCCTACAATGAAAAATCTACTTATCCAATAAATTTATTCTACCAAGATCATTTTCATTGAAAGTCTTTTTTGATTTTATTAAGTATCCAATCATATCCCCCGGTGGTTATTTGTCATATGACTATGTATGACAATATAATGAACTCAGTTCGAAACGGCCTACGAAAGGGAAAAGTCAAGAAAGACACGTACGGACGATTATCGTGTTCTGAATGCGGTATATCCCTCAAAACACAGAACGACCCGAACGAAGTTTTCTCGGTGCGTTCGTGCCCGGAATGTGGTACCCGGTGGAAAGTACTATAATAGTATCATATTGAACCCCTCAACTATCGACCGATCACTCTCACTCGAAAACGGCGTCGAATGCGTTCGCACCCATCGGGTCGTACCGTCCCGCGTCTAGATTCTCTTCGACGTGATTCGTGTCACTCGCACCCACGAGCGAACAGGTCACGCCGGGTGCACTCCGTGCAAAGTTGATGGCTCGCTGAGCGGTCGTCTCACCGTTCAGTCGTTCCGCGACGTCGGCAGGTAGTTCCTCGGCGAGGTCGCCCTGTGCGATGCTCGCGCTAGTCATCACGTTCAATCCCGCTTCGTGGGCGAACCGGAGCGCACTCTGGTCACCCTCCGGTCCGTCCTGCGACTCGACGGTGAACGCATCGGCCATAACGACGTTAAACGGGAGTTGGACGACGCGGAAATGCGTTGTAGTGTTCTCGGCTTTTTTCGCGGCATTTCGAGCTCGGGAGACGATTTCACGAAGCGAGAGGTAGTCGTCGTGATCCGTAGGAACGCGGAACGCAGTCCACGTCGCCACGCCGTAGTGACGAATGTCCCCGTCGTTGGCACGCTCTTCGAGTCGGGTAAACACGGCTTCGAGTCGGTCGTACACTTCCTCCCGCGAGTGTTCGAGCAGTTGTGTTTCCGGATTGTGAACGTAGTAACAGTCGATAGTGTCCAGACCGAGATTATCCAGCGACCGGTTCAGTTGGTCGTCGATATACTCGGGTGCGATACAGTGACTCCCGCGAACGAGGTCGTCTCGGTCGATGAGGCCGGTGTTCAGATACTCATCCGTGACGAATTCTCCCGGGTTTGCCGGTCGTTCGCCATCGAACGGGACGAACCCCCCCTTCGTCGCGACGAATACGGACTCGCGGTCTACGTCGCTGTCCGCGAGCGCCCGTCCAACCACGCGCTCGCTACGCTGACATCGGTAGTTGATGGCGGTATCAACGACGTTGATTCCTCCCGCGAGCGCCGTCGTAATCGCATTGTGGTACGCCTCATCCACCTCATCAGTCGAATCGCCAAGGTAGGTACCCAATCCGATACTCGATACTGCAGCATCGTCGAGTCGGCGAAAGTAGGTTCGTCCGAACTCGTCACCATGGTCGTTACGATACGCGTGTGTTCCCGATTCGGTGGCCATGCTCGTGGTAGTCCGGGACGGGGTAAAAGAGCAGTGAGTTCCACGGGTTTGAACGGATGTGAAACTTCGAAAATGGGTCGCTCAAACGGAGGTCTGACGACCCCAAACCGGTCTCTCGTTACTAGCGAAGTCGGAATTCGAACCCTTCGACGCACCCATTTTCGTCCCCACCGAGTACGCTCGCCATGCCAGCACCGAAGGAGTAAGCGATACCCTGTGCGCCGACGCTCAGCCGTTCGCGTAGCGGTCGGCGTGGTTCGAACTCGTGGACCGACACGTCCGGTACGCCCAATCGTTCCGCGATGCGTGCCTCCACGGTTTCCCGCGTGCCGAGTTGATCCACGAGCCCGAGTTCGTTGGCCTCGTCGCCGAGGTAGACTCGGGCCTCCGTCTCGCGGACCGTTTCGGAGTCCAAATCCCTGCCCGCAGTTACGCGCGCGACGAAATCCTCGTAGAGACCGTCGATGAGGCCTTGGAGGTACTCGCGCTCGTCCTCGCCCATCTCCTTCAAGGGGATGCCCGCATCCTTGTACTTACCCGCCGCGAACCGTTCGTAGGAGAGCCCGAACCTGTCAGCCAACTCCGCAGCGTTTACCCGTGACCCGATGACGCCGATACTACCGATCAGACTGGCGTCGCGAGCGTACAATTCGTCACAGCCGCTGGCGATCCAGTAGCCGCCGCTGGCACAGACGTCGGTCGCGTAGGCGACCGTCGGTCCGTCGAAACGCTCCGCAGCGAGGCGGATATCCTCGCTCGGGACGACTTCGCCCCCGGGCGTATTCAGTCGAAGCAAGAGTGCGCGCGCGTTTGCATCGTCGTCCGCACGTTCGATTTGTTCCACGATATCGTCCGCAGGCGTCCCACCCGGCGAGGGTACTCTCCCACGGCCGTCCCTGCTGATGGGACCTTCGACGGCGACTTCCGCCACGTCGTAGTCGGGAAATCGCTGTGCTGCGATCCGACCGACGAATCGCGCGCCCATCACGCCGGAAAGGAGGACGAAGAGGACACCCAACAGTTCCGTAAGCGAATCGGGCACGACGAAGAACAACCACCATGCGACCGCCAACGTGAGGACTATTCCGACGAGGACGACGAGACGGCGGCGTCCCTGTAAGTCAGTTCCGTTTGCCATACCTCGAAAATGCGTGGGCGACGGCGTTAAACGTTTGCTGTGAGAGAATCCGCAGAATCTAGAGCAGACCCGTCTTCTGGAGCTTCATCAGGTCCTCGGTGTCGAGGGTCTCTCCTTCCTTGAACTGCTGGTAGATCTCCTCGGCCTCGGCCTTGGCCTCTTCTCGCTCCTTGGCCTTCTCGGACTTGCGCTCCTTTTCCTCTTTCTTGTCGAGTTCGCGCAGTCGTTTCTGGACGCGGACGAAGTCCTCGTGGTGCTGGTCGGCGGCCTCCTGGGCCTCCACGAAGCTCTCGTGCATCTCGTCGGCGTCGTCACGGATGTCGTCGGCCTCTCGGTAGGCCTCGATCATGTTGTTGTGGTGCTGCTGGGCGCTGTCCGCAAGTTCCGTCACCTTCTCGTGGTGCGTGCTCGCTTCGGCGCGAACTTCCTCGGCCTCCTCGACGAGCTCTTCGAGGTCGTCGCTCTGTTCGAGCTTGTCCTTTCGGCTCTGGTATTCGTCGCGCTTCGCCTCGATCTTCTCGATGAGTTCGCGTTCGTCCTCGGTGGACAGCACTTCCGTCTGCTGTTTGAACTCAAGCTCTTCGATCTCCTTCTTGAGCTGTTCTAGGTCCTTTCCCTCGTCGAGTTCGAGGTCGGATTTGCGGTCTTCGACCTGCTCGAACAGTTCGTTCGCTTCCGCGTTGAGTTCGTTACGCAGTTTCTTGTGTTCCTGAACCTGCTCGTTCAGTTCATCACGCTTCTCGCGGTGCTCCTGCGCTTCGTCCACTTTCTCACGTGTCTTCGCGTTGAGATCGTCACGCTTGGACGCACGCTTGCTCGCCTTCTGGTTCAGCTCGTTTCGTCGGTCTCGGAGCTGTCCTGCGAGTTTAATAAGTTCACCTTTCGACTTGTTCTGAAGATCCTCTTCTGTTACGCTTACCATTCTTAGTTAAACCTCGGTTCCTTCCGCTCCGGCGGACGAGAGCGTCGCTACTCTTCTTTTGTAACCAACCAGTCGAGTACAATATTCCCGTATCATTGATTGACGCGCGGTGCTACCGTGACGCCGGAAGCGTTCAGGTACTACCAGATATTCGGTATAGCTATTTAAAGATTGTGCCCTCAAAATATGTGTAAACGCCTAGCACACGCCCCGAAACCCGTGGAAACGGTTGACACACACCTTCACAGAAGTATATAAATAACAGGTGGCATACGCAAGCGATTATCCAGTCCGATCGGGAAATTTCAGCACAAAATATGCCGAAAAGCATCGATATAATGCCTCTACCCCGGACGTTCACTTTCACTCCGGGTACGGGTCGGTTTAACGTGGGTAGCGCACCGATCGGTGTGTATGATCGAAACCCTGCGTTGTGCGTGCGAGGCGACCGGGTGCGACCGCGAACTCGCGGAGCAACAACTCATGCTCACGATGGAAACCAGTGCGGGAACTCGCCACGCATACGAATGTGACTGCGGTGCGGTGACGGTCACCGTCACGAAACGACGGTCCTGAAGTATCCCGCACGAAAAGCGAGTGCATGGAAGAAATCATCCACGCACGTGGGCACGAAAACGTGACCGCCGAACACGCGAGCACGTTCGAGGTTACGACGGACGACTTTCTCACTCCTGCCGGTGACTGCATCCTGGCTATCGAGGCCGACCGCGCACCTGCCGACTTCGACCCCGAATTCGTGGATGCCTGTCGAAATGCGGACGCCACGATTGCGGTGACCATCGAAGCCGACGGTCACGAAGAGACCGTCATCGGGCGGGGTCATCCCGATCTCGAACTCGACAGCAACCGGAGCATGGTCGGTCGGACCAGCGACTACGTGGACGAGCGAACGTTCGTCGTCGACTGCGAGTTCGCCGCCGAAGGCTTCGATAGAGGGTTGGTTTCGGCATTGGCCGAGGGTTCGGCTGTCACGGTGACTGTGCGGGTCAACTAGACCGAATTCCGACTCCTGGACGACCGAACTGCCCGGAGGTTTTTATCCGATAGCGACCCGAGACACGTTCATGAACGACGACCCGGAGCCAATCGAGAACATCAGTGGGGGTGACGAGGGCGGCGGTATCGCCGACTCTTTCGACCCGGGAGGGGCCGAAACCCGCGCCGAGGAGGTCGTGGATCGACTCGGCGAACTGTACTGGCAGAAGACGTACGGCGGGCAGGATGCTTTCACCTGTCTCGTTCGAACCGTGTTGAGCCAAAACACCAGCGACGTGGCCAGCCAACCGGCCCACGACGACTTGATGAAGCGGTACGCCGGTGACGACCTCGCCGAGGCTCTCGCCGACGCGGAACACGCCCAACTCGCCGAGACGATCCGTTCAGCGGGATTGTACAACCAGAAAGCCGACGTGCTCACCGAGGCTGGCGAACACGTTCTCGCGGAGTACGGCAGTACGGAAGCGTTCGACCGGTTCGTCACCGAAGGAGATTCTAACGACGTTCGGCAAGCCCTCCTCGATATGAACGGTGTCGGCCCGAAAACCGCCGACTGCGTCCTTCTCTTTTCGGGCGGGCAGGCGGGCGTCTTCCCCGTTGATACGCACGTCCACCGTATCTATCGCCGACTCGGCATCGCGCCGGCGGACGCCGACCACGAGGACGTTCGAGGTGTACTGGAGCGTGCGGTACCGGCGACGAAATGCGGATTTGGACACACGGCAAGCATTCAGTTCGGGCGCGAGTACTGCTCCGCCCGCAAACCAGCCTGCTTGGACGGACCGGAAGCCTGTCCGATGTCGGACGTGTGCGATCAGGTTGGAGTGGATGTGGAGAGCAGCGAAGTGGTTGACCCGGCGGACGCCGACTGACTACTCGATCATCTCGTCCGTCTCCGACATCTCCGCCAGCCAGGTCGTCTTTTCGTTGACGAACTCGTGAATTCCCTGCTTCGAGAGTTCGCGCCCGTACCCCGAATTTTTCACGCCGCCGAAGGGCACCCGAGGGTCGGATTTGACGAGTTCGTTGACGAACACACAGCCTGCTTCGATATCCCGGGCGACCGCTTTCGCTTGCTTTTTGTCCTGTGTCCAGATGCTCGCGCCGAGTCCGAACGTCGTGTCGTTGGCGCGCCGAATCGCTTCCTCGGTGTCGGCGACTTTGAACACGGACGCAACCGGACCGAACAACTCCTCGTCCGCGGCAGGACTGCCGTCGGGAATGTCGGTCAGAATCGTCGGCGGATAGAACGGTCCATCCCTGTCCATGGGTTCGCCGCCGAGTTCGAGGGTGGCACCCGCTTCGACGCTCGCTTCGACCTGCTCGTGGAGGTCCTCCACCAAATCCTCGCGGGCTTGTGGCCCGATGTCGGTGTCCTCGTCCATCGGATCGCCGATCTCCATGGATTCCATCGCTCCGGTAAACCGCTCCATGAACTCGTCGTACACGTCTTCCACGACGACGAAGCGCTTTGCGGCGATACAGGACTGGCCGGAGTTGATACAGCGAGCCTGCGCTCCTGTGGTCGCGGCGTCTTCGATATCGGCGTCGGAGAGGACGACGAACGGGTCGCTTCCGCCGAGTTCCAGAACGGTCTTTTTCAGGTTTTTCCCGGCGGTTTCGGCGACTGCGCGTCCAGCAGGTTCACTCCCGGTGAGCGTCACGGCGGTGATTCGGTCGTCCTCGATGACGGATTCCATCGTGTCGGACCCGACGAGGAGGGTGGTGAACGCACCCTCAGGGTAGCCAGCTTCCTCAAACACCTCCTGAATCGCGAGGGCACATTGCGGTACGTTCGATGCGTGTTTGAGCAAACCGACGTTTCCCGCCGTGAGGTTCGGGGCGGCGAATCGGAAGACTTGCCAAAACGGGAAGTTCCACGGCATCACCGCGAGCACCGGGCCGAGGGGTTCGTACGAAACGTAACTGTCCACGCCGGGCTCCGTGCCGATGCGTTCGTCCTGAAGGAACTCGCCTGCGTGTTCGGCGTAATAGTCACAGACCCACGCGCATTTTTCCGCCTCGGAAACCGCGCTGTCGATGGGTTTTCCCATCTCGTTCGTCATCAACTCGGCGTATTTTTGTTTGTTCTCGCGGAGGACATCGGCCGCGTTCGACAGGAGCTGCTGGCGCTCCTCGATGGGCCATTCGTGCCACTCCTCGTAGGTTTCGTGTGCTCGTTGGAGTTTATCATCGATTGCTTCCGCATCGTCCCCGTCGAACGTTTCCAGTACCTCCCCCGTTGCTGGATTGAGACTGTCCATAGTCGGTGGACATCGCCGAAACCCATGTACCCTTTGGCGGAGAACACGTCGATTTCCGTCGAACTATATTTTAATAAATACAATACATCCAGTGTTTGTGAAATTGGTCGAACCATGCCAGTAATTCCTCGGGAGTGGATACAGTAGCGAAAACGAAACGGACGTCCATCGGCGAACGGCCCTCCCCACGGACCTGTTCCGTTCACCGCGCTCCCAATAGCGATATCTGCTGACCCCTCTCGCTTCGTCATCCATCAATGGGCGATTTACGGGCATACGCGCAACATACTTATGGTGACAGTCGTCGACCATTTTTGCCACATGAAACACGAGAGTGGCGGGAAATTCACCGAGAGGTCCTCGTAGATGTCCTCGCTCGAGCTGTTCCTCGTCATTGGGGCAAGTCTGTTGCTCTCGCTACTACTGAGCGAGGGGTTCGAACGACTCGGCGAACCGGGATTTCTCGGGGAAATCGTCGCAGGTATTCTGCTCGGCCCCTCCGTGCTGATGCTCATCGCCAACACGAATCAGAACAACCCCTTCATTCTCATCGCGACTATCGGCGGACTGCTTCTCTTTTTCGACGCGGGATATCAACAGATCAGTTTGGACCAACTGCTGGCCGCGTTCCGACCGGTATTGATAATCGGCCTTTCAGGCGTGATATTTCCCTTTGTCGTTGGATATGGAATCGGAACGTGGTTCGGGTTCAGACTCGAATCGAGCCTGTATCTCGGCCTTATCTTATCGGTAACCTCCGTTTCCATCGTCGTTCGAACCCTCATGTCGCTCGACAAACTCAACACGCAGTATGGTCGCTGGATTCTCGGCGCGTCGGCAGTGGATGACATCATCGGTCTGCTCGGCATCTCGATTCTTCCGTTGTTCTTCATCGGCGGCGGGGCGAGCGCGACCCTCTCCGCCCTCGGACTCGCAGCGGGTTTCTTCGTCGTCGTTGCCATCTTCTACAAGTTCCTCCTCGACCCGATAGCGGATCTCCTCGCGAAATCCGAAGTCGACCAAGCCGATTTTATCGGCATCTTGGGCCTCCTCTTCGTCTTCGGCTACGCATCCGACGCGGTGAACCTCTCGTATTTCATCGGCGCGCTCGCCATCGGACTCATCGTCTCGACCAACAAACGACTGGAGGGGAAAGGCCTCCAGTCGAACATCTACGGAATCGCCTATGGCGTCTTTATTCCGCTTTACTTCGTCGCCATCGGTGCACGAATGAACCTCGGGGATCTGACGCTCAACTCGTTCATCATCGTGTTCGCCGTTCTCGGACTGCTTTCGAATTTCATCGCGGGATACGTCGGTAACCTCCTCGCTGGCGGCCCGCGGAAACATTCGTTGATTTTCGGGTTCGCACTGCTTCCGCGTTCGGAGTCCGGAATCGCTATCGTCGCACTCGGGGTCTCGCAAGGAATCGTCGGCAATCGAATTTTCGTCGCTTATCTCGTCGTCTTCGTCATCTCGGTTCTCCTCACGCCGTCTCTCCTGAAGCGAGCGGTCAACCGTGCTGAAGCGAAAAAAGGGGAAGGGTCGGGACAGTCGGACACGAGCGGGAAGGGATCCGGAACGAGCGGAAACCAGTCCGGGTCGGACGGAACGCAGTCCGAGACGAGTGGCTGAAAACCACGGTAAGGAACGAGTGCCAGCGGTTGGCGCTCGTTTATTTCGTTGGAAGTTCGGAGCTCTACGGGTGTTCTACTCCGTCGAATCGTCGTAACGTTCCGCCGCGGACTCGAACGCCGTTTCGATCTGCTCCTTGCTCCGGCGACCTTCCGCCTCCGCGAGGGCTTCCGGATCGGGGTTCACGTCATCGTCGATTCTGGCCCAGGATTTGTGGACCTTCGCGTGGCACCATCGACAGAGGTAGACGGTGATTTCGTGGCTCAACGTTTCGCCGCCACTCGCGTACGAGAGGTGGTGTTCTTCGAGCAGCGGTCGCTCGTCCGAGTGGGCCATCCGACGCTCCTCGAGACCACACCGGATACAGTGTCGGTCACGGTTTCGGCATCGGAAATGTGGACAGTCGTCCCAGTTCCAATCCCCCTCGGGATCGACTATTGGACAGGCGAACTCCTCCTCTCGACGTTCCGCCGCGAATTCCGGGTCGTGCTGTGGATAGTCGAAGGCGTATCGGCACCGCCCCTCGTCGGTGAGGTGGTCGCACAGTCCGACGTGGTCGTACGGATCGTCCACGCCCACGGCGGTTCCCGACGGGGTTTTCTCCATAGTCGGTTCGTGGCGGTGCCTTCGCACAAAAGTTTTGTCTCCTTCCTGAGGAGAGTGCAGTGTGCGCGTCGTACACGAATCAGATGGAAACCCACGAACGCTAGCAACAACCGTCGATACAGCGGACTCGTTTCTCTCACAAGCCCGTGGACTGATGTTTCGGCGGTCGATTCCCGACGATTATGCACTCGCGTTCCGGTTCGACGGCATCGCCCTACGAGACGTCCATATGGTGTTCGTTCCGTTTCCGCTCGACATCGTGTGGACACACGACGGAGAAGTTCAGCACGTCGAGCAGCTTTCAGCGTGGACGGGATTGGCAAAAGCGAGTGCCGACACCCTGTTCGAACTTCCGGCAGGAACGGCATCGGACGTGACCATCGGCGATTCGGTTCGCTTGGTGGAGTAACCGGACGTTCGACTAACTCGTCTCGGCAAACGGGGAGAACCCATCGACGGGCGTTACGGAGTAATCCACCGTGAGCGTGTCCTGTGTCGCTCGAATCTTGCCGACGAAGGCGGAAATCTCCTCGAGTTCGCCTTCGAGGACGAACAGTTCCATGCAGTAGTGGTCACCGACGTGGTTGTGAAAGTTCGACGCGACCAACCCCTCGTGTTCGTGGCGTAGTTGCATCATCCGCTCTTCGACGCTCGTCGTTTCGTAATCGAACATCACAGTGACGACGCCCATGAGTTTTCGGTCTTCGAGTCGGCGGTCCTCGAACTCCCCGAGAAGGTTCCGACTCGCTTCGCGGACGACTTCGCTTCGGCCGGTGTAGCCGTGTTCATCCGCGAACTGATCGATTCGCTTGAGCAGTTCGTCGGGCATGGAGACGCTTACGACAGTCATGTATTAACTGAGACCGCAATCGCTATTAGAATCTTGTTATCAAAATTCGAACTCGATTTGCTCACGCTCCGGGTCGATCGTCGCCATCCCGCCGATTGGAACCGGCGCGACGGGGGCAGTGTGGCCGAAATCGAGGTCGAAGACGACCGGCGCGTCGGGGGTGTACTCCGCCACGAGGTCGGAAATCGCCTCGCGCTGACGCTCGCGGTAGGCGTCTCGTTCGGCGGCGGGTCGCTCGGCTTCCATCGACCGTGCTTTCGCTCGTCCGACGAGCACCGCCGAAAACCGCGAGAGTAGCCCTCGCTCACCCATCCCCATGAGTATCCACCGTACGTCGAGTTCGCTCGGTAGCTCTTCGGAAGTCTCGAGCAGAAGGACTGCGCCGTCGAGTTTCTCGGGGGCGGGAAGATACCGGTTGACGGATAATTGAAGGTCGATGACCTCCAGACTGCCGCCCCACGTTCTTCCCGTAACTCGTTCCGTTCCGCCGCGCCACTGCCATCCCGAGTTGGATTCCATCTCTCGCTGACGGTCGAGGTTGGCCGGATCAGCCCAGTCCAAATCCTCGTCAGTGAACTTCTCGGCAGGGCGCAGTTCCCCGAACGATTCCTCGAACATCGCACGCTCCAAATATTCGACGGTGTAGTCGTGCATCGACCCCTGCATGGCGAACTCGGTGAACAGGGTACCACCGTAGAAGGAGACGATGCCCTCGTTCCAGAGCGCGGTATGAAGGTTGGTGTTGTCGCTGATTCCGAAAAACCGCGTCGGGTTCTCGCGGAGGACGGTGGAATCGAGATGCGGGAGGATTCGTACTTGGTCGGCCCCGCCGATGACCGTGACGATACCCGAAATTTCAGGGTCGGAAAACGCATCCATCACGTCCTGCGCTCGCGCTTCAGGGTGGTCGTACAGCCATTCAGGTGACTTCGTCGCGGTCGGGAATTCGACGGGGTTCAGTCCGAACACCGATTCCAGACGGTCGAGGCCCAGTTCGTACACGTGTGGAAACGGATCTGCGAGGCTGGTCCCGGGTGCGACGATGGCGACGTTGTCACCCGGTTCGAGCGCTGGAGGGACGACGAAATCGTTCATTCATGACGGTTTTATCGAAGTAAACCAAGTAGCTTTCCAACCCACGCAGGCGCAGGTATCCCTTCTAACGATCCGTTAACCCCGAACACGGTCGGCAGTGCGTGCCTATTTCGCGCTTAACTGAGCCATAACAAAGTCGGACGCTATCGTGAGTGGATACATGTCAAACCGCTCCGTGGGAGGATACGGGACCACTGGGGAGTGGCCGACGCTCGCCCCGAGGCGCGCGTGGTTGCTGGCGGTGCTCATCGGTGGAAAAACGCTCGACGCCGTGAGCACGGTCACCGTTCTCCACCTCCGCGACGACGTGTTCGAATCGGTCTGGCTCACCCGAACGCTGATGGAGAGTTTCGGCCGAGTCGGCGGGTCGCTCATCACGC
This sequence comes from Haladaptatus caseinilyticus, assembly GCF_026248685.1. Taxonomy (NCBI): domain Archaea; kingdom Methanobacteriati; phylum Methanobacteriota; class Halobacteria; order Halobacteriales; family Haladaptataceae; genus Haladaptatus; species Haladaptatus caseinilyticus. The sequence goes on along the minus strand of NZ_CP111036.1, from coordinate 1,965,995 downwards.
TCATCCTCGCCGTCGTCGGCGTCGCCATCCTCGCAGAAAGCGGTCTGGTCATCAAGCGACTCCTCCCCGACGATTGGACACCTGACGGCTACCCCGCCGCGTTTCGGACGACGACCTACCTCGCCGCTGGCGCGTGGTACGGATTTTTGGGTGTTCACAACTTTCTGTTGTTGTTCTGAATCTGGGTTGTCTTTCCGTATTCGGCGCGCGAGAAACTCGCGAGAGGCGACTGAAACGAGCGATAGCGAGTGAAGGAGTCGATTTGGGAAGACGAGATGCAGTTACGATGGTTGGAGTCGTGATTTCCCCAGTCGCCTTCACATCAGGAGCATCGATGAGTGCTTGCCGAGGCAGTTGTTTTCCTTAACCACCCGTGAAGATTCGACACGACGAGAGGGAAAGATTTGAACCACGCCCAGACGTTCCTGCTCGCTCGCTCCGCGAGCCCGCGTCTGGTCTACTTCAAATTCCCTGACCGTTCTCTCAGTCGCGTGGTGGCGAGCACACGCTACGCGGTGCTCGCCGAATTGCTCCTGAGAGAAACGCCGAGAGGGAGATTTGAACTCCCGTGTCCGTGAGGACAGCAGATTTCGAATCTGCCGCCTTGGCCGGGCTAGGCTATCTCGGCTCATCTCACAGTACCGCGCTATTCCCTTTATGGGTTTCGATTTTCCGGATCCAAACCCTACTGACCACCACATTAAAATCACTGGCCGTTGCGTGATATTTCATGGACGTTACAGACGCGAACGCGAAAAGCGATTCCGTCCTCGACGCGATTGGAACCGCCGTCATCGCCGACCGCGAGTTTCTCGAGACGGTCCTCCTCGGCGTGATGGCACAAGGTCACGTCCTCCTCGAAGACGCGCCCGGTACCGGAAAGACCCTCACCGCGCGGAGTTTTGCCTCCGCGCTCGGTCTCTCCTTTAGTCGCGTACAATTTACCCCTGACCTCCTCCCGGCGGACGTGACGGGGACACACGTGTTCAACGAGCAAGACCGCGAGTTCGAGTTCAACGAAGGCCCCATCTTCGCCAACGTCGTCCTCGCGGACGAGATCAACCGTGCACCGCCGAAAACGCAGGCCGCACTCCTCGAAGCAATGGAAGAGCGTCAAGTCACCGTCGATGGCGACACACGCGAACTTCCGAAACCGTTCTTCGTCATCGCCACGCAGAACCCCGTCGAACAGGAAGGGACCTTCCCGCTCCCCGAGGCACAGGTGGACCGCTTCGCCGTCAAAACCAGCCTCGGTTACCCCGAGTTGGACGGCGAAATCGAACTCCTCCGCAGGCGTGCCAACCGGCACAGTCAAAGTCCGAGCGTGGAAACCGTGCTCAACAATCAACTCGTCTCCGACCTCCAGTCCGTCCCCGAGACGGTGCGCGTCGAGGAGGACCTCATCGAGTACATGGCCGCCATCGCCCGCGAAACCCGCGACGACCGCCGGGTCGAAGTCGGCGTCTCACCCCGTGGCACCCAGCGCCTGTTCGAGGCTACCCGCGCCCGTGCAGCTATGCAGGGTCGCGAGTTCGTCACCCCTGACGACGTGAAGCGAGTCGCCTACCCCGTTCTCGCCCACCGCGTCGTTCTCACTCCCGACGCGAAGGTGAACAACGCGCGCAAGGACGAAATCATCGAGTCAGTGCTAGATAGCGTACCGGTGCCGACGGTAGAGTAGCGTCGAACAGTCGTTCTCCCTCGTTTAGTTCGGCTCAGGCCCGCAGTGCGGACGTGAGCGCCAATGCGGCGATCAGCAGGAATACCAGCGCGGTCATCGGTTGGCCGCCGCCTCCGAGTATATACATCCCGTAGCCAACGCCGCCTGCCGAAATCGCAACGACGGTGCTGGCCGCGGCATGCATGAGTTCGAGGGTCTGCGTGTCCGCCTCCCGCCCCAGCTGCTCACCGACGTTTATCGCTTGCTCGCCGAAATCCCACGCCAACACCGTCGCCATCGTGCCAGGGATCAACAGTTCGGCCGGGGCGGTTCCCAAGCCGCCAGCGAGCACGCCGACGAGGAGGACGAAGCTCCCGGTCGTGACGATCCCCCGCGACCCGCGAACGACGCCGAACGAGACCAGTACGAAGCCGAGGCTGCCACCGATCAACCCGACATCGCCGAAGAAGGCGCTCGTTCCGAGAACGACGGACGCCGCGATGATGGCCAGCAGTTGGCTCGTTCGTGCGGGTGAGCGGTCGATTTCGGTGGTTCGTGGTTTCGATTCGTTTTCGAAACCCGTCCCGGTTGCATCCGTCCCTGTCGTCTTTTCGCTGCTCACGTCCGTCTCCGTCGCCTCCCCCTCTACGGTCGTCTCCATCCCGCTCATCGACGCCACCTCCGATTTGCGTGGACCAAGGTTACGCCGAGCGAATCATCGGTATGCCAATCGACGACGGGGATACCGGCCGCCCGGATCGAGTGAATCCGTCGTTGGCGCTCCGCCCACGCGAGTCGCTGTCCGGTCGTCGTGTCGTTCGTCGGATCGGGGCTGATAACGGTTACAGCGTGTCCACTGGCGTCGAGTCGCCGCACCACCTCCGGTGCGAAGGCGTCACAGAAGGGGGTGAAGAATACCACTTGCGCGTCCGCCGGTAGTCGCCGTCTGAGCCAGCGTAGTTTTACCGTGGAATAAAACGTTCCTTCCGGCGGTTTCTGCGAGAACGCCGTCGCGTTCGAAAGCAACTCCCGGGCCTCCGCCCGATGATACGCGCCCGTTCCCGGCGAAAGCCAGCGCTCCTCGGGACCGAACGCCGCGATTCCGACTCGGTCGCCGCCGTCGAGCAATGCACAGAACACATCGCCGACGGCACGAACGGAATGCTCCACTGCCCCGGGGTCATCCACATCGTTCGTGAAGTATGCCTTCTCACGGACGTCCACGACCAGGACGACCGTCGCGGTTCGCTCCTCTCGAAACTCGACCGTGGTCAGTTCGCCGGTTCGCGCCTTCCTGTTCCAGTCGATGCGGGAAAGCGGGTCGCCGGGTCTGTACTCGCGAGTGGCGAAGAATTCGACGCCGGTGCCGCCGTTACGGGTCGCAATCCGGCCGGTGTGCCGAATCGTCTGTTCACGGAGGGGAACGTCCTCCGCCGTAGATTCGAGGTTCGGCATGCAGGTAATCGTCGTCTCGTCGGTCAGGTCGAACTCGATTTCGACCGCTCCGCTGAAGTCACGGGCCAACACCTGTGTTGCGTCGAAACCGTGTTCTCCTCGAACCGCCTCGAGCGTGTAGGAAAACACCGCTTTTCTGCCGGGACGGAGTGCGGTTCCGAGGCGAGGTGAGCCCGATAGCACGCGAAGACTTTCGGGCACGCCATCCACGATTCGAAGGTCGGGTACGGTTTTCGCCCCCGTATTTTCGACCGTTACCTCGACCTGCACGTCGTCGCCGGGGTGTGGGGTTCGGTCACTGACGGTTCGCGTCAGTTCGAACTCCGTCGTCGGGGGCGTCGCAGTCCGGGCGTACGCGGCGAACGCGACGCCGACGACGCCTGCGAGGAGTGTCACCGGACTTCCAACGATCGTGCCGACAGCGGCGGCGAGAAGCGCGATCGCGCTCACGCCGTACCATCGATTCGTTTCGCGGACGGTCATCGGTCTCCCTCCACGTAGTCGGCGACGGCGTCGGCAGTCCGACGTGCTCGTCGCTGGAACTCCGTCTGCCCGCCGAGCGATTTGCGGAACCATTCGCGCCACGACCGACGCGGCGCTGATGGGCCGCCGAGGAACGCGGCGGCCTCCCTGTCGTTCGTCCAGTCGCCGGCTTCCAACCGCGTTCGGGCCTGTTCTTCCGAACAACCCTCCCGTTGGGTAATAGATTCGACGAGCGACGCTTCGAGGCTCCGCCGGAGTTGTTTTCGCGTCCGAAATCGTTTCGTTCGTGTTCCGTGGTGGACCTGGCTGAGGCGGTCGTCGAACTCGGCACCCGGCGTGGGGAGTGTCACGTTCGTCTCCGGGTCGCCGGTTTCCGCCTGGACAAGGTCACGCTTTCGTCGACTCTGTACGACGCGAAGCCCTTGAACGAGCGTCAGCACGCCGACCAGTTTGACGAAAATCGCCCCCGTCGAGAACACCGACGCGAGTTCCGGGGCGAAGGCAACGGCGAGTCCCCACCCGATTGCGAAGACACCGACAATCGTCACCAGAGGCCGATCTTTCATTCGTCGTCCTCCGCGTAGGTCCGTTCGATTCGCCGGAGCGAGGCCACCGCCCGTCGTTCTCGCTCACCGGTCGCATCCTCGCCACCGTACCGAACTTCCTCGAAGACGGTCGTCAGTTCCCGTACGTCTTCGCGAGCGATTCCGGCATCGACAGCGGCCGTCGCGAACTCGCCCGGCGTGCTCGATTCGGGGGCGGAAACGTCGAGGTGGGAAGTCATTTCGCGCCACGCGCGGTACACCTCGTTCTCGACGCTCGCATCGGACTCGATTCTGTCCGCCGCTTCACCCGCCGCACGTCCGACGGCGGCGATGTCTTCCGTTCCGGAGTCCGGTTCCGCGACCGTCGTCTCGGGTTCGGTTCCGCTGGAGCTCTTCACGAGCAGAGCGAGTGCACCTACGAGTGCGATGCCGAGGACCACGAACAAAACGACGGAGGGAGTCGTGACACTCGTCGTACCGTCGCCGGTTCCGAACGAACCGCCTGCGGGAGGGGAAGGGAGGTTACTCAGGTTCGTCGGGGAGCCACTTCCCCCTCCCGAAAGCGATGTACATGCGGTTAAGAGAGCGTGGAGAATCAACAGGGGGATACCGATCGGACCGACGACGGCGAGAGCTCCGAGAGCACCAATTCGCCAATAGGCGACTCCAACGACGAGGGCGAATAGACCGAGGAGGAGCAACGCAGCAGGAAGCGTGTCGAGGGTCGGATAGCACGGAAAATCGAACGAAACCCGCGACCCGCCGCTGAACGATGGTTCCGTTTGGTCGGGTCCATCACCGTCACCGGGACCGAACGCGGAGCCCGACCCCCCACCGAAACCACCACCCCCGTCGGTCGTCACCGCGGAGTTCAGCGTCGCGGCGGCGAGGGCGATGGCGAGCACACAGAGGAGGGCGATTGCGACAGGGCGAGCAGTGTCACTATCCACGATACCGAGTAGTGGGATTGAAAACTTAGGTTTTCTGTCTTCTTTCAGTAGTTCATGTATGTCGGTGAAATAATAGTAGAAAACGATATCGAGCGGCCGATGTCCGAAAACGCGATTTCCAGCCACTAGAATAATCTACGATCAACGGTCTCCAAATTCGAACACTGTATCGTGGTAACGAACGGCAAACCGTTATGCTTCGCGCGTCCGTGTCACAAGTATGCGAGGACTGGGGGCGGTCGTCGTCGTTTTGCTCGTCTGTGCGGCGCCAGTGATCGCGGTGGCTGGCGTCGGTAACGACTGGGGGAATGCGAACGTCGCGGAAGCAGACGTTCCGACTAGGAGCGACGCGGACACCACCGTGAAAGTCCACCAACGACCAGACCCTCGGTCGGACGTAATCGGCTGGGAGAACGGCTATTGGCACAACGAAAGTATCGCGGTAAATCAGGATGACGGTCTGACGAACGCCGAGCGGAAAGCCTACGTGGGTCGAGCGATGGCTCGCGTCGAATTCATCCGGAATCAGGAGTTCAAACGGCCCGTACAGGTCGAACCGCTGCCGCGAAAACAGTATGAGGGAATGGTTCGCTCGCAAGTGCGGAGCCAGTATACGCCATCCCAACGCGCGTGGGAGAACCAGATCTGGGAGGCGTTGTTCGTTACGGGTGAAAAATCCGACTCGGCACGCCAACGGATGCAGCTCTTTCAACAGCGCGTCGCCGGATTCTACATCCCCAGTAATGGTCAAATTTACGTCATCTCCGACGGAAACCTCGTCATCGATAACGCGACGCTGGTACACGAACTCACACACGCGCTACAGGACCAACACGTCGGATTGGGGTCCTCGCAGTTCGAAGCCCAAACGATGGACGGTCAGCGAGCGCGAGACGGATTGACCGAGGGTGAAGCGGCCTACGTCGAGGCGCGATACGTGAATCGGTGCGGAAACGAGTGGAGCTGTGTCGAGATGCCTGGGCCACCACAAGAGAAGACGCCATATCGCGGCGGGCGACTTCCGGAGTTCAACCTCGGCATGCAGGTCAGCATTATCCAACCGTACTCCGACGGCCCTGCGTACGTCGCGTCCAATGTCGAATCGAACGGGTGGAAGGCGGTCAAACGGCAGTACCGGAATCCACCGAAGGCCTCCGCACAGGTCATCGACCCGAACGCACAGAACGGTTCGCCGACGCCCCTCAAACTCGACGGGCAGGCTCGAAACGGGTGGAAACTCTACGGCGAAAAAGGGGAAAACGGGTCGGAGACGGTCGGTGAAACCGGAATCTATACCATGTTTTGGTATCAGGGGCGTGCGTACGACAATGCGGTCATCGACTGGCAGTCGTTCGAAAATCCGGAATCGGGCAAGTTCGACGTGTTCAACTACACCAGCGTGCCGTCCGATGGGTGGTCGAACGACCGAATCTGGCCGTACCACAAGGGCGACAAGCGCGGTTACGTCTGGCGAACTGCGTGGGAGTCAAATCGGGACGCTGCAGAGTTTCAGGGCGCCTACCGTGACCTCCTCCGTGGACAGAACGCGACGCAAGTCGCTCCTGATACGTGGGTCGTCAAAAACGGTCCGTTCGCTGATGCCTTCCGCATCGTTCGTAACGGCCGGACCGTGACGATAGTAAACGCCCCGACGAAAGAGGATTTACGCGACGTCCGGCCGGGCACCGAAACCATTCGTTCCAAGTCGAAACGATGACCGTTCAGTCCGTGATTAGGCGGATGCCTCGTCGGCAGTGACACTGGCCGGGAGTGCGTCAGTCTCGCCTGCGACGGCCAACAAGTCGTGATACCGGTTCCGAATCGTGACGGTGCTCACGTCGGCGACGCTACTGACGGCGTCCTGTGTCACTCCTTCTCCTTCGAGAAGTGCGGCAGCGTACAGTGCGGCGGCGGCGAGTCCGACGGGTGATTTTCCGCTGGTGATGCCGGCCTCCTTCGCCGTTTTGAGGAGGTCGTGGGCGCGTCGCTTCGTCGCCGGTTCGAGGTCGAACTCGCTCTCGAAGCGGTTCAGGTACTGTTCGGGGTCCGCCGGTTTGACTTCGAGGCTGAGTTCGCGGATGATGTACCGGTAGGTACGCTTGAACTCCATCTCGTCGATTCGACTGACGGTCGCTACTTCGTCCATCGTTCGGGGGACTCCCGCCTGTCGCGCCGCGGCGTAGACGCTGGCACTCGCGACACCCTCGATGGAACGCCCAGGAAGGAGGTCCTCTTTCAGCGCGCGTCGGTAGATGACGCTCGCCATCTCACGGACGTTTTCCGGGAGGCCGAGGGCGGAGGCCATCCGATCGATTTCGCCGAGGGCTTGCTTGAGGTTGCGCTCCTTGCTGTTTCGCGTGCGGAATCGCTCGTCCCACGTGCGGAGCCGCTGCATCTTTTCACGCTGGGTGGGACTCAGCATTCGTCCGTAGGCGTCCCTATCCTGCCATCCGATGTTGCTCGAGAGTCCGTTGTCGTGCATCATCTTCGTCGTCGGCATACCGACGCGTGATTTCGAATCCCGTTCGTTGGCGTCGAAGGCACGCCACTCAGGGCCGTGGTCTATCGCGTCGGTTTCGACGACGAGGCCACAACCGTCACAGACGGTTTCTGCATGTTCCTCGTCGGAGACGAGGTTGCCACCGCACTCAGGACAGACGTCCACTGCCTCAGTAGCACCCTTTCGTTCCTCTTCGTGCTCTCGTTTGGTGTTCGATACGACCGACTGTTCGGTGTTTGTAAGGTTCGTACTCATGATGGAATGAAGCGGAATCACCCTCGGTAGAAATACGGAACCGAGGGCGAGCTCACTAACGATAGGTTAGGTAGGAAAATATATAAAGATATCGCTTGAAATGGCAAGCCTAGCTAACACATAGCAAATTATAGGGACCAAATCCGTATTTTATAGCAACAAATGAGGCTCATATTAAACACTTCATAAGAATATACCGGTCGTCCATTGAGGCAAGAGAGATGAGACGACAGACGCGACGAACGTTCGTCGCCACCGTCGGTGCACTCGGTCTCGCGGGATGTTCCTCGATAGCCGAGAACGCACCGCTTCCGAAGAGCGACGACGAGCACGAAACACGACAACGAGGGAAATCGACTGCGCCCGTGAAAGTCGCTGACGACTTCGAAGACCTCAGCTATTGGCAAGCGGTCGAACGACAGGGAACACTGACGAAATCCACGGAAGCATACGAAGGCGCTCGCTGCGCACACGTCGTGGGGAGTCAGAAGACGAAAGAAGGTCACATCATCCGGTCCGTCTCCGGGAGCGACCTGCGTGGAACGAACTTTTCTATGGCGGTCAAGGTCACCAGCCACGAGTTCTTCAAAATCGCCATCGACCTCTATACCCCCGACAGCGACAGTGCTGTCTCGTTCAAACGAACGGTTCTCGGCCCGAAAAATCGCTGGGTTCGAATCAATTTCGGCGTCACGAACGTCGCCGACGGCATCGACCTCTCGAACGTGGAGAAACTCCATATCGTCGCGAGGCCGGTTGATCCCAACGCCACTGATCCGATCGAATTCTTCGTGGACGACCTTCGGACCGTCTCCGGTCCGGACACCGGCTCCGTCATGTTCACGTTCGACGATAGCCACTCCAGCCACTATCGTGCCCACGAACTGATGCAGGAGTACGGATTCGCTGGCGTTGAAGGCGTCATTCCGAAAAGCATCGGCCGCGACGACCGCCTGACCGAAGACCAACTGGCGACGATGGCCGAGGCCGGATGGGATATCTCGGCCCATCCGAACGTCCAAGCGCACTACTTCAACGACTATTCGCCGGACGAGCAGGAACAGTTGATGACGAAAACGAAGGACTATCTCGAAGACGGAGGGTTCGACGACGGCGCACGCCATCTGCTCGTTCCGAAAAACGTCGTCGGTTCGGAGACGTTCGACCTCGCGCGAAAACACTACGAAACGATCTTCAGCTTCGGCGGCAGTCCGAACGCGATGCCGCTCGAACGGGAGGACACCATCGTCTCCCGGGTAAACGGAAAGGACGTGGAGGAGACGAAACGGTTTATCGATTACGCCGCGGAGTACGGTCAACTCGTCGTTCCGCTCTTCCACGAAGTCGGGAACGACATCAGCGAACGCGATTTCGAGGCGCTACTGAAATACGTCGACGAACAGGACGTGGAGGTCGTGACCGCGTCCGACCTATTGAATCAGTAACCGATCGTCCGTTCATTTCATTCAAATCGCCAGCGGACACGACATTTCCGATTCTGTCGGTATCGAGACGTTACAGAACTGACCGCCACCGGAGAATCTTAACAGCTCCGACGCGAATAGGTAGCTATGACTGCAAAGGCGACACTCGGCGGCGGTTGTTTCTGGTGCACCGAAGCGGCGTTTAAGGAGCTAGACGGCGTCGAATCGGTTACGTCCGGTTACGCCGGTGGGTCGGTCGAAAATCCAACCTACGAGGAAGTGTGCTCGGGTGAGACGGGCCACACCGAAGTTATCCAGGTCGAATACGACCCGGAGACGGTGACCTACGACGAACTGTTGGAGGTGTTTTTCACCATTCACGACCCGACGACGCTCAACAAGCAGGGTCCCGACGTGGGAACACAGTATCGCTCCGCTGTTTACTACCACGACGACGAACAGAAAGGGATCGTCGAAACGTTCATCGACCAACTCGAAGCTGCCGACGCGTATGACGACCCCATCGTCACCGAAGTCGAACCGCTGGGTACCTTCTACGAGGCCGAGGAGTACCATCAGGACTACTTCGAGAAGAATCCCAACGACGCCTACTGCACGATCAACGCCGGGCCGAAAATACGGAAGGTTCGCGAGCAGTTCGGCGAGAAGGTAAAACAGTAGCGACCCGCATCGCGGTTTCCCACCCGAACGGTTTTGTTTTGCGCCGTTGAGACCCTTTCCGATGCCAGTTCGACCAGCGTACGTAAAGAAAGTGGGCGATATACTGTTGGAACGCTATCCGGAGGCGTTCACCGACGATTTCGACCAGAACAAAGAGAGCGTCTCGAAGCTGACGAACATCACATCGAAGGACGTTCGTAACCGCGTCGCGGGATACATCGCGAGGAATCATGGAGCACCGTCACAGTAGACCGGAGTGATCGAACGTATCGGGAATTACCGGCGAAACCGTATCCCGAAGCTGTTCACGCGGTGCCAGTAATCCATACGCCGTTTGCGCGGTAGAGCCGGGAAAGTAGAACGCGTCGCCAAACTACGATTCGACGGAGACGTAGCCATCGGAGCGAACGACGACGGTGAATTCACGGTAGGTAAACGATACCGATGCATCCGTGGCGTCGCCATCCCGGCGAACGAGTCGGTCGAGGATTTCGGGATCGATAACGTCGTACAGCGGCGGTTGGAGTTCGTGCGGTTCGACGCCAACCGTCTCGGCCAACTCCCCGATAACGATGAGGCTCCCGGATTGGGGACCGTCAAACGACTTGGAGGCGTCAGTTTCAGTCATTGGTGAGTACGTACTCTTCGAATGACGATGGCTTTGCCATGTACGTTTACTATGCAATGAAACGACACCGGTGTTACTCTCGCACGATGGTTTCCCCGAGAAGAACGTACAGTCCGCGTCGTATTCGTCTGGCAAGTGCCTGTCGCGAGATGTCCAACACCGGGGCGATGTCTTCGAGCGACGATTCGCGCGGGTCGTTGAAATAACCGAACTGGTGGGCGAGAACGAGCGCCTCGTACTGTGCTTCGGAGAGTCCGAAGTTGTCCGAGAATCCGGGAGCATCGACTCGGTGGATTCTGACGAGTTTCGTCCGAACGTCCCGTTCGCGGCAGTATTCCAGGAATTCACGTATGTCGTCGTGGGTCTCCGCCCGGAACTCGAATCGCCATTCCGAATCAGTTCCATGAGCGGACAGAATGGTGAGGTTCATTTCGACGAGGGTTGCTAACGTGTTTTCGACCGACCGACTCCACTCGATCCGAAACAGCGTTCGGTCGTCTCCGATTTCGTCTACAAGCCGGATGGTATGAATCGCCTCGTGTGTACTCGCCGCTTGCTCGACGGCTTCCACGTTTACGCCGCGAACCCAAACGAACGGAACGACGACGTCCGGCATCGGAATGATTCGCTCGAATTCGACCGAGACACCCGGTAAGTTCTCGAAAACACGGCCGATATCGAAGTCTTCGGATGGGATGACGAACTCGGCGATTGCGACCATGTTTTATTAGAGGGGTGGCACCGGTGTAAACGCTCCTACAAATATTCGAGGCGAGATAGCATACGATATCGTGCCCTAGATTCAGGCCCCTCCAACACGTAGTCATCAGTATGAACCTGTACGCTGCGATGCGAGGCGGGTTGCTCGTCGCCGACGGAACGGGAACGACCGACGTTCGATTGGAGGGGCACGATTTGGAGTGTGTCAGTGCAACGACCGACCACGTCTATTGTGGGACTTTCGATGCCGGACTCTTCCGAAGCGACGACGGAGGCGAAACGTTCCACTCGGTCGGGGGAGAAACGATTCGGGAGTCCGTGATGTCGCTCGCCATCGACCCATCCGACCCGGAGACGGTGTGGGTCGGTACGGAACCGAGTCGCGTGTATCGAAGCGAAGACGGTGGCGAATCGTGGGTACACCGAGAAGGGCTAACGGAGTTACCGTCCGAACCACAGTGGTCGTTTCCGCCACGGCCCCACACCCACCACGTTCGATGGATAGAACCGGACCCACACGACCCGGAACACCTCTACGTCGGCATCGAGGCCGGTGCACTCGTTCAAACCCACGATGCAGGATCGACGTGGGAGGACCGCGTTCCCGACGCTCGCCGGGACAACCACTCGTTAACGACGCATCCCGAGACCCCGAACCGCGTTTGGACCGCCGCCGGAGACGGCTACGCCGAGTCCGTGGACGGTGGCGAAACGTGGGCGTATCCACAGGAGGGTCTCGATCATCGATACTGCTGGAGCGTTGCGGTAGTCCCCGACGACCCGGATACCGTCCTCGTTTCAAGTGCGACCGGTCCGCGAACTGCGCACAACGCCGACGCCGCCGAATCCTACGTCTACCGAAAACGGGACGGCGAACCGTGGGAGCAACTGGACGGTATCCCGACGGGTGATGGTGTCACTCGGGCAGTGTTCGCCGTCGATGAATCGGACAACGAACTGTACGCCGTCAACAACCGTGGTGTCTTCCGAACCGAGGATGGAGGGACGACGTGGGAGGAGTTGGTCGTCGAATGGCCGACCGAGTTCGAACGACAGACGGCGCGCGGATTGGCTGTGCTCCCCTGACTCACTCCGTCGAAACCCGTCGCTCGAGGAAATCGACGACGAGTTCGGACGACCGAATCTTCTGTTCGATGTCGGTGCTTCCATGCCTTCCTCGAAACCGTCCGTCTCGAGCGCGTCGCGGAACGATCTTGCCCGTGAGATGGGCACGCGGCGGTCGTTGATGCCGTGAACCATCAGCAGCGGTTCGCTGAGGTTTTCGGTATACTCGATGGGACGGAAGGTAGAAAACGAAATTGGGGCCGAATCGGCGCTTCGCGTCGTTAGTCCAGTAGTTCCGCGACGACGTCGGCTTCCGCAACCTCGTCGTCGTCGGTTTCGAGGAGTCGGTCATCGACGGCATCCTCGATGTCGAGGCCGAGTCGCTCGGCGACGCCACGTCCCCAGTCGGGGTCCGCCTTGTAGAAGTGAGCGAGTTGGCGTTTCTGGATGGTTTCGTCCACGGGTTCCATGCTGTTCGCGAAGTTGTCCATGAGGTGCTCGCGCTGTTCCTCGGACATGACGTCGCGGAACATATCGCCGGGTTGTTTGTAGTTATCGATGCGCTCTTGCATCTCGTAGCGGTCGGCCTCGCCAGAGATGTCGAGTGGCGGTTGTTCGACTTCCGGCCTCTCTACGGGGCCCCCGAAGCTGTTCGGCTCGTAGTTGGGGCCGCCGCCGTTGTTGCCGTCCGTACGCATGAAGCCGTTCTGGTGGTAGTTCGCCTTCTCCGTGTTTTTCGGTTTGTTCACGGGGATGTCCTCGAAGTTGACGCCGAGGCGATATCGATGGGCGTCGTCGTAGGACGGGATTCGTCCTTGGAGCATCTTGTCCGGGCTGTGCGCGATGCCGGGGACGACGTGAGCGGGGGAGAATGCGGACTCCTCGATGTCCTGGAAGAAGTTGTCCGGGTTCTCGTTCAGTTCCATCGTCCCGACTTCGATGAGCGGGTAGTCGTCGTGCGGCCAGACGCGAGTGAGGTCGAACGGGTTGATGTCGTACTCCGCTGCCTCCTCCTCGGGCATAATCTGGACCTTGAGCGTCCACGTCGGATAGTTCCCCTCCTCGATAGCTTTCCAGAGGTCCTCACGGTGGTAGTGTGGGTTCTCGCCGGCGAGTTTCGTTGCCTTCTCGGGGTCGAGGTTTTCGATACCCTGGTCGGTCTTGAAGTGGAACTTCACCCAGTAGCGCTCGCCTTCGTCGTTGTAGAGCGAGAGCGTGTGGCTGGAGTAACCGTTCATGTGTCGCCACGAGGCTGGTATGCCCCGGTCGCTGAACAGCGTCGTGATCTGGTGGAGTGACTCGGGGGAGAGCGACCAGAAGTCCCACTGTGGCGTCGGGTCGTTCAGACCGTTCGCTGGCACTTCCTTCTGTGTATGAATGAAGTCCGGGAACTTCGAGGGGTCACGGATGAAAAAGACCGGCGTGTTGTTACCGACCATGTCCCAGTTTCCTTCTTCGGTATAGAACTTCACCGCAAATCCGCGGGGGTCACGGACGGTGTCAGGCGCACCGCGCGAACCGGCAACCGTGGAGAAACGGACGACGAGGTCGGTCTCCTTGCCCTTCTCGGCGAACATATCGGCCATCGTGTACTCGCTGATTTCGTCGTTCGTGACCGTGAACGTACCAAACGCACCACCACCCTTCGCGTGGACGATTCGCTCCGGAATTTCCTCCCGGTTGAACTGGGCCATCTTCTCGAAGTAGTGATAATCCTTCATGAGGAGGGGACCCTCGGGACCGGCGCTCCGTGAGTTCTGGTTGTCGGGGACCGGTTCCCCGGAGTTCGTCGTGAGCGTCTCTTTCTCGACGTCCGCTTTCTCGTAATCGGGCTCACCCATGCCGTGTTTCGGTGTGTCCTCGGACATTAACTGTGTCTCCTGTATGCAAATAATACGAAGTATTCTTAATAAGTATATCGACCAAATTTTATTTTTGGTGCCGTTGGTTATCTTTAAACTACGAATAGTTCTCTATTTGAAAATGTTATTTATGGTTTGGCCATCTCATGGGTTCGTTCGATACCTCGGCACGCCAATCCCGCGGACCGGGAGAGGTTTCGAACTGGCCGCTTCGGCCATCCAATGGATGCCGCGTCGGATCGTGTCACATTCCCCGTTCGCTGTGTCCACCCTCGTGGTCGAAATCGTCGTGGTGCGTGAGCGTCATAACGAGACGTTGTAGGTCTGCCTCCAACCCGTCGGTTCGAATCAACTCGATTGCCCGTTCGATGCGTTCGATTCGTCGCTTTCTCGCCCTGTGCCGCGCTTCGAGTTCCGATTTGGCCTCCTCGATGGCGATTCGACCCTCCCGGATCGCATCCCGCGACTCATCGAGGATCGACGCCATCTCGCGTATCGAGCGAAAAGCCATGCACGACCCGACGTTCGTCGGGGAAGTAGTCCTATCGGCTCCGCCGACCAACACTTGCAGAAGCAAATCCGGCCGCGAACGTTTTGGTTCACCCCGTCGTCCACCCTTCGATGCCCGACTACGCAAACGACGTACTCGTCTCGGCGGACTGGGTGGAAGACCACATCGAGGAGTTCGAGAGCGACGACCCGGCCTATCGACTCGTGGAAGTGAACAGCCCCGAATCGCCCGACAGCGATTTTCCGTCGCGCTACGACGAAGGTCACATCCCCGGCGCGATCGGCATGCAGTGGGACGAAGACCTCTCGGACGCGACGGAGCGCGACATCCTGAAGAAAGACGATTTCGAGCAGGTGGTCGGCGAGGCCGGAATCAGTGAGGACTCCACCGTCGTCTTCTACGGCGACGGCTGGATTCCGAATTGGTTCGCGCTGTTCGCCTATTGGGAGTTCAAATACTACGGCCACGAGGATGCTCGCGTGCTAAACGGTGGAAAGGATTACTGGGTGGAAAATAGCTACGAACTCACGAACGAAGAACCCGACCATCCCGCAGTCGAGTACCACGCCCGCGGCCCGTTCGAAGGAATTCGGGCGTACAAGGACGAGGTTGACAAAGCGATCGAGTCCGGGCTCCCACTCGTTGACGTTCGGTCGCCGGAGGAGTTCACGGGCGAAATCATCGCTCCGGAGGGACTGAAAGAGACGGCTCAGCGCGCCGGACACATCCCCGGCGCGAGCAACGTCCCGGTGGCGGAAGTGCTGGCGGACGATGGACGATTCAAGACCGCCAACGAACTGCGTGAGCTCTACGCCGACCACGATGTAGACGGTGAGGAGTCGATCATCGCCTACTGCCGAGTGGGGGAACGCTCGTCGATAGAATGGTTCGCACTCCACGAACTGCTCGGATTCGACGACGTGCGTAACTACGATGGGTCGTGGACCGAGTGGGGAAACCTGGTCCGTGCACCGATCGAAACCGGGGAGGGAGAGTAGCGACAAACCGAAGGGAGTCACCCACGAACTACAACTATCACCGATATTCACCGACTCGTCACTGACCTGTACGACCACCTCGAAGCGACCGCATCGTTACCGGTCGCCACCAGACCGAGCCAGTATCTCGGGGAAGCAGAGGCAGTCGTCGGCGATGCGAGGAACGCACCCGAATCCGTGGTCGAACTGCGCGTCTCGCAGGCCGACGAACTGCTCTCGCACGTCGAGGGGACGGGGAGCGAGAAAGCCGACGAGCATGTCAAGCAGGCACGAGCGCTTACCGACGATATTCTGTCCGAGCTGGAGTAGGTGATTCGGCAGCAAGGTCTGTCGCATCGGGAGGTTTTAACCCCCCACGCCACCCTTACCCACAGTCATGAGCAACAGTGGCGAGAAAGATGACGGATTACGAAGCCGTGAAGTCACCGAGGGACCGGAACGCGCCCCACACCGAGCGATGTTCCGGGCGATGGGGTTCGACGACGACGACCTCTCCTCCCCGATGGTCGGGGTGGCGAACCCCGCGGCCGACATCACGCCGTGTAACGTTCATCTAGACGACGTAGCCGATGCAGCCATCGAAGGCGTCGATTCGGCGGGCGGGATGCCCATCGAGTTCGGCACCATCACCATTTCCGATGCGATTTCGATGGGTACCGAGGGGATGAAAGCGAGTCTCATTTCGCGCGAAGTCATCGCAGACAGCGTGGAACTCGTCGCGTTCGGCGAGCGCATGGACGCCCTCGTGACGGTCGCGGGGTGTGACAAGAACCTTCCCGGTATGATGATGGCCGCCATCAGAACCGACCTGCCGAGCGTCTTCCTCTACGGGGGTTCCATCCTGCCCGGCGAGCACGAGGGGCGCGAGGTAACCGTCCAGAACGTTTTCGAAGGCGTGGGGGCTGTGGCCCACGGCGACATGACCGAGGAGGAGTTGATCGAACTCGAACACGACGCCTGTCCCGGTGCGGGGTCCTGCGGTGGGATGTTCACCGCGAACACGATGGCCTCGATTAGCGAAGCCCTCGGATTGGCTCCCCTCGGGTCCGCAAGTCCGCCCGCCGAGTCGGACGAGCGCTACGACGTCGCGGAGAACGCGGGCGAACTCGTCCTCGACGCGATCGAAAACGACCGCAAGCCCTCGGACGTTCTCTCCCGAAAGTCGTTCGAGAACGCCATCGCGATTCAGGTCGCCATGGGCGGTTCGACCAACGCGGTGCTCCACCTCCTCGCGCTGGCGGCGGAGGCCGGAATCGACCTCGAAATCGAGGACTTCGACGAGATTTCGTGCCGGACGCCCAAAATCGTCAACCTCCAACCCGGCGGCACGCGGGTCATGCAGGACCTCCACGAAATCGGCGGCGTGCCGACCGTCCTCCGCCGACTGCTCGATTCGGGACACATTCACGGTGACGCCATGACCGTGACGGGGCGAACCATCGAGGAGGAACTCGACTATCTTGGCGTCACGGGGGATGTGGACGCAGACGTGGACTTCATCCGGTCCGCGGACGACCCGTTCCACGAGGAGGGCGCAATCAAGATTCTGACCGGAAATCTCGCACCGGACGGCGCGGTGCTGAAGGTGACCGGCGACGACAAATTCCATCACACTGGCCCTGCCCGCGTCTTCGAGAACGAGGAAGATGCAATGCAGTACGTCCAAGAAGGGCACATCGAATCGGGTGACGTCCTCGCGATTCGTAACGAAGGTCCCCGCGGCGGCCCCGGCATGCGCGAGATGCTCGGCGTCACCGCGGCAGTCGTCGGACAGGGCCACGAGGACGACGTGGCGCTACTCACGGACGGACGGTTCTCGGGTGCAACCCGCGGCCCGATGGTCGGCCACGTTGCGCCGGAGGCCCGTGACGGCGGCCCGATTGCAGTGCTCGAAGACGGCGACGAGGTGACAGTAGACATTCCGAACCGGACGCTCGAAGTCGCTCTGTCGGACGAGGAAATATCGGCACGGTTGGATGATTGGGAACCCGGTGAGGCACCGTACTCTTCCGGCGTCCTCGCCAAATACGGCGCTTCGTTCGGGTCGGCGGCGAACGGCGCGGTGACGAACCCGAGCGCGAAACGGTAATAGCGCGGTCGTTCCGGCCGCGAAGCACGCCCCAATACCACGTTCGGCCGTTGTTCGGTCGGTACGAAGTTCGGTTTCGTTCTCTCCGGTGCGCACGTCCCCCTGATTTACGGGGGCACAAACCGTTCGGTGTGGCGTTCTGTAATCGAAACGCGCCCGAGGGACCGACCACGACAGCACTTATAAACATGTCCGTGTGAACGTCCCCGTGTCAATTTATCACAACGGAGTTTCGACTCGAAAGTCCATGAAATGAACAGTCGATTCGACCGGAGAGGTTGGACGAAATTGTCTACCAGTATCCGTATTTACCATCATCACCTGGAATATATAAAAATGCAAATTTAATCGATAATGCTGTCGTTTAGGTCAAGATTCTGCGAAAAACCGAAAGTGTTTTTGAATGGTTGTCGATGTACATTGGTATTGTATGACGAGTAGTGTAACACAAACGTGGCAACGATATCGGTCGGTACCTATTATCTACCGTATTGCGGCCGCATTCGTTCTCGGTTCTATCGTGGGACTCGTCGTCGGCGAACCGGCGACGAACCTTCAACCGCTCGGCGACCTGTTCGTTCGACTGTTGAAGATGGTCATCGTCCCCATCGTGGTCTTCACGCTCATCATGGCCGCGCGGAACCTCTCGCCGAAAAACCTCGGAAAAGTCGGCGGACAGGTCATCCTTCTGTATCTTTTCACGACGATGATCGCCATCGGAATCGGTCTCGTCGTGAGCAACGTCATCGACCCCGGCGTCGGTCTTTTGCTCGAAGACGCTCTGAAAAAGAGCGCGGTCGAGACGAAGCAGTCGCCGGGTCTCGGACAGGTCTTCCTCAACATCGTTCCGGAGAACCCGTTCGGTGCGATGGCGGAGGGGAACATCCTCAGCGTCATTTTCTTCGCGTTGGCGTTCGGCGTCGGCCTGACGGTAGTTCGTGACGAGGCCAAGGAAGGGTCGAGCGTCTACAACGGCGTCGAGACGATCTTCGACGTCGTCGAAGCCGGTGCCGAAGTGATGTTCAAAGTCGTCTGGGGCGTCATGGAATACGGCGTCATCGGCGTCTTCGCGCTGATGGCGGCGCTGTTCGCCAACACCGGCGTCGAGGCCATCTTTTCGCTGTTCAAACTGTTCGCGACGCTCGCCATCGCGATCGGCATCCAGATTTCTGTCGTCTACCTGCTGTTCATCATCAGCGGTCTGGTCGGTCAGTCCCCGATGTCGTTCCTCCGCGGGAGCAAAGACGCGATGATGACGGCGCTGAGCATTCGTTCGTCCAGCGGGACGCTCCCCGTAACGATGTCCAACGCGGACGAGAACCTCGGAATCGACCAAGAAGTGTACAGCTTCTCGCTCCCGCTCGGCGCGACCATCAACATGGACGGGACGGCGATGTACCTCGGAATCGCCGCCATTTTCACCGCGAACGTCGTCGGCAAATCGCTGACGATGGCGGAACAACTGAGCGTCCTCGTTACGGCGCTTATCGCGAGCATCGGAACGGCCGGCGTCCCCGGAGCGAGCATCGTCATGATGACCGTCGTGTTCACGCAGGTCGGTCTCCCGATTCAGGCGATCGCCCTCGTACTGGGTATCGACCCGCTACTCGACCGAATGCGGACGATGAACAACGTCACGGGCGACCTCGCGGTGACGACGCTCGTGGCGAAGTGGAACGACGCCATCGACTTCTCGACCGGTGTCTGGACCGGCGCCGATACGGACTCCGGCGGTGCAGTGAGCAGCCCGACGATCGACGACTGACGAACGACGAATGCAGATTTCCTTTCAACGATGAACCCGAAACCAGCGAGCGACGCGACGGAAAGCCAACGAATCGTGGAGCGCGCCCGAGACGTGATTCCAGGGGGTGCCCAGACCGGACTCCGGGCGCAAGCCTACGACACTGGCGATGTCGCATTCGAACGGGCGAAGGGTGCTACCCTGACCACGGTCGACGACGAGCAGTACACCGACTACCACCTCGGTTTCGGTCCCATCATTCTCGGTCACGCACACGATTCGGTGGACGATGCCGCTCGGAGAGCCATCGACGGCGGCGTTCTCTATGGCGCGGGGACGGCCCCACTCGAAGTGGAAGTCGCGGAACGACTGGTCGAAACCCTCCCGAGCGTCGAGCAGGTCAACTTCTGCAACAGCGGGAGCGAAGCAACGTACCACGCGATTCGGCTCGCCCGGGCCGCCACGGGTAGCGAGAAAATCCTGAAATTTGAGGGCTGTTACCACGGCTGGCACGACTACGTGGACGTGAGCGTCTACCCGCCGGAAGAGGGTCTCGGCGAGCAGTACCCCGAGTCGGCGGGTATGCTCCGATCTGCGGTCGAGAACACGCTCGTCGTCCCGTTCAACGACTCGGCGGCGGTCGAGGCGGTTTTCCGCGAGCACGGTGACGACCTCGCGGGCGTCATCCTCGAACCGGTCCCCCACTCGGTCGGATGCCTTCTCCCCGACCACGATTTCCTTCAGCACCTTCGGGAACTGACCGACGACGCCGACGTGCCGCTCATCTTCGACGAGGTGATCACGGGATTCCGACACTCGCCGCATGGAGCACAGGGCGAATTCGGCATCACGCCCGACTTGACCTGCGTGGCGAAGGCACTCGGCAACGGCTACCCGGTCGCGGCGGTTGGCGGACGAGAAGACTTGCTTTCGCAGGCGGGCGGTGACAACAAGAGCGGCGTCGTCATCAGCGGGACCTACTCGGGCAACCTGCCCGGACTCGCCGCGGCACGAGAGACCATCGACACGATCGTTGAGGAGGACGTGCAGAACCACGTCACCGATCTCGGCGACGAGTATCGTGCCGGACTTCGCGACCTGCTGACCGACCACGGCATCGAAGGACGCGTCGTCGGCCATCGGAGCATCTTTAGCCTCCAGTTCGGCGTGACGGGTGAGCCGAAAAACTACGAGGATGTCCTCGGATTAGACGAGGGAACGTTCCGTGAATTCGCGGCCGGGATGCGCGAACGCGGTCACTTCTTTACGCCAAACCCGTACAAGCGCCACCACCTCTCGTTCGCTCACGGGGAGGAACAGTTGGAGGCCTATCTGGACGACGCCGACGCCGTGCTTGCGACACTCTAACCAGTTCAGCAGGCTTAACCCCGCACGGTTGTTACGGGTTTTCGATGGATTCTGCGATACGTATCAGGGACTTGGAGAAGGAGTACGGGGACGTACGGGCACTGAAGGGGGTTTCGCTCGACGTTCCGGAAGGGTCGTTTTTCGGACTACTCGGGCCGAACGGCGCGGGCAAGACGACGTTCATCAACGTCCTCGTCGGACTAGTGAAAAAATCCGGTGGTACCGCGGAAGTGTTCGGCGCGGACGTGGAGGACGAGTACCGCGATGCGCGCGACCGAATCGGTCTCGCACCACAGGAGTTCAACGTCGACCGTTTCTTCCCGATTCGGGAAGTGCTGGAGCACAAGGCAGGATATCACGGGATTCCGAAATCGAAGGCGAAAGAAAAGGCCGACGAGGTGCTGAAACGGGTCGGCATCTACGACAAACGCGACACGCGATTCGACTGGCTTTCGGGCGGGATGAAACGCCGGTTCATGTTGGCGCGAGCGCTCATCACCGACCCCGACCTGCTCATCTTGGACGAACCGACCGCTGGTGTGGACGTGCAGATTCGCCACGAACTGTGGGACACGATCATCGAACTCAACGAATCAGGAACCACGATACTGCTCACGACCCACTACATCGAGGAAGCGGAACGGCTCTGTGACGAGGTGGCGATTTTGGACTCGGGCGAAATCGTCGAGGTGGCGAGCCCCGACGAGTTGATGAACCAAGGACCGGACAAGGTTACGGTCACGCTCCGCGATCCGCCCGAAACCGAACCCCATCTTTCGGCGGGACGCGACAGGATTCTGGACGTGGAACTGGACGGTGACGACCTCGTCATCACGGCACGGGAGGCCGGACTGCTGGCACCGGAACTGGTCCGCGAACTCGACCGGAAGGGGTTCGATATCGAGTATTTCGATATCTCCCGAACGTCGCTCGAAGAGGTGTTCGTGTCGATGACTCGAACTGAAAGCGGAGAAGCCGACACGGAGACGGAGACCGTTCCGGCAGTTACGGACGGCGGTGAGCGAGCGTGACTGGACTCACCGGTTTCGTGACGCTTACACGCAGGGAGATTCTGCGTTTCCTCCGCAGGCCGCGGAACACGTTCGTCCCGCCGTTCGTGACGAACGTGTTGTATTTCGCCGTGTTCGGCGTCGTCCTCGGCGGACGCGTCGGAACGATGGAGTTCGATGGGCTGACCGTTGACTATATTACGTTCATCCTTCCCGGACTCGTGGTGCTCGGCGCGATCTCGAACGCCTTCGAGAACTCCTCGTTTTCCATCTTCCACGGGCGCTGGAACCGCTATATCGAGGAGACGCTGACCTCGCCGATGTCCTACTCGCGGATGGTCGCGGCGTACATCGTCTCCGGTGCGGTCCGCGGACTGCTGGTGGGCGCACTCATCGCCGGAATCGGCGCGTTCTTCACGAACGTCGGGGTCGCCCAACCGTTCTACCTCGTCGCCTTCGCGCTCGTCATCACGCTCCTCTTTTCGAGTTTCGGCGTCGTTGGCGGCCTGTGGGCCGACGACTGGGACAACCTGACGATGATGAACCAGTTCATCGTCCGCCCCCTCGTTTTCTTCGGCGGCGTCTTCTACACTATCAACAGTCTTCCGTCGGGAATTTTCCGAGACGTGACCCTGCTCAACCCGATGGTCTACATGGTCAACGGGATTCGGTACGGTTTCTTAGGGGCATCCGAAGTCAACCCGAACCTCTCGCTGGCCGTACTCTCGGGTCTGACGCTCGTGTTCATGTTCCTCGATGCGTATCTCTTCCGGCGTGGCTACGGATTGACTGACTGAGTTTTGGGTGTGGAACTCTGGTTTCATCGATAGAACGACCAAGTATTCGTTACTGAAAAGGAATTATCCGATTGGTATGGTCTCTGAACTGGTTTCGTCGTGGCTTCCGAACCGCCCACCAACGTGGGTTGAGATTACGACGGTGGGTTTCTTTCTTATTTCATTGGTACTGCGGTTGTTCCCATTCGATTCGGTCTCGTGAGGCTGGGTCGCCGTTGGATTCGTTGTGACCGTGGTTGCGCTGGGGCCAGTGAGTAACTCGTCTTTCGGAAAGCGAGTCGGCGAGTGGTTCCATGGAATCGGAGTTTCCGGCCATGTTCTGGTAATCTGCCTCTACGCCATCGGCGTCTGGTGAGCGTTGTTCACCTTCGACTTGCCGTCGGCAAGAATATCTAGTTTTGTGGCAGGATTGGGACTCGCCCTCGTTCTGTTCGTCCTTGCACATGTCGTAAGCGTTGATGAAATAGACGGATGGCTTGAGACGTAATTATCGGCAAGCGTAGTCAATTCTGTCGCTCGCGCCACTCGCTCAGGGGCATCGGTTTTTATCCGGGTCTGGGTCGTCGGACAAGTCAGCGAGCAGTTCCAGCGAATTCCCGTCCCGGTCGGCAAAGTACACCGTCGCGCTCGGCATCCACGGGTGGACGATTGGTTCGTCGGGTTCGACCCCGAACGCGGCGCGCGGTTCGATGTCGCGTGCTTCGAGGAAGGGAAGCATCTCGTCAACCCGATTTTCCGAAACGCGGAAAGCAAAGTGTCCTGGCTCCGGGTCGTCCTCTTCCCACACGCCGAGCATCGAGCGCGGAGTGCCAGTAAAGTAAAACGCAATGCCGCGTTCTTCTTCGTGGCGATCCAGTTCGAGTCCGAGCGTGTTGCCGTAAAATTCCATCGCCCGGTCGAGGTCGGCCACTTCGATGTGCGTTTCGTAGACGTCGTCGAGGAGTGTCATGCGATTCGTACTCGAAAGTGGCGGGTAGCGGTTTCGGTTATTCCCGTCTTCGTTTCCGCCTGCGACGTTTCGCCGGATTCGGTTTGGTGTCCGATGGAACCGGTCGTTTCGCCGTTGTGGGAAACAACGAGTTCGGTTTCGGCCAGATTCGGCAGGAGAACGGTCGCTTCGTACCCTGCTTCAGCGAGGCAACTCCGACCGACGGTTTCCGCGGCGTGCGACTCGATATTCAGTCGGTAGGTGGTCGCCCCGGTTTTCACCAATCGGGGTTGTTTCACCACGACAGCCGTATCATTCACGCGAACGCGTCCTTGCACCGAGATTACGATGGTGTCGGTCGTGGTGGATTTCCCGAACCTGAGCGTTCTCGGATTCCGGTCGCAGTCGATTCCTGTCCGGACAAACGAATCGAGTTCTGCGTCCCGAATACCGACACGACTGGTCGTTTGCTGTGTCGTGGTGATCGATTCGAGTATCTCGGTCGTCGTCGGTTCGACCGTCTCCGGCGTTCTTGCCGTCGTATTCGGCTGTCCTTGCGTAAAAACCCCAGCACATCCCGCGAGGAGAACCAGTGTTGCTACTGCAACAGGCAGAGAGAATAACCTGGTTTTCATCAATTAATTTATTGGCAGGTTTCAAAATGAGTGTTTCGTGTCCGTCGTGGTGCAATATGGAATCCGGAGATTCGTGGTCGAGTCCCTCGTTAATGATGATTTCCGTGGAGTGAGTTTCAGCAGTTCGTGGAGGAGCGAACGAACACGACAACTGTTCGCCAGAGACGGCGAAAAACGACCGCGTTCCCTGAGGCAACAGAAAATATTTGATTGTTAAAAATAGTTTTCAGCCATGGTAGATTTCGAAACGGTTCTTTTCGGTCTCGCGGGACTTCTATTCGGTGCGGTCGACTATCGCTATTCGTATCATCTCGTCCGGTTCAGCGAACAGTTGGATGCAATCGGAAGCACGCGGTCGTGGAACGAAGTTGAACCAGCGGTCTAGAAGGAACTAATGACCCGAATCGCGTTCGTGGGAATCAGCGCACTTGGTATGTTCGTGGCGGCTTCTGGCCTATTCTGACCCGAGTAGGGAAAACAAAACGAGTTTACGACAACCGCGTCAGAACCGCCTCAGTGACCTCGCCGGTTCCGGCAGAACCTCCCAAATCGGGCGTTCGCGGACCGTTCTCCAGCACCGATTCGACCGCGTCACGAACCGCTTGTCCCTCCCCGTCATAGCCCAGATACTCCAGTAGCATCGCCGCCGAGAACATCGTCGCACAGGGATTCGCGACACCCTCGCCCGCGATGTCCGGGGCGGTACCGTGAACCGGTTCGAACAGGGCGTTTTCCGGGCCGATGTTTGCAGAGGGGAGGAGACCCAGACCGCCGACCAATCCGGCGGCGAGGTCGGAGAGCACGTCGCCAGCGAGGTTCGGACAGACGATAACGCCATACTCCTCCGGCCGGAGACAGAGATGGGTCGCCAGTGCGTCCATCAGGGCTTCGTCGTGGGGGACACCGCGAACGTCCGCTACGCGGTCCACCGTGTCCCGAAAGAGGCCGTCCGTCTCGCGCATCACGTTGGCCTTGTGTGCGATGGTGAACCCGTCCTCGTCACGCTCGTCAACGTATTCGCAGGCGAATTCCGCGAGTCGTTCGGAGGCGGATTCGGTAACGACGCGGGTCAGTGTGGTCACGTCGTGGGTCAGTCGGGATTCGTGACCCGCGTAGACGCCCTCGGTGTTCTCCCGGAGGAAGACGAGGTCGGTTTCGGGCCGAAGTGCGTCCGTCCCCGGATACGCTCTCGCGGGGCGGACGTTGACGAACGAGTCTACTGCCCGTCGGAGCGGAAGAATGACGTCCGCCGCCGTCTCGCCCGCCGCGCCGAACAGGGTCGCATCGGCACCGGCGACCAGCTCGCGGGTTCCGTCGGGGAGCGCGGTTCCGGTTTCCTCTTTCACGGCATCGCCTGCGTCGGCCTCCATGAATTCGAACTGCGGCCCGATGACTTCGAGCACTCGCCGAGTCGCGGGTACGACTTCCTGTCCGATTCCATCGCCGGAAACGATCGCGATCTGCTCGGTCATGATTCCACGTATGGCAACTTTTCTGCCGTCTCTGCGACCGCTTTCTCGTTCGATTTCATCAGTGCTGTCGTATCCCAAATCCCTTCCACGAGGGCTTTTCGTTGGGCGTCGTCCACGTTCACTTCGACTTCGCGGTCGCCGTAGCGAACCGTCTCGTTCGCCACGTCCACCTCGATTTCGGCGTCAGGGTTGGACTCGGCGAACGCCTGTAGTTCGCCGACCGTCTCC
The DNA here is from genome assembly GCF_026248685.1 of Haladaptatus caseinilyticus. Classification (NCBI taxonomy): domain Archaea; kingdom Methanobacteriati; phylum Methanobacteriota; class Halobacteria; order Halobacteriales; family Haladaptataceae; genus Haladaptatus; species Haladaptatus caseinilyticus. The sequence continues at coordinate 1,939,987 of NZ_CP111036.1, read as the reverse complement.
GCGTCGGCGGTGACGGTCGGAATTCCAAGCGCGAGACAATTGCCGGCAAAAATCTCGGCAAAACTCTCGCCGACGATGGCATCGATACCCCAGCGAGCGAGCGCCTGCGGCGCGTGCTCGCGGGAGGAACCACAACCGAAGTTCGCGTTGACGACCAGCACCGAGGCGTTCCGGTGCTGGTCGCGATTGAACGGATGGTCTTTTTGCTCGTCCTCGTCCGTAAACCGTTGATCGAAAAAGGAGAACTGTCCCAGTCCGTCGAACGTGACGACCTTCATGAATCGCGCCGGGATGATCTGGTCGGTGTCGATGTCGTTCCCACGAACCGCAACGCCGGTTCCCGATGTCGATTCTATTTCGTCGGTCGTGCCCTCATTCGTTTTCGTCATGCTTCCGCAACCTCCTTTAACTCGCGTACGTCCGTCACTTCGCCGCGTATCGCGGCAGCGGCGACCATTTCGGGACTCATCAAGACGGTTCGTCCGTCCGGACTGCCCTGCCGTCCGACGAAGTTGCGATTCGAGGAGGACGCACAGGCCTCGTCGCCGTCCAGTTGATCCGAATTCATCCCGAGGCACATCGAACAGCCAGCAGCTCGCCAGTCGAAGCCGGCCTCACGGAACACGTCGTCCAATCCTTCGCGCTCCGCGGCGGCTTTCACGCGCTGACTGCCGGGAACGACCATCGCCCGCACGTCGGTGTGGACTTCGCGACCATCCACGATTCGGGCGGCCCGCCGCAAGTCGGGCAGGCGGGCGTTCGTACAGGACCCGAGGAACGCCACGTCGATATCGTACCCAGCCATCGTCTCGCCGGGTTCGACACGCATGTGCGCCTGCGCTTGCCGGGCCGTCTCTCGCTTCGATTCGGGCAACTCGTCCGGTTCCGGAATCGGTTCCGTGACGCCGACCCCCTGACCGGGCGTCGTCCCCCACGTCACCATCGGTTCGAGGCTGTTGCCGTCGATTTCGACCACGTCGTCGTACTGGGCGTCCTCGTCCGAACGGACCGACTCCCAGTACGATTTCAGTCGCTCGAATTTTTCAGGATCGTCGCGGAAGGCGTCCGTCTCGCGCAGATACTCGTACGTCGTCTCGTCGGGGTTGACGTAGCCCGCACGAGCGCCGCCCTCGATGGACATGTTGCAGATGCTCATCCGACCTTCCATTCCTAGGTTCTCGATCGCTTCGCCCGCGTACTCGTAGACGTAGCCGACGCCGCCGTCAGTGCCGAGTCGGCGGATGATTTCCAGAATCACGTCCTTCGCGGAGACACCGAGTCCGAGGTCGCCGGTGACGCGAATCTGTCGGACGTCCTGTTTCTCCATCGCCACGGTGCCGGTGGCCAGCACGTCCCGAATCTGGCTGGTTCCGATGCCGAACGCGAGCGCGCCGAACGCACCGTGAGTGGCGGTATGACTGTCGCCACAGACGATCGTCATGCCGGGTTGGGTGAGTCCCTGTTCCGGGCCGATGACGTGGACGATTCCCTGGTCCCCCGAGTCGGGGTGTGAGAAATCGATGCCCGCCTCTCGGACGTTGTCTTCCAGTTCCGCCATCATCTCCTCGGCGGAGTCGTCGCTGTAGGGCCGAGACTGGTCGGCAGTCGGAACGATGTGGTCAACCGTCGCGTGCGTGCGGTCCGGATAGGCGACTTCCATGTCGCGCTCCCCTAACATTCCGAAGGCTTGGGGACTCGTCACTTCGTGGATGAGATGCAACCCGACGAACAGTTGGGTCTGTCCAGTCGGGAGGTCGGTGACGCGGTGTTCGTCCCACACCGTGTCGTACAGCGTCCCCTCGCTCATGTCTCCCGTACCCGATGCTCGTAGCCGCGTTCGAAGACTGTCGCTGAATCACCGGCCCCCTCCGGCGGGGAATGTGACACCTCAGCCATCGTGTCGGGTTCGGTTTCGTCGGTCACGTCCTCCGTAACCCCACCGTCCGCCACGGTCGGTCCACGGTTGAACAGCCGTGTCATCGCACCTTGGTCGGCGTAGGGATGGACGTGGCTCACGTCGGCCATCGCTCTCGTGCTATCGTTCGATTCGTTAGTCATCGGCTGGCACCTCCGTTTTCTCCGTTTCATCAGCTTCGTCCTCGTCGGCCCACGCGAACAGGTCCCGCAGTTCCGAACCGACGTCCTCGATGTCGTGGCTTTTTTCGGCCTGCCGCTTCTGTCGGTAGGCCGGTCGTCCGGCTTGGTTCTCCAGAATCCACTCGCGAGCGAACTCGCCGTTCTGCACGCCCTCCAGCACCGTCTCCATCTGCTCGCGGGCGTGGTCGTCAACGACGACCTCGCCGCGGGTCAGGCCGCCGTATTCGGCGGTGTCGGACACCGAATCCCACATCTCGCCGAGGCCGCCCTCGTACAGCAGGTCCACGATGAGCTTCATTTCGTTCAGACACTCGAAATATGCCATCTCCGGCGAGTAACCTGCGTCTACCAGCGTCTCGTAACCCATCTTGATGAGTTCCGTGACGCCGCCACAGAGCACGGCTTGCTCGCCGAACAGATCGGTTTCCGTCTCCTCCTGGAAGGTCGTTTCCACCACGCCCGCCCGAGTACAGCCGATAGCCTTCGCGTAGGCCAGCCCCTCGGCTTTCGCCTCGCCGCTGGCGTCTTGGTAGACCGCGAGCAATCCCGGCGTGCCTTCGTCGGCTTGGTAGTTTCGTCGGACGAGGTGACCCGGCGATTTCGGCGCGACCATGGTCACGTCCACGTCCTCCGGCGGTTCGATCTGACCGTAGTGAATGTTGAACCCGTGTGCGAACTGGAGGGTATCGCCCGCTTCCAGTTCGGACTTGATGTCGTCATAGACGGCTGGCTGGACGGTGTCCGGCACCAATACGGAGACGACGTCCGCTTGGCTGGCTGCTTCCGTCGGCGTCGCTACACGCAGACCGTCGGCTTCCGCCGCCTTCCGTGACGCCGATGATTCGCGGAGGCCGACGACCACGTCCACCCCGCTTTCGGCGAGGTTCTGTGCGTGGGCGTGGCCCTGACTGCCGTAGCCGAGGACGGCAACCGTCTTGTCTGCGAGCTGTGCGTCGTCCGCGTCGTCGTCGTAGTATATCGTTGTCATTGTCGAAATCCTCAGTTGGTCTCCGTCGTCGATCGGTTCGTTTCGCCGCGTTCCGCTTCGGTTTCGTAGCCGCTGTCGGTCGGTTCGGTCGAGTGCCCCGGTTCCTCGCCGGGGGTCGTCGGCGTGTCGCCGCGGGCCAGAGCGGTCTGCCCGGTCCGCGCGATTTCGATGATGCCGAACTGCCGGAAGGCGTCGATGGCGTCGTCGATCTTCCGCTGGTCGCCGGTGATCTGCACCGTGATGGTTCGCGGCCCGGCGTCCAACGTCTGTCCCTCGTACATCTCGGTGATGGCGTGGACCTTGTCGGGTTCGTCGCCGCGAACTTTCAGGAGGACGAGTTCGGCGCGAACCGCGTTGTCGTCCAATTCGCCCACCTGAATGACGGTCGGAAGCTTCGCCAACTGCTTTCGCGCTTGTTCGATGCCGTGGTCGGTTTCCTCCACGACGAGCGTGATTCGTGCGTGGCCATCGACCGTCGTCCGGCCGACGGTCAGGCTCTCGATGTTGAACTGTCGTCGGGAGAACAGCCCGGACACCTGCGAGAGGACGCCGGGTTCGTGCTCGACCAGGGCGGAAACCACCGCCGTCCGCCGCTCCGCTTCGGCGTCCGCCTCGGGGTCGATTCGGACGCCGTGTGCGTTTCGCCGTCCGTCGGGATGTGGTCGCTCGTCCGGTGCTGGACCCGGCATTCCCGCTTGGGACGTCGAATCCTCTCCGCTCATAGTTGATCCTCCGACAGGGCGAATTTTCCGTTGGCACCGCCGCTCGCGACCATCGGGTAGACGTTCTCGTCGGGGTCGATGTGGAAATCCACGACGGAAGGACCGTCGTACGCCAGTGCGGCCTCGACGGTGTCGGCCACTTCGTCGGGGTGGTCAACCGTGAACCCGTTCGCGCCGAACGCTTCGGCGAGGGTGGCGAAGTCGGGACACCAATCGTACTCGGAGGCGACGCGATTCCCGTCGAAGAACGCGTCCTGCCACTGACGAACCATGCCGATGTAGCGGTTGTTCAGGACGGCCACGGTGATGTCCAGGTTTTCCCTGACAGCCACCGACAGTTCCTGCACCGTCATCAGGAACGAGCCATCGCCCTCGAAGCTGACGACCTGCTGGTCGTCTGCCGCGGCCATTCGCGCACCGATCGCGGCCGGTAGGCCGTATCCCATCGTTCCGAGACCGTGTGAGGACACCCACGTTCTGGGTTCGGTGAACGTCCAGAACTGGACTGCCCACATCTGGTGCTGGCCGACCCCCGTCGTAACGATGGCGTCGTCGGCCGTGGCGGCGTCGAACGCTTCGACGACGAACTGGGGTTTGACCGGCCCGTCCTCGGGCGCGTGGTAGGTCATCGGATACTCCTCTTTCCAGTCGGAGATTTGCTCGCGCCAGTCGTCGACGCTCGGCGTGGAGTTCATCTCCTCACCGATTTCGGCGAGTGTGGCACCGGCGTCGCCCACGACAGGGACCTCGGCGTGGACGTTCTTCGAAATCTCCGCCGGGTCGATATCGATGTGAATGACGGTCGCTTCCGGTGCGAACGAATCGACGCCGCCAGTCAGTCGGTCGTCGAAACGACACCCGACTGCGAGGAGGGTGTCGCAGTGCGTGACGGCCATGTTTGCGGGGCCAGTTCCGTGCATGCCGACCATGCCGACCGACCGGTCGTGGTCTTCGGGGAACGCGCCCACGGCGGGCATCGACGTTGCCACCGGGATGTCGTGTCCGGTGGCGAACGCCCGTAGTTCCGGGCTTGCATCGCCTTTGATGACACCGCCACCAGCCAGAATCAACGGCCGGTCCGCGGTTTCCAGCGTTCGGGCCGCCTCCGCGACGGCATCGGCGTCCGGCTTTTCCTGTGGGTTGTAGTGTTCCGGCGTCTCGGCGGTCGGTTCCCCAGCATCGGTTTCTGCCAGCGTTACGTCTTTAGGCAGGTCAACGAGCGTCGGCCCCGGCCGACCCTCGCTGGCGAGCGCGAACGCTTCGCCGACCGTGTCGCCGACGGTGTCGGTATCGCCCGCGAAGTAGTTCGCCTTCGTGATGGGTGCCGTGACGCCCGTTGTATCGGTTTCCTGGAACGCATCGTTGCCGACGAAGTTCGTCGGGACTTGTCCCGTCAGGGCCACGACCGGGTCTGAGTCCATGTCCGCATCCGCCAGTCCCGTGACGAGGTTCGTCGCTCCCGGACCGGACGTGGCGAGACAGACACCCGGCGTTCCGGCGACGATACCGTAGGCGTCGGCGGCGTGTGCCGCGGCCTGCTCGTGTGCCATCGTAACGTGGCGGAGGTCGGATTTGCCGAGTGCATCGTACACCGGCATGATCGCCCCTCCCTGCACGCCGAAGAGGGTTTCGACGCCCGCGGATTCGAGCGCGCGGACGACGACGCTCGCACCCGTCTGCGATTCGCTCGTATCCGCTTCGTTCGGGCGGCCCTCGGGGGTTTCGGCCCGTTCGCCGGACTGGTCATCGTCCGACTCTTCCGATTCGTGGGAGACCTGTCGAACCGCGTGCTCGCTCACGAGTTCGTCACCTCGGTTCGTGTGTGGTTCGTCGGTCGATACCGCTTTGCTGTCGGTCGTGTTCGTGACATGGTTTTGCGCGTAAACTCGGGGTTGTTGGATGGCGATTCAGTGGTCGGGGATGAGAAGAGTGTAGGGGTAGCTAGACCCCTACAATAATGAGTACGCGCTCGACAGCCGCACCGCTCGACTCCTGCGAATCGAGGGCTGCGTGTGACTGTCGCATCTGTGTTTGCATTCTTGTTACGGCGACCGCAATAACTCTTTCGTGGCTGGCAACTTTTTCGCCGTACCATTGTCGGCCACGATGTTCCGTGGTGCAGTCGCTCGCCGGTGGTGAAACAAGCGCGAGACGGCATGATTACGCTTTGACCTCCTCGCTGGAATCGACGCCCAGTTCGCGGGCGAATCGACGGACGTCGCTGACGGTAACTCGTGCTTTCTCGGCACCGCGGTCTTTGACCCGACGCGTGATTCGCCGAACCTCGGCTTCGGTCGGGGCGAATCCGGCCTGTATGAGGTGTTTTCGGACCGCGTGAGTGCCGGTATGCTTACCGAGCACGAACTCCCGGCGCGCGCCGACCATCTCGGGTTTCATCACGCCGGTCTCGAACGTATCGCTGTTCTCGATGACCCCGGCCGCGTGAATCCCGCTCTCGTGTGCGAACGCGTTCGCACCGACGACGGGTTTGTTCACGGGTACCGAGACCTCGCTGTACTCGGCGACCATCTCCGAGAGTTCCGAGATACGTGTCGTGTCGATGCCGGTATCGACGCCGTAGACGCCTTCTACGGCCATGACGACCTCTTCGAAGGCGGCGTTTCCTGCACGCTCTCCGATACCGTTGACGCTGACCTGCACTTGATCCGCGCCAGCCTCCAATCCGGCCATCGCGTTCGCGGTGGCCATCCCGAAATCGTCGTGCGTGTGGACGTCGATCCGAGCGTCGGTGTACTCACGGATTTGTCTCACGAGGTCGGCGAACCGTGTCGGTGTCCCGACGCCGCAGGTGTCGGGAATGTTGATCCACTCGACACCTGCTTCGGTGACCGCTTCGATGATTTCGGCCATGAACTCCGGATCGGTTCGCGTCGCGTCCATCGGCGAGAACATCGGGCTCGCTCCGGCCTCTACGACGCGTTTCACGGCTTTCACGGCGCGATCCTTCACCTCTTCGCGCGTGGCGTGCATCGAATCCTCGATTTGCACGTCGCTGGTCGAAGCGAAGATGTGAACCATTCCTGCGCCGGTTTCCAGTGCTGTTTCCACGTCGCCATCCACGATGCGAGCCAGCGCGCACGTCGTCGCCTGCGTCGATTCGGCGATGTCACGGACGGCCTCGAATTCCGCGTCCCCGTTGGCCGGGAATCCCGCTTCGATGACGTGGGTTCCCATTTCGTCCAACGTGGCCGCGATTTCGCGCTTCTCGGCCGGGGTGAACGAGGTGCGTGGCGTCTGCTCGCCGTCACGGAGCGTCGTGTCGAAAATTCGAACGTTTTCAATCTCGTCGGTGTGGGCTAACGTGCCCTCGAAGAACTCGACCCCCCCTCTCGGAGGTGCTGTCGTTTTCAGACATTGTACTCGGTTGGAGACGCGACCTCCTATTTAAGCGTGGCGGTCAGACAGGTGGTGTCGGATAAGAATAATTAGTGAGATATAATTTATTTCGAAAACCGGGAGACATCGTCGGGGCCGTGTGTGATTATACTGACTAAGGGAATCTAAGGGCACCAATCTGACCGGCGATAGATCACGCAGATATTGCTGCCAAACGGGGACGAACCGATGTGAAACACGTTGGGGCGCGTTACGGAACGCCCACGGTACGCTTCGTTCAAGAGATCGGGAGGACCGATTCGAGACCACTTTCCGGTTCACCAGCGAAGAGCCTACGTTCGTTTTGCGGATTTCGTCACCGATCCGTGGAAATTTCTTCGCTCAGTAGAATTTTTCTGAATATTTAAAATTAATATAATAATTTAAGCAATAGTTATTAGTTGGATAATTACCAAGTCAACGTGTCACACAATCTTAAATCAAAATTTAGATTTGTTGTGTGAAATACAGAGAAACTGAAATAATGAGTCGAAGAAGGAAGCACACAGACGCGATCTTGCTGTCGTTGTTGCTGATACTGTCGGTAATCGGAACCGGCACTATCGGACTCACAGCGGCACAGGAGACGCCCCAGTTTGAAAGTATCGACAGTGAGACAAAACAAGACCCCAACGACGTACAAATCGACCCCGCATTGGAGGGTGCTGAGGGGACAGTACAGGTACTGTTACTCTTCGAACAAACGTCGGTGGATCCGGAAATGGACGAAAAGGCGGCGATACGGCACCTGAAGCAACACGCCGCCGAGACGAGAGCGCAGTCGGTTACCCAACTCGAATCCCGAACGGGTGTTGACGTACAAAACACGTTCTGGATCGTGAACGCGGTCGCGATCAGCGTCGATACCGATACCGTGAAAATCGACGAATTGGCCGCCGTTAACGGCGTAAAATCGATCGTCAAGAGTCGGGAATACACCGTTCCCGAGACCACAAAACCCGAACCGAGCGCAGACTCGGACGTGTCCCCGGACGATACGACGTACGGCCTCGACCAAATTCGTGCCCCACGAGTCTGGGACGAACTCGGGACTCGGGGTGACGGTGCGAAGATCGCCGTCCTCGACACGGGCGTCGATATCACCCATCCGGACATCGAACTGTACACCGAGGATCCATCCGACCCGACCTACCCCGGCGGATGGGCGGAATTCGATGATAGCGGGAACATGGTTCCCGGCTCCGAGCCGCGGGATAGCCATTATCATGGAACACACACCAGTGCCACCGCAATGGGTGGTGCCAGTAGCGGTACGGCAATCGGTGTCGCACCCGAAGCGGATCTGATTCACGGGATGGTCATCCCCGGTGGCAGTGGGTCGACCGAGGGTGTCATCGGCGGTGTCCAATGGGCCGTCGAGGAGGACGCCGACGTGGCGAGTCTCAGCCTCGGCGCTGGTTGTGGCCTGTTTGGTCCCGTTTACAGTGACGCGTGGATTCCGGTAGTCGAGAACGCGCGGTCGCTCGGCACGGCGTTCGTTAGTTCCTCCGGGAACTCCGGCCAGGGCTGTGTTGGGTCGCCCGGCAACGATTATCACTCGTTCTCCATCGGTGCATCCGACAGCAACGAGGACATCGCGGACTTCTCTAGTGGAGCGATAATCGACAAGATCAACTGGGAGAACCCACCAGCGGACTGGCCGGATAGGTTCGTCAAACCCGACGTCTCGGCACCCGGTGTGGACGTGTTGAGCGCCGAACCCGGCGGCGGCTATCAGGAACTATCCGGGACATCGATGGCCGCACCGCACGTCGCGGGAGCGGTCGCGCTGATGCGCTCAGCCAACCCCGACGCTTCCGTCGCGGAAATCGAGAACGCACTCGAATCGACGGCCGAGAAACCCGACGATTGGGATGCGCCCGAAAACGAGAAAGACACCCGGTACGGGAAGGGTATCATCGACGCCTACGCGGCAGTCGATGAGATGATATTTATTCCCGAATCCGAGTTGGGCGACGTTGACGAGAGTGGTTCGGTCACCGTTCAGGACGTACGACTCACCCAAAAGTACCTCGCGGGGCAGAACCCGTCGAACTTCAACCCGAACCTCGCGGACATGGACCGCGACGGTACGGTCACGTACGCGGACTTACAGCTCCTTCAACGGAAAGTACAGGGAACGCTTGATGAGGGCGAGATCGACGTCTCGAATCTCAGCGCACCCGGCGAAGCCGAACAGGGTGAGACGGTTAACGTCACCGTCGACCTCGAAAATATCGGCGAGGAAGGAGCGCTCGAAGAGATCGAACTCCACGTTGCACAGAACGAAACCGACCTCGGAAACGGCGACCCGATCTCGACGACTCCGGTCGATATGGCACCGGACGGTGTCGATGACCCCGTTGACAGACCACACGAAACGACGGTCACGTTCCAAGTGGACACATCGAACTTGCCGGGTGGAACGGTTCACTACGGTGTGTTCTCGGAAAACGACTCGGAAAGCGATCAGATGACCATCCTCGGTTCGTTCTTCGACGTGTCGAACCTGCAAGCCACGGACGAAATCGAACAGGGTGAAACCCTCACCGTACACGCAGACGTCGCGAACATGGGGAACCAGCAGGATACGCAAACCGTCGAATACCGCTTCGACGACCTCGAAAACCCTGTTCGGACGAAAAACGTGACGCTCGGTGTCGGCGAATCCACGGCGGTGGAGTTCACCGTCGATACGAGCGGTATCGATAATAGCACGTACGAACACGGTGTCTTCACCGAAGACGACTCGCAAACCACGAACGTCACCGTTCTCGAAGCGTTCTTCGACGTGAGCATCACCGATGCCCCCGAGGAAGCGAGCGCCGGTGAAACGATCACTGTCACCGCAACCGTCGAAAATACGGGGAACGCAACCGACGTGCAAACTGTCGAATACGAAACCATACCACGAAGCGTTGACGTGGCCGTGGTTGACGTATCGGATAACGAGCACGGAGACGACATCGCGAGTACGCTCGAAGAACACCTCGACACCGACATCTACACCGTCGATGTCGTGACGGCGGACGAACTTCCGGGCGCGATGGGTGAATACGACACGTTCGTCGTACAGCGGTTCGGTAGCGACCAAGTCGCCTCGGACTTCCTCGACGAACTCGACGACGACCAGAGCGTCGTCTACCTCGATTCGTACCAAGGGGCCTCGGCGTACGCGTACGCCGACGGCGTATATCGGCTCTACAACGTTCGCGGCGACCCTGTCGAACGAGACGCCAGCAGCAGTTCGTCGACCCCAGTGACCATCGACATTCGAGAAAACCACCCACTCTTCACCAACGTCGGTGAAGTCGGTGATTCCGTCGAAGTGTTCACCGGAAGCACCATGTGGGGAAGCTGGTTCGCCGAGTACAGTGGAACCATCCTGGCTGACGCCGACTACGGTTCGGGCAGCGCAGGACCGGCAGTGGCAGTCAACGACGACAAAAACGAGGTACTCTTGAGCGCCGTCGGGCGGGACTACTTCACCGACGAGTCGGATTTCACCGAAGAAGGTGACCTTCTCCTCGCGAATTCGGTCGCCTACCTCAGCGGCTTCGGTTCGGCCGCCAACGGCGAGGAACGCACGCAAGACGAGACGACCGCGAACGTCACGCTCGCGCCGGGCGAGCGTGAAACGGTCGAGTTCGCCCACACGCTCGAAGACGAAATAGACCCCTCGATAGATTGGCTCCACGTCGTATCGAGCGAAGACGACCAGGATGAATCGTCGCTCGACATCACTATCGACCGCGGAAACCTCACCGGCACCGTTACGGACAGCGAAACCGGAGAGCCGGTCGAAAATGCGACCGTTACAATCGACGTCGACATCGGCGACGGCGACTACACTGCCGTGACTGACGGCAACGGCGAGTACGAAATCGAGAACGTTCCATCGGGAACGCACAACAGTACGGTTTCGGCCGACGGGTACGACGAAGTGACCGACACCGTCACCGTTCCGGTGGACGACACCACGACGGCGAACTTCGAACTCGACCCGACGCCGGGAACGATTAGCGGAACGGTCACGGCATCGGACACCGGTACCGGCGTCGCGAACGTTACCGTTGCCGCCGAAGACAATGACGGTAACGTCCACGAAACGACGACGAACGAGAACGGAAGCTACTCGCTCGGTGTGCCCGCGGGTATGTACGTCGTAAACGTCGCCGGAACGCCCGGGGATTACCGTCCTGAAGAGATCGTCTCGGTCGCACCCGGCGAAACGGTCGACGGCGTCGACTTTACGGTCGAACCACGAGATGGGGCCATCGAAGGCTACGTCATCAACGCGGCGGGGATCCCCGTCGAAGGTGCGACCGTCGTCGATGCCGACCAGGGTGCGTTCAACGTGACCACTGACGAAAACGGCTACTACCGCATCGAGGGCCTCGACCGCGGTACCTACGCGCTCCGGACAATGCACGACCGCTACCCGGACTCGGACATCACGTTCACCGAAGTCGAGGCGAACGAGACGACGACGCGGAACTTGACGCTCGGAACGTTCTTCGAGGTGTCGAATCTCAGTGCACCGAGCGAGGCCGAACAGGGTGAAGGGATAACCGTCTCCGCGACGGTCACTAACGTCGGTGAGCGAGAAGATACCCGAACGGTGTTTTACTTCCCACCGGGGACGAACTTCGGTAGTTCGGTACTTCTCGAATCGCAATCGGAACTCAGCGAACGGGTGACACTCGACGGAGGCGAAAGCACGACTGTCGAGTTCTCCTACGAAATAAATCCCGACAGGGCGGTCGGTGACTACGAACACGGCATTTCTGCCGACGAAGTTGCCTCGACGAACATTACCGTTACCGAGGACGAACCCACCGAGGAAGCCTCCTTCACGGTAACGAGATTCGACGCACCTACGGAAGTGAATCCCGGCGAACAGGTAACCGTCTCCGCAACCATCGGAAACATCGGAAACGCCTCCGGAACGCAGACTGTCGAATATCACCTCGCCGGAACTGCCAGGAACACCTCGGACGTGACACTCGACGCCGGTGAGAACACGACCGTCGAGTTCACTGTCACGATGCCGAGCGATACCGGCTCGTACGAACACGGTGTCGCGACGGACGACGACCAACACTCGACGTCCATTTCGGTGGTCGAGAGCGACCCCGACCCGGCTTACTTCCGAGTGTCGGATGTGAACGGTCCTGCCGAGGTGACACAGGGTAAGGAGATCACCGTCTCCGCCACGTTGACTAATACCGGGGACGAGGCGGCGACGCAAACGATTTGGCTCTTCTTCATGTCATCGTCGAGCACCGTCGAACGAGACCTCGGCGCGCAGGAGATGGTGGCACTGTACAAACCACGGAGTGCCAAACAAGTGACGCTTGCTGGCGGCAGACTGACGACCGTCGAGTTCACCTATTCGGTCGATGAATCGACTGCACCCGGCGAGTATGAGTTCGCCGTGTCCAGTTTACAGGAAACCAAATCAGGATTCCTGACCGTTCTTCCGGCGGGGAACCAGACCGTCCCGAATCAGGGCTCACTCGATGGAATATCGGACACGATGTCCGGATACAGTCTATCCGAGGTGATCGTCTAAGCGGGTGACTGATGCCGAATACGGTTCGAGTTTTTCACGCGAAGGCTGACGGGATCGACTGTGATTCCGTCCAACCGAGTGCTTTTTTCGACGGGCGCTGATGCACGGGGAGAGTCATTCCTCGCCGGAACGCTCGGCCGTGGTTTCACGTTCCCGTCGTCCGGCTGCCTGTACCGTTACCTTCGAAATCCGCCGCTTTTCGACAGTATCGACGCGGAGGATGAAGCCATCCTGTTCGACCGTATCACCGACCTCCGCCGCACGGCCCAGTTCACCGAGCACCAACCCACCGATCGTCTCGAAATTCTCGCTCTCGAATTCGGCACCCACCGCCTCGTTGACCTCCTTGAGCGGAGCGTGTCCATCGACGGAGTACGTATCGATATCGAGTTCCGTTATCGATGGTTCCAACTCGTCGGTGTCGAACTCGTCCCGTATTTCGCCGACGATCTCCTCCAGGATGTCTTCGATGGTGACGATACCTTCGACCTCCCCCCATTCGTCGATGACGACGGCCATCTGGCTTTCGCGTTGCCGAAAGGCGGTCAGGATATCGTCGATGCGCCTGTTCTCAGGGACGAATAGGGCCTTACGAGCGAGGTCGCTAGCGGTCGGTTTTTCCGCCTCGGAACCATTGTCCTCGATCGCCCGCAGTACGTCTTTGACGTGTACGAAGCCGATGGGTTGGTCGCCGTTGTCCTCGTCCAACACGAGGTAGCGAGTGAAGTTTCCCTCGGCGGCAACCGACCGGAGTTCGTCGAGCGGCATCGTCGCCGAGACGGTCGCGATATCCGGACGCGGAACCATGATTTCACGGGCGATGGTGTCGCCGAGTTCGAACACACCCTCGATCATCTCGACCTCTTCCACATCGATGTGTCCGTGCTCTTCCGACTGGGCGAGCACCATCATGAGTTCGTCTTCCGTGTGCGCCTCTTCGGATTCGGAGGCTGGCGAGACGCCCGCAAGCCGAGTGAAGAAGTTCGCCGTACCGTTGAACACGAGGATTCCCGGCAGAAACGCGTAGTAGAACAGCTTCATCGGCGGCGAGACGAGCAGGGCGATCTGCTCGGCTTCCTGAATCGCGAACGTCTTCGGCGCGAGCTCACCGAAGACGACGTGGAGGAACGTAATGAAACCGAACCCGAGCGCGAAGGCGACGAAGTGAATCGTTCCCTCGGGAACGAACGACCCTAACATGGGTTCGATGAGGGCGGCAACGGCGGGTTCGCCGATCCAACCCAACCCAAGCGAGGAGAGGGTGATCCCGAGTTGACAAACCGCCAGATAGTCGTCTAGATTATTGACCGCCTCTTCGACGAAACTCGACCCGGGTTTTCCCGCCTCGACGAGTTCGTTCACCCGTGTCCGGCGAATCTTGACGAGTGCGAACTCCGTGGCCACGAACAGGCCGTTCATGAACACCAAGAAGAACGCGACGAGAAGCCGGAATACCGAGAGCACTACATCGACCATCGGTCACCTCGCTGGCCGTTCGAGGATGAGTGGGACTGACAAGGAACGTCGGGATGACGACGCTGGGAATGGCCCATACGCTCCATAGTCGCCGAAATCGCAAAACGATGCCGCCGAGTATCGGACGATATTTCGGTCGGCTTAGACCGACTACCGATGTGACGACACGAAGCGTCGGAAACGTTCTTTCACCACGAACCCGTCTTCCACCCGATGTCCGACTTCGATTCACTCGACCATGAAAAATACGTTCAGCGCGCGATCGACCTCGCCCGGAAGGCGGGCGAGCGGGGAGACGGCCACTACGGGTCGATTCTTGTCCGGGATGACGACATCGTGCTGGAGGAGACGAACCGCGAGAACACTGAAGACGACATCGCGCTTCACCCGGAACTCACGTTGGCCCGTCGCGCCGAACGGGAACTCCCACCCGATGCCCGTGCCGAGACGGTGATGTACACCAGCACCGAGCCGTGTCCGATGTGTGCAGGCGGAATCGTGATTTCGGGTCTCGGAGCGGTCGTTTACAGCGTCTCGGGCGAGCGCGCCGCCGCGGAGTTCGGCGGCGCGCCGGGCGTCCCCTGCGAGGAGATATTCGAGCGAAGCGGGCGAGACATCGAGGTAGTCGGCGGTGTGCTGGAAGCGGACGGACTCGCGCTCCACCGCGAATTTCGGTGAAAGTGCGTTCGAAAACGGAAGTCGTTGGCTTCCGTTTTCGAACGCATCGCGCTTATCCCGCACGAGTTCGTAGTGGGAATTGAATGACGGCCGATGATCCGGACCCCGCCGATACCCTCGACACCCCCGTCCTTCTCTTCGACGGCGTCTGTAACCTCTGTAACGCCATCGTCCGTTTCACCGTCAGGTTCGACGAATCGGGAACGTTCCGGTTCGCACCCCTGCAATCCGAAATCGGGCAGGAACTCCTCTCCCGGTTCGACCTCCCGACCGACGATTTCGATTCGTTCGTGCTCGTGGAGGGCGACGACTACGCCACCCGCTCGACCGCCGCGCTCCGCGTCTGTCGCCGATTGGATGGTCCGTGGCCGCTCCTGTATCCGTTCGTCTATCTTCCGGAACGGTTGCGCGACCCGGTCTACGACTTCGTCGCGAGGCACCGCTATCGGGTGTTCGGGAGAAAGGCCGAGTGCCCGGTTCCCGACCCGGAAATTCGCGAGCGATTCGCCGAACGCGCGCTCGATACGTCGTAGGTCGTCCGGAGAAGTGACCCGCGTGGTATCACGAAGCGGTTCCCATTTCGTGCGTGGAACGGGCCTCACAACCGTCGGAGCAGCTTTGGCACCTTCGATACGTCCTTGAGCGCGAACGGATATAGCTTCGCCAAATCGAGCATCCCGAGGTCGTACTGTCGCAGTCGTTCTGCTTTCGTCGCCGAGAGACGACCCGCACGCCGAACGAACGAATCCTGTTGCCTCGTATCGAAATCGTAGAGGAGGTCGCTGAGGATCCGTTGGAGTCGCCAGCGTCCGCCTCGGGTTTCGTTCCATCGACGGTCGTACTGCCTGAGTCGGGTCTCGGAAACGTCGTCCGCTCGGAGGGCGACGGTGGCGACAGTGGCCGCCATCGTCGCCGACGCCATACCCGGTCGGATTCCTTCGCCGAAAAGGGGATTGATGCTCGATATCGAGTCGCCGACGGCCATGAAGCCGTCGGTAGCCCGCTGGTTCCTCGAGTCGTTCCAGACTCCTTTTCCCGCGTGTTTCGCCCTGATTCGCTCGACGTGCCACCGTGGGTCGTCGTTTACCCAGCGCTCGACGGCCTCGTGAATGGGGGTACCGTTTCCGTGTCGAGCATGGTACTCGTCCACCCAACAGACGCCGGCTTTGAACACGTCATCCCCGGCCGGAAACGTCCACGCGTATCCCCCGGGGGCGTTTTCGTGGTCGAAATTGAACAGCATCGTGTCGTCCGTCTCGTACTCGCCCTCGATTTCGTATTCGAGGCCGATCCCTCGCTGAGCGGTTTCGGTGTCAAAAAAGCCCAAGTCGGAGGTGATGACGGCGTTCGGTCCGGTCGCATCGATGGTCACTTTTCCGCGAAGCTTCCCCTCCCCATCGGAGTCCCGATATCGAACCCCGTGAACCGTCCCCGATTCGAGTATCGGTTTGGTGACGGTCGTTCCGAGTCGAATCTCAGCACCCTTCGCTGCCGCATCGTCACCCAAAAACGCCAGCAACCGTGGAAAATCGAGAACGTATCCCGAAATGTCGAGCCGACTGCGTTCGGTGGGCCCTTCGAAAGTGATGGTGTCGTTTGCGCCCATGATGACATCCTCGGGAATATCGTAGCGGTCGATAACCTCCTCGAACGTTCCGCCGGTCGATTTGTCGTTCGCTCGAAGGTCGTCGTTCCGCTCCAGAACGACGACGGAACGATCGGAGTTCGAGACGATCTCCCTGGCGAACTGGAGTCCCGCCGGCCCCCCACCGACGACGATACAGTCGTAGTCGTACTCCATATCCGAACTATCCGCACGAGTCCACTAAAAATGGAATCGGTTCGAAAACTTAGTGGCCGTGCCTGCCCGTCGTCTCGTAACCGGTCACGTCCTCGAACGACGCGCCGAACTGTGCTTCGAATAGGGCGCATCCGAGTTTCCAACTGTCGGAGGTCCTCGTCGGTGTCTTCCTCGATTCCGTGTCAGTTCAGTTCGACTGCAATCTCGTTCGTCCGCATGAACGGCGGTGTGTACGGGTCCTCGTAGCGCAACAAGAACGGTTCACCCGTCGGCGTCAAATCATGTGCGGCGAGGGCCTCGAACAGTCGTCGCTGGTTCGTTTCGATCCTGTCGCGAGTCGCGTACCACGAGAAGGGACGAACCGCGAGCGTACGAGCACCGACGTGTTCGATGCTAACGTCGTCGGTGTTCGGTTTCGGTGCACCCTCGGCGGTGTACTCGCCCGGCAAGAAAAACGCCATCGTGACGCTGTCATCGGACCGTTCGGACGCGACTGGCGCGGTCATAGCGATTTTTTCCGGTCCGGTAGTTACGGGTGCGGTCATCGCGATTTCTTCGCGTGCCTGGTTGTCACCCTCGATGTACCCGAACAATTTCCGGAACGCCTCCCCCTCGGTGTCGGCAGTCGTGCGTGCAACCACCGTGTCAGGATACCGTCTGATTTCAACACCATCAAGCGTCAGCGCGGTGGTGTAAGGAACCCGTTTGGTCGTCAACCTGACGTAGGCACCCCAGCCGACCCATGCAAGTCCGAGGGTGGCGATGGTCCCAACGGCGAGTGTAAGCGGTCTGCCGACGGAGCGTGACATAAGATACCATACGATTGGAACAAGCAAGTAGCTACTCCCTCGCTAGTGAGGAAGTAGGATTCATCTATCCGCGGAAAACGGCCGGCACGTCCCTCGAATCTCGAAGAACGCGGTTACTGCACGATACTGGCACGTCTCGCATCTGCACGACGACCCGAACGTCGGAAGGGCGATTTGAAACTCCGTTCGAGGACATCGTCCGGCTACCAAACACGCACTGTCCTTCGAAGCCCTTCGATTCGGGTTTCAGTTTCGGTAACCGGTAGCGATTGCATCCATGGCGAAATCCTTATGAAAGATTCACACAACGTTGTTTCTATGACGATACAACGGCGGCGATTCGTTCAGGCGATGGGTGTCGGTGCCCTCGCCGGACTCGCCGGTTGTACTGGGTCGTTCGGTGCACAGAGCGAAGGCAAACGGTCATCCGGAAAGGGAGCAATCGGTGACGGCGAACTCATCCTCGCGACGACGACGAGCACGTACGACACCGGCCTGTTGGACGAACTCAATCCGGAGTTCGAAGACGAGTTCGGCCTCACTGTCAAGACGATATCGAAGGGAACCGGCGCGAGCATCCGAACCGCGAAGGACGGGGATGCCGACGTGATTCTCGTTCACGCACGCAGTGCCGAAGACGAGTTCCTCAAGCAAGGCCACGGCGTCAACCGCCGAGACGTGATGTTCAACGACTTCGTCATCGTCGGCCCGAAGAATGACCCTGCGGGCATCAAAGGCATGTCGAGCGCGACGAAGGCGTTTTCCACCATCGCACAGCGGAGGGCGACGTTCCTCTCCCGCGGCGACGATTCGGGGACGAACAAGAAGGAACTCGCCATCTGGGAGCAGGCCGGTGTAAAACCGAGCGGCAAGTGGTATCGGAAGGTCGGGAAGGGTATGGGCGATACGCTCACGCAGGCGAACCAGTCCAACGCCTATACGATTGCCGACCGTGGAACGTACCTCTCGATGAAAAACGAAATCGATCTTACCATTCTCGTGCAGGGACCACTCAAAGGCGGTCCAGTCGTTCTGAAAAACCCGTACGGCGTCATTCCGGTCAACCCCGCGAAACACGACAACGTCAACTATCAGGCCGCGATGGCGTACGCGGGGTTCCTGACCAGTCCGAAGGGACAGAAACTCATCGACAACTACACCGCAAACGGGTCACAACTGTTCTTCCCGAACGCGCTGTCGAAAAAACCGGAGTTCGAGCAGTATGTCCCACAGGGGTACTCGGCGAAGCAAGCCAAGTCCCTCTCGCGTGAGGACAAACAGTACCTCTCGTGGGTCGAGCGGGAAGTCCCCGCGGACTACTGACTCCGGTCGGCAGTGACGTCGGTCCACGTTCATCATCCCGACCATGCTTATCCAACTCGTTCCCGGCGCGGACTGGCAATATTTCGTGAGCATCGCCGCCGTCTCGCTATACGTGAGCATGACGGCCGTAGCGCTCTCCACGGTCGTGAGCGTGCCAGTCGCGGTCGTCGTCGGCTTCGCCGACTTTCCCGGCAAACGTGTCGTCACCGCGATTATCAACACCGGAATGGGCTTTCCGAGCGTCGTGGTCGGCCTGCTCGTCCTCCTGCTGCTCTCGAACCAAGGTCCGCTGGGCGAGTTGGGCCTCGTTTTCACGCCGACCGCGATGATAGCCTCCCAGTTCGTGCTGGCGACGCCAGTAATCACGAGCATCAGCCTCTCCGCCATCGAATCGGTCGGGCAGGGCGTTCGTGACGCGGCGTTCACGCTCGGTGGTACGGAGACGGATGTCGGCGTCCTCGTCGTCAAGGAAGCGAGATACGGCATCGTCACCGCAGTGCTCGCCGGGTTCGGCCGTGCGATCAGCGAAGTCGGTTCGATACTCATCGTCGGCGGAAATATCGTCTTCAGTGATAGCACGTCGTACACGCGAACCCTCACGACAGCGATCACGGTCGAAGCGCGACAAGGGCGATACGAAACAGGACTCGTACTCGGCGCACTGTTGCTCGTCCTCGTTCTCTGCGTGAACGTCCTCGGGTCGTGGGTTCGCAGTCGAAGCAGAGGGAGAGGTGACGTTCAGCAATGACGCTCTCCGCAACGAACGTCTCACACGGGTTCGACGGGGACGAGGTTCTCGGCGACGTTTCGCTCTCGGTCGAACCTGGCGAAGTCGTCACGATCGTCGGCCCATCGGGAACGGGAAAGACGACGCTCCTGCGTCTCCTCGCCATGTTTCACCCGCCGAATTCCGGCACGGTACGCTGGCAGGATCGGGACATGTGGCGACTGTCGGAGGACGACCGGTTGGAAGTCCGACGACGGGTCAGTATGGTGTTTCAGGAGCCGTCGCTGTTCAACGCGCCCGTAGAACGAAACGTGACCTACGGCCGCCGAATCCGGCGGTCGTGGTCGGAGCGGATTCACACGACGATCGAGCGGATCCTCGGCCGCGAAACGGCGACATCGGAAACTGACTCGGACGTGAACGCTGCGCTCGAAACCGTTGGGTTGGCCGACAAGCGAAACCAGAACGCACTGTCGCTATCGGGGGGCGAAGCACAGCGCGTCGCGTTCGCGCGGGCACTCGCAACCGACCCCGATATTCTACTGCTGGACGAACCGTCCTCGAACCTCGACCCGCGGAACACGGCCGAAATAGAGGATGCAGTTGCCGACGCGAAGGAACAAGGACTGGGTGTCGTCGTGGCGACTCACGACATGCATCAAGCGGAGCGAATTTCCGACCGGGTCGGCGTGCTGCTCGACGGCGCGATAATCGAAACCGGCCCACCCGAACAGGTGTTCGAAACGCCCGACGACGATCGAACGCGGAAGTTCGTCGCCGGAGAACTGATGTACTGAGGGGCGAAACGGGAAGACGACGATGACGGACGACACACCCCGGCCCACGTTCGATGCACAACTCGTCGCCGGCGGGGTCGCCTTCGACGCGAGGGACGCACAACTGCTCCACGCGATCGACGAAGAGGGGTCACTGAACGCGGCCGCGAGCTCCCTCGGGCGATCATACGCACACGCACAGCGGAGGATCGTGGAACTGGAAGCCGAATTCGGGGAGCTGGTATGTCGGGAACGTGGCGGGTCGAGCGGCGGCGGGAGCACCGTGACCGAGTGTGCGTGGGAACTCCTTCAGCAGTTTCGCCGACTCACCGCAGAGTCGTCCGGCCTGACCGAGGTGGACGAAACGGTACTCGATGGAACCGTCCTCGAACGAGATGGCGAGTTCGGACTCGTGGAAACCGACACAGGAATCGTCCGGGCGCTGGTTCCTCCGGGCATCGAAAACGTGGAGGTGTTCGTTCGCTCGGACGTGATAACGCTGTACAGTCCGAAATCGGCCCCACGGGGCGATGAGACAAGTGCGCGAAACCAGTTCGAGGGCACGGTTCGGGACATAGAGCGTGGCGAGCGAATCGCTCGCGTCACGGTCGGTACCGATGATTCATCGCCTTTTCTCGCACTGGTTACGACGACGAGCGTCGAACGGCTGGGGTTGGAACCCGGCACGGAAGTCGTCGTTTCGTTCAAGGCGACTGCGACACGGGCGGTGCCGCGTTCATCGCTGAAGTGAGGAATCGGCGTCCGCGACGATTTCGCGACACGTCTCCACGAGCCGTTCCGAGGCCCTTTCCCACGAGTACTGCTTCGCCGTCTCCCGGCCGTTCCTTTCGAGTCGTTCCCTCAGCCCAGGTGACGAGCGAAGGGATGCGACCGCGTCTGCGAGTTCGCCCGGCGCGCTCGGCGGCACGAGCATCGCCGTCTCGCAATCGACGGCGTACTCCGTAACGCCGTCCAACGCCGTCGTCACGACCGGAGTACCGCAGGCCATCGCTTCCACGTTTACCATTCCGAAGCTCTCGTACCACGAGGGAAGGCAGAATACGTCCGCAGAAGCATAGTATCCCGGCAGTTCGTCGTGTGGCACCGTTCCCTCGATGATGGTCCTCGATTCGATCCCGCGGGCTTCGATTCGCCGTTTCAGGGTGTCGATATCTCCCCGGCCGACGAGGTGGAGGTGAACGT
Source organism: Haladaptatus caseinilyticus (assembly GCF_026248685.1). Lineage (NCBI taxonomy): Archaea > Methanobacteriati > Methanobacteriota > Halobacteria > Halobacteriales > Haladaptataceae > Haladaptatus > Haladaptatus caseinilyticus. Next base: position 1,918,416 of record NZ_CP111036.1, on the reverse strand, counting down.
CGTCCGGTAGTTCGGCAACCGCATCCACGAGGTCGAAGAGCCCCTTCGACTCGACGAACCGACCGACGTACAGGATCGTCCACTCGTCGCGGTCGAACGCCGGGGTCACGTCGGGGCGAAACCGGTCGATATCGACACCGGGGTACACGATGCCGTCGGGTTCGTACTCCAGGTGGTCGACGAACTCCCGTTTCGTCTGCTCGGAGTTCACCACCGAGTAGCCCGTCGAAAGTCGCTCACGCACCCGCATTCCGACGCCTGCTCGTTCGAAGCCATGAAAGACGCGAACGACGGGAATATCGAGGAGATTGGAGAGAACGAGGTCGTCCAGAAAATCGTGTGTCACGAGGATATCGACGGTTTCGTTTATGTGGTGAATCGTCCCATCCCGAACCCCTCGAAGGAGGGGGGAGAGATTTTCGTCCAGTACGGACGACACGGCGGAACCCGTGTTCGGAAGTCTTGCAATGAGCTCCCCCAACACGCCGTGTTCGGCCTCCAACTGAACGATGTGCGCCTCCGTTCTGCGCATTTTCGGCGTCAACTCCCCGGCATCGGTGTACAGATACGCCGGCTGGTGGGTCGCCAGTGCATCCACCAGTTCCTGTACGTACATCACGACGCCACCCGCATCCCGTGTCCCGGCGTTGCTGAAATACGTCCCGATGGTCAATTGTTCGGCGTTTCCGGTCCCCAAACTGGCCGCCTTCGTGCGTTCGTCGCTCGCCTGGTGAGATTTCATGGTCGGTCGGTGCAACTGGCTGATCGTCGCCCGTTCTCGAACTCGAAGGGTCGGTTTCATTTTGTTATGAACCAGTGGAGTTGCAGTTTCGAGGGCGTACGCTCGACCTACCGGTGAGTACGCGCGATCTGAGCGGGCCAAAAGACGGAACGTATCGGATCGATCGGGACCGCAGTGACCGAGGAACCTCAAATGAGCTGCTTCACAAGCGTCGAGAGATTGCTGAAGTCAAAGCAGTACCGGCGCCCCTCGTAGGTGAAACAGTAGCTATCGGCGGATCCGGGAGCTGCGGAGACTCGCTGTTCGTTCACCTCGGCGTCGGCAGGCGGTGTCTTTTTCGAGGTGTCGTTGGAATCGGAGGAGTTCGAAGCCGTGTCGCCCGAACTGCCGGAGTCAGCCGCGTTGTCGCCACTCTTCGAGCCGGAGTTATCGCCGTTTCCGGAGTTGTCGGTTCCGGTCTTCGCTGAACTTCCGCCGTTCTCGGAATTTCCACCGGACGCTCCCGACCCGCTCGCGGCCTGCTCGGCCGTCGTGGGTGCACCCTTTGGTGGTTCGTGCGATGGGTTCTCGCCGACGTTCGTCGTCTCGACGTTGCCGATGAGTTGGCCTTTGACCTGCGAATCTTTGACGCGGAACGTCGTCTTCGTGGCGGCCAGCGCGGAGGCCCCGCCGTTCGTGTTGGCGTCGGTGCAGTCGATGTGACAGTTCTCGAACTCGATGACGTTGCCCGACGTTCCGTAGCCATCGTAGACGCCACGGGAGTTGACGACGCCGCCGTTAATCGGGTGGAGCGGTACGTCTTCGGTGTTGTAGATAACCGTATTTTTGACGGTCGTACCGTCGGTGGCGATACGAAGGTGGCTGATGTTGTTGTTCTTGAGGAGACAGCGGTCGAAAGCGAGGGTCCCGCCCCCACCGCTGGATTTTGCCGCGCCACCCGCATAAATCGCGTTTCCTGTCCAGCCGTTCATCGTCACTTCGTTCAGGTTGATGTGTCCGTCGTGGGAACTTGAAACACCGATTGCGCCCTTTCGAACCATGTCGCCCGAGACGCCATCACCGAGATACACGTGTTCGATGGTACCGGTACCCGAGGCGGCGATGAGATTCGGATAACCGCCGAGGTTTTTGCCCGGCGAGTGGGGGCCGCTCATGTCCGCTGCTCCCGTGAACCCGACGTTACGAATCGTCCAGTCGGACCCGCTCGCGACGATTCGAGCGTCCGCCCCCGTCGCGCTGATGTCGATGAGCGTGTTCTCGAACGTCTCGCCGCTTCCGACCTGGAACTGCTTTTGCGTGTTCGCAGGGATCGTGATCGTTTCGTACTCCGCCGCGGCCGCGCCGCCACCGAAGGTTCCGACACCTGCAACCGCGAGTGCGGTCGAACCCGTCAGTTTCAGATACGAGCGACGGTCAACGAGACTGCCGCAGATTCGTCTATCGTGTTTCGTTTTGCTGCTGTCGCGTGCCATGCAGTCTTCAATGCAAATTCGGATATTAATATTCTTGCGGTACGCACTCGGTTCTCTCAAATCGGTAAGACGATTGTGTGAACCACCGCACCGACGATCGATGTATCCATCGACGGAGTTCTTCGAACCGATGGTTCCATCGAAATAGTAGGAAATCGAACTCGTTGGGCGTGGTTACGCCATCGTATGCGAGCCATAACAAAGCCGGCTTGCCTCCTTGATTTCCCTATCGTGAACACGAGAACGAATCGACGACGGTGGCATCCGTCGTCATGGAACGAACACCCCGTTTCGCCACCCCTGCCTGGCCACCTCAGATCATATGGCAGAAAATAATACTCACCTTTCGGACCTCTTGTCGAGTTCAGTGCTCATCGTCCTCGGCGTCGCTGTCGCATCCATCGGCCGATTAGTCGAACGAATGGTAATCGCCCAGCGGTTTTCACCGGAACTCTACGGCGAGGTAACTATCGCCTTCGCCATCATGACGGTGGGAACCACGATATCGCTTGTCGGCCTGAACGATGGCATCCCACGATTCGTTTCCCGGTTCGAGGACGAACGGGATGTCCGCGGCGTTTGGATACTCGGGTTGACCGTCTCGCTTGCGGTGAGCCTCATCGTTTCCGCGGTTTTGCTGCTGAATATCGACCGGATAACCGGCGTTTTGTTCGAGACGGAGACATCCAGCGAACTGGTTCCGCTGTTCATCATCACGATCCCCGCCAGCGTCGGTCTGACGGTTGGCGTCAGCGCACTTCGTGGGATGGAAAATACGCGCTATAAACTGTACACCAAGGACTTTCTCCATCCGTGTCTGCGCATCGTATTGTTGATCGGCTTACTCGGAACTGGATTCGACTTGCTCTCGGTCGGCTACGCGTACTTCGTCGCGACGCTCGGTACGCTCGTCGTCGTCTATTTCCTCTCGAATCGACTGGTCCGACTCGTCGGGCCGATACGAACGCACGGTCGGGAACTACTCACCTATTCGGCACCCCTCATCGTCACGATGGTGTTATCGATCCTCCTCACCCGGATGGACACCCTCATGCTCGCGGACATGCGAACCTCCGCCGAAGTCGGCGTTTACAACGCGGCCTACCCTCTCGCGAACAGCCTCCTGATGGTCATCTCCTCGTTCGGCTATCTCTATCTGCCACTCACTTCACGACTCGACGCCGATGGCGAACACGAGGAAATAACCGACATCTACCGCATCACGACGAAGTGGATATACGTGTTCACGTTTCCCGCGTTTCTGGTGTTCACCGTGTTTCCGGAGGACGTGCTCTCGATCTTCTTCGGCCAGCAGTACGTTGGCGGAGGTATCGCGCTCGCCATCCTCTCCGTCGGCTTCTTCACGAGCGCGGCCGCCGGGCGAAACCGGACGACGCTCGCCGCGCTTGGATACACGAAATCCATCCTCCGGGTGGACGTGCTGACGCTCGCGCTCAACTTCGCCCTGAACGTATTCTTGATTCCGCGGCACGGATTCGTCGGCGCCGCGGTCGCATCCTCCGGTGCGTACGTTCTTCGCAACGTCGCGTTCAACGTCGTACTCCAGTGGAAATCCGGTATCAACCCGCTTTCGACGTACACCGCGCGAACCTATCTCGTGCTACCCGTCGTGTTGTTTCCGATCGGGATTCTCGCCTCAAACTGGTTGACACTGACCGCCATAACGCTTCCCGTGTTCCTCGTGCTGTCGGGAGTTCTGGGATTGGTCGCAGTCGCCCTCACGGGATGTCTGCAACCCGAAGACGGGGCGTTCGTGGAGTTCATCGAGGGAGCGATCGGAACGGAGGTTCCGGGGATTCATCGATACGTGAAAGCGCGAGGTGAGTGACGGAATCGACACCATGACGGGGTTCCCTCGAACGAAGAACCATCGAAAACCCCGTCCGAATTGTCGGAACCGATACGACTGAGACGGTCGCCGTTCGAATACGACCATGTACGACGCTATCATCGTCGGAGGTGGCATCGTCGGCGCGTCCGTGGCGTACCATCTCGCACGACGTGACGTGGAGACGCTCCTCATCGACCGTCACGACGACGGTCGTGCGACCGACGCAGGCGCGGGAATCATCTCACCAGCGACGAGCAGTCGAACCGCTTCGAACGAATGGTTCGAACTCGCGTTGGACGCCGCCGCCTACTATCCAACCCTCGACGAACGGTTGACCGAGGAACAGGACGGCGACACGGGGTACTCGAACTGTGAACTCCTCTCGGTAGCCGTCGGCGACGACGAGGTACCGGAGTTCGATGCCACGACGGACCGAATCGAGAAACGACGATCGAGGTTCGGCCAACCGGAACCGGGGACGACGACTGAACTCACGTCGGACGAAGCGCGTTCGAAATTCCCGGCACTGGCCCCCACACAGCGATGCCGTGCATACAGCGACGCGGCACGGGTAGACGCTCAGATGTTTACGGCCGCCTTGCTTCGTGCCGGAAAACATCACGGCCTCACAACCGTCGAGCAGGACGTGACGGATATCGTCCACGAGAACGGGGTCGTCACGGGGGTCAACACCGCTGACGGCGACAGCTACGACGCCGAAACCGTGGTCGTCGCCGGAGGGGCGTGGTCGCAAGCGTTCGAAACATCGCTCGGCGTCTCGATTCCGGTCGAACCACAACGCGGCCAAATCATTCACCTCGACTGCCACGATGCCGATACGGCGTCGTGGCCCATCCTCGGTGCGTTTCGCGGTCACTACATGGTACCATGGCCGGACAACCGAGTCGGGGTCGGAGCAACCCGCGAAACCGATTCCGGGTTCCAACCACGAACGACGGTAGAGGGCGTCCACGAGGTCCTCGACGAGGTACTTCGTGTCGCACCGGGTCTCCGGGACGCAGCGGTAGACGAAATTCGAGTCGGCCTTCGGCCACGCTCGGCCGACCAACTGCCGGTGTTGGGGCCGATTCCGACCGTCGAGGGAGTTCATTTGGCGACCGGCCACGGAGCGACGGGTCTACAACTCGGACCGTACAGCGGAAAGCTGGTCGCCGACGGAATCAGCGGCGAATCGGTCGATATCGAACAGTTCAGTGTGACTCGATTCGAGTGAGTCGGCTCATTCCTCAAAACCGATTCACCGAGAACAGGTCGATGTCGTGTCGGCTCTCGCCTTCGATGGCCAACTCCGCCAGAATCTCGCCGACGACGCTCGAGAGTTTGAACCCGTGGCCGGAAAAGCCCGCACCGACGACGACCTGCGGGTGGTCGGGAAGCGTATCGATGATGAAATGTCCGTCCGGAGAATTGGTAAAGAGACACGTTTCCAAGCGCATCGTCGTCCCCGCGGCGTCGGGGAAATAGCGCTCGGTGAAGTCGCGGAGGACGCGTTCGTCGGCCTGATCCGGCTCTGCCATCTCGTCCGGGTTCACCTGTTCGCGGAAGTGGTTGTATTTGCCGACCTTGTACCCTGGAACGCCGTACTCCGGGAACCCATAGAAGTAGCCCTCCTCGCACTCCACGGTGAAAACGGGAAAGCTGTGAGACTGGTAGCGTTCGGGCGATTCCGGTTGGAACCAGCCGAGTACCTGTCGCTCCGGAACCGCCCGCGGTTCCAACGTCGGAAGCAGGTTCGCGGCCCATGCACCCGCCGTGACGACCATCGTGTCCGTTGTGTAACTCGCTTTGTCCGTCTCGACGCGGACACCGTCATCCGGCGTGGGTTCCCAATCGAGAACCGCTTCCCTGGCGCGAATCTCCGCGTTGTTTCCGAGAGCCGACTGGACGTGGGCGACAACGCACTGTTCGACGTGAAGAAACCCACCCTCCGGTTCCACGACGGCGACGAAATCCTCCGGGAGGTCGTAGCCGGAATAGCGGTCGTTGATTTCCGCGGCCGAGAGCAGTTCGTAGTCAATGTCGTGTTTCTCGCAGGATTCGCGTGCACCGGCGACTTTCTCGCTTCCCTCGGGGCCCGCGACGATACAGCCCGTCGTGTGCAGGAGCTGTGTCGGGTGCCCGTCGTCCAGTTCTCGCCACAGGTCGTAGGCGCGTTCGAGGAGCGGAACGTAGTCCGGATGTTCGTAGTACGCTTTCCGGATGATCCGGGTCACACCGTGTGACGACCCCTGTGCGTGTGGCACGTCGTAGCGTTCGAGTCCGAGTACGTCCTGTCCCCGGTTCGCCAGATGGGACGCCGTTGCACTGCCCATTCCCCCGACGCCGACGACGATGGTGTCGTAATGAGTCATCCGTCACCATCGTTCTCTCCGGTGGCTATAGTGATTCGTGTTCCTCAGTGAAATTTCGGGATCGAATACGCATGCAACGAGCGTACAGACGACACCGCATTGTTCCCTGTCTGTGAATGAGCTCGGTGAGACGATACGACGCTTTGCGGCACGAATCCGCCGAAGCGAGTCGCGATTTTGAAGGACACTCTCGGTGGCAACTCATTCCACCACTCGTCGAACGGTCCGAATAATGGCTGATTGACGTTCCGATAACGGTATATCCTCGAAGCGAATACCGATGCGAAAACACCTGCACAGCAAGGTGCATACCGTGACGGGACAGACAGACTACATCGACGACGACATCGCGGACGTGATTATCAACGGCTCGAAGTACGAGCGACTGCGCGTCCGTCGGCACAGCATTTTCGACCAATCGATTCCGACGAAATTGGCGTGGCAGAGCGTCCTCCTGCTTGCGCTGGCGCTCGTCGCACCCATCACACTGGTGTATCCGTCGGACGTCGCTGCCCTGTACCCGGGCGGCGACCCACTGACGTCTTCGCCAACGGTGTTGATGCCGGGAGCACTCGTCCTCATTCTCGAACTGGGGACGGCGGTGGCACACGTCGCCGTCGCCGGTTCGATACTCCGCGGCGGATCGGCACTCAGCGAACGCCGAATGCGAAACCTCCTCAGCGTCGAAGAGATGGCATCGTTCTACGGTTTCGTGGGCGGCGTACTACTCCTCGGCATAACGCTCGGTTTCTTCCTATTCGGCTTTTCGGGCGTCGAAACGATTCAACAATACTCGACGACCGGACAAAAAGGGCCGTTCGATCCCTCCGGCACGGGTCTCAGCGTTGCGACTGTCTCGCTGTTTTCGTTCGTTGCAAGCGGCGTGCTCTTCGTGGTAAGCCGATATTTGGACACTCGACTGTAGTACCGGAGATCGAGTGTGCCTCTTGCTTCGCTATCGAAGTCAGAGGACGAGGGTAGAGGGCAGAGTAGATAAAAACGATTCAGTCGGGTTTGCAGCAGGGAATCCCTGTAGACGGTTAAAATGTTTTTGTGCGAGATATGGATGGATCTAACGAAACTCACGGGGATCCTACTGAGCGAAATAATTCGTGAACGATTTCCTTGATTAAAGGTATTTGCGGAGGTATCCGGCCGTGGACGAATTTACCGTCCGATGTTCATCGATGACCAACAAAAAATTAGGGATCGCTCTCATCGCAATCGCGGTGTTCGGGGCGGTCCATATGGGATCACTTGGAACGGTTCTCGCAGACAGCGATCACGAACAGCCGAAAGTAACGAATCACAAGCCAGACCAAAGCAGTTGGCAGAAGGCAAACGCTTCAGCCGACCAACAACAGAAAGTAAAGCAAGGAAATTCGGACAAGCAGAAAGGCGCGGTTGCATGTTCTGCGCCGAAGAAGAAGATCAAGAAGAAGTGTCCACCGAAGACGAAGACGCCAACGACGACGCCAACCACAACGCCAACGACGACGCCAACCACGACGACCACAACACCAACGACAACGCCAACCACAACGCCAACGACGACGCCAACCACGACGACCACAACACCAACGACAACGCCAACCACAACGCCAACGACGACGCCAACCACGACGACCACAACACCAACGACAACGCCAACCACAACGACCACAACAACGACTACCACGACAACGACGACTACCACGACCACCGAACCGATTCGTGCAATCAGTAACATCCAGTTCTACGTCATCAATCCGGATACGGGCGAAGAGGAACTGCTCGTGAAGTTCGAGTGGGATGGATCGCAGTTCGTGCCGGAGGGTGGCGACCCGATGGGCGTCACCATCACTAATGTCGTAACGAAACCGGGTGAGCCGAGTGAACCAATTATGGCGAGTTGGGAATCGGATCAGGAGATTTCCCGCGTCGTCGTGAAATCCGGGCCTCCGGAGTGTGAATTCCCCGGTGGAACATCCGGAATGGTTACTTCGTGTGACATCGGAGGAACGCCGATCAACGGTAACCAGCCACTGCTGCCATTCCTCCCGGACATGGATATCCCATCCCTTCCGGAACTATGGGTCCTTCTGAGCGGTCTCGCTGGTGCGACCCTCCTCATCCGACGACCGTAGTTCGAGGACCACCGCTACAATTTTTCAAGTGAAGCGGTAGAACGAAGAGCTATCCAATGGTGGTCAGAAAGTTTAGGGATAATCATGATGTACGTTCCGAATGGGGAGGGCCACACCGTGGGGGAAGACGAGCCGGATGACCTGTACGATATCCTCCTGGACGAATCGATAGACGACCCGATTTACCGAGCGTTGGCGAATCAGCGGCGGCGGTACGTACTGTACGTCCTCAAGGAGCGCGAGCGAATCACGATGGACGAACTGGCGGACGTTCTCACCGGCTGGATTCATGCACGCGAGTATCGGATGGCCTCGTCTGTAGACCGTGAGCAGTTAGCAACGGAACTTCGAGAGGCGGATATTCCTGCACTCGAGGATGCAGGTCTCGCTCGCTACGACGACCGGAAAGCCGTCCTCACGCTCGCGGAGTTACCACCCCCCGTCGCCCGACTCCTCGATTGGGCACAGCGAAACGACTACGAAAACAGCCCCGATCCGAACACGAGTTGGTAGCACTGTGCGAGGAGACGGCACGATCAAAAACGGAGGGCGAACAGCAAATGAATCGGACGTTCCTACACGACCAAATCGCCGCTGTTGAGCGTGAGACGAAGACGCTCACGGTGTACAGCGCCGAACCGACGACCGACCTCGGCGAGCAATTCGAAACGAAAAACGTGGTGGTCAAGCACGAGCGACTGCGGAGCGTCAGACGGAACGGATTCCTCGTCGTTCGAGACCGTCACGGATTTCGGGGAGCCATCGGACTTGCTCCGTTACGAGAATTTCTCACGCCGCCGGTCCGCGTCCCGTGGAACCCGGAGTTCGATTCGTCGCGCTTCCGCGACCTCCTGTCCCTCCTCGACAGAACGTTGTTTTCCTCGTTCGACCGACGACAGATGTTGGGTACGAGTCGGGAGATCGAAGACCGCGCGTGGCGAGTCGGTCGGGGTGAGTTGCACGTCGGCTTTCAGTCGCTGAATGCGTTCCAAGCCCAGGTACCCGTCTACCGGCGACTGGCGGACGAGACCGATTTGGCCATCCATATCTACGGTGAATCGGATTGGCAACCACCGCAAGTGCGGAATATCACGTATCATACCGCCGGGACGGATGAAATCGGCATGATATGGTTTCTCGTCTACGATGGCGGTAGCGACGACTTACAGAAATGTGCCCTCGTAGCCGAGGAGCGCGACTCCAACCAGTTCTACGGATTCTGGACGTACGACCCAGGGTCGGTGAACGAACTCATCGACTACCTGCGGCGGGCGTACGGGTGACTCCCGAACGAAAACGAGTGAGGCAACCCTGCGGGAAAAGGGATTGGCCGGTCGGCGGCGACGATTGCTGGACGGGGGTGGACACGTATATCGACACGAACCGACGCCGCTCTCGGGGGCAACGGAACGAATGCATCAAACGCTGGATGAGTGGTGTGCGTACGTCCACGGACGTATCGACGAGTGTGGGAAGTCATCACGCGATCCGTAGAACGTGAGAACAGGTCCTTCTTGAGAAATGGGAGAGCGACAAATCAGTTGGGTTTATGAAAGATGTGATAAAATCATAGTATATGCCCTCCCGTACACACGTTCGCCTCATCTTTGCATTCCTCTTTACTCTCTCCACGATGGTGCTGGCCACTGGTTTCGTGGCCAGCGTGACCGGATCGAACAACGTTCGCGCCGGAATGGAGGACGGTCCCCATGGGATTCAGCATATCCCCCCGAACGAACTGACGGTCGCCACGGACCACAAAAGCCCGTCCGTCGGCGCTAAACTCGTCGCCTTCGATTCCGAGGGAACAGTTCGGTACTACAACGATACGCTCGATTACTACTCTGACGTGGACCCGAGCCCGACTGGAAAATACACGGTGACGTACGTCGGAACCGAAGATCTGCGACCGAAACAGTGTGACGGCGCGTCAGCCTGCCGTCGGATGGTCATCGAGCGACTCAATCTATCGACCGACCACACGACACGACTGTACAGTCGAATCGTGCCGACCTACAAAGGGTACACGCTCCCGTATACGAACAGGTGGCACGACGTGGACCGGATCAACCGAACTCACTTCGCCGTCGCCGATATCGAGCGTGACCGCGTTTTCGTCGTCAACACGTCGAGCGGCATCGTGACGTGGGAATGGCTTGCCCTCTCCCACTACTCGCACAAAAGCGGTGGCCCATATCCGTACGACTTCACACACGTCAACGACGTTGAGGTCCTCGAAGACGGGCGAATCATGGCAAGCATCCGCAACCAGGACCAAGTGGTCTTCCTCAACCGGACGACGGGCGTGGTCGAAAACTGGACGATCGGCGAGGAGGGCAATCACAAGTGGCTGTTCGGCCAGCACAACCCGGATTACATTCCCGAATCGCAGGGCGGCCCGGCAGTCATTATCGCCGACTCGCACAACGACAGAATCGTCGAATACCAACGCGTGAACGGGAGTTGGGAACAAAGCTGGGTCTGGCGAGACAACCGACTTCAGTGGCCCCGCGACGCCGACAGACTACCGAACGGCAACACCCTCATCACCGACACGCACGGCAACCGAGTCGTCGAGGTGGACGAAAACGGTGAACCGGTCTGGAGCGTCGAACTCCACTTCCCATACGACGCCGAACGCCTCGGAACTGGCGACGAAAGTGCGGGCGGCGAAAGCGCCCAGCGAGCTGATATCGCCGGTCGAGAACCGATTTCGGGCGCGAACGACGACGCAAACAGTCAAGAAAATGAGGGTACCCGGACGAAGACGCAGAACGGGGTCAGCCTCCTCGGACTGGCTGGACAAGCCATGGACGCCATCGAAGAGGCCATCCCGGAGATGGTGCTGAACGCGGTGTTGTACGCGCTTCCCGGATGGGCCGACGTGGACGACGTGTTCGCGCTGGCGGTGCTGCTCGGAACAACGGGAGCATGGGGTTCCATGGAGGCATACTGGCGAGGATATCGGATTCGAAAGCCGTTCTCCCGAATCGAAACTGACCAGCAGTAACTCGATTCGAGCTATTGTTACCGTATCACGAACGTTAAATGAGCCGTTCGGTTCACGATACTGTCTACCAGTTCACTTATCCACGCTCGCGGACAGATATCCGACACTAAATGAGCTATCGAGACGCGGTCATGGCTGCAAAATACGCCGGTGGATCGAACGAACAAGCGACGGCACTCCACGAACGTCGTCTCGACACAATCGTTGCCGGCGACGGGTTTTTCGATTTCGACGCACGACGTGGCATCGTCGTCCACATCGTTCCGGATGCCGTCTACGATGATGGCTACGCCATCGACCTCGCGGAACACTCGATATTGCCTGAAGCCGATCCGTCACGACCGACCCAACTGCCGGTGCTCGGAAATCACGAGGACGTGCGCGGAACGTGGACAGCCGATGGGTTCGGCGCATACGTCGAGCGCGACCGGGGTAGCGAGCATGACAGCTGTGCCGGCTATTCGCACCTCTTTTCGAACGGTGTCGTCGAATCCGTTTCGGCCCTCCCGTTCGACGGGTCGTGGGAGGGCGGTGAACCGACACATCTCGACGGGCGAACACTCGAAATCGACTTGACGGGTTGTGTTCGGCGATATCTCCGCGTTCTCGCGTACCACCAACAGATGGCCCCGATTCACGTCACACTCACGATGTACGGTGCCGGCGGAGAACGGCTCGATCCGGGTGAAAGCGTCCATGATGACCCCGGTCGAATCGGCGACGATGTTCTCGCCCCGTTTCCCGTCACCCTCGCGAACTTCGATGCCGACGTTCGCGCCGAACTCGCCGACCCGATCGACGCCCTCTGGCGAGGTGCGGGCTATCCCGGATCGCCGTTCTTCACCGATGGCGAGTGGACGCTTCGCTCGGCGTACGAGGATTCACGGTGAGCCGAGAGACGGTTGTGACTGGGGTTATTCCAACATCGCCGCCGCCTCTTCGACAGCGTCAGCCGTTCCCAAAACGGTAACCACGTCTCCCTCCTGGAGCACGAAGTCGCATTCCGGGATGAAATACTCGCCGTTCCGTCGGACGAGCACTGCCATGCTTTCGTCCGGAAACGAGACGGTTTGGAGTTCGGTTCCGATAGCCGATTCGGAACCCACGGTCACCTCGGTGATCTCGTTTTCGTCGCCGACGCTGGAAAGCCACTCGAACAGGCTCGGCCGAAGGATGAGGTCGTCCAGCGTATCGACCGTTGCGAGCGCAGGCGTCGTGGTTCGCACCCCGAGGTCCTCGAAAGCGTCCACGTTCGCCGGGTCGTTCACCCGTGCAAACAGGTCTTCGATGCCGAACTTCGTCCGAGCGGTCTGACACGCGAGGATGTTCTGGTCGTCTTCGCCAGTCGCCGCAACCACCATTTTCGCGTCGCTCACACCTGCATCCTGGAGGACTGTGGCGTTCGTTCCATTGCCGTGAACGACCGAGAACCCTTCCGCTCGGAGGTCGGCCATAGTATCCGCGTCGCGCTCGATGATGATGGCGTTTTCACCCCTATCCTCGAGACGCTCCGCGAGGGTCCGTCCGATGCTGCTTCCGCCGATGATGAGTATCGTCATGGGTACGATGTCGAGTCGTTTTGCGATGAACGGCGCGCCGCCCGCCTCTACCACAACCGTCGCGAGAATAACGAGAAAGACGACGCCGACGACGTTGTTCGCGTTTTCCACGTTTGCCGTCGCGAGTTGGAGCGAGAAGAGGGTCGCAGTAGATGCAGGGATGATCCCTCGCGGGCCGACAGCCGAAATGAACAGCCGTTCGTTGCGTGTGAAATCGGAGTTGACGGTCGAGAGAAGGACGCTGAGTGGTCGAATGACCACTATTGCGACCAGCACGACGGCGACGCCGGCGAGGCCGAACTCCACGAGTTCCTCGAAGCGAAGCAGTGACGCGAGAATGAGATAGACGATGCTCAAGACGATCGCGGTGATGTCTCCGCTGAACCCCGCGATTTCTTGATCGTACGGGATATCCTCGTTTCCCAACAGCAACCCGGCTACTGCGACCGAAACGACGCCCGCCTCCGATGCGAATAGATCGGCGATGGCAAACGTGATGAGTGCCGTCGCTAGTACGGCGAGCCTCGAATCCTGTGGCTTTCGGCTGAGATTTCGAAGCACGTAGCCGATCCCGACTGCGGCGACGATACCGATGAGGACGCCGACGCTGAGCGTGGTGACGAACTCGATGATGACTTCTTCGTCTACCGGTCCACCGCGCGTGAACGGCTCCTTTCCGAGCGCCGCCGCACTGAAAATGACTGCCCCCAATACGGAAGCAACGGGGTCATTGACGATGCCTTCGGTTTCGAGCGTCGTTTTCACGCCCTCTCGGACGTTCGTCTGTTCCAGTATCGGCGTTACCACGGTCGGACCGGTCGCCACGAGGAGTGCGCCGATGAGAAACGAAAGGCTCCACTGAAGGCCGAGCAGGAAGCGAATCGTTAGACTCAATCCGAGAAACGTAATCGCGGAGCCGAGAGTGACGAGTCTGAGCGTCGCGGTTGATGCTGACCGTATTCTCGAAAGCGAGAGGCTGAACGCACCCTCGAAGACGATGATTGCGACCGCAAGCGAGACGATTGTCGAGAGACTGTCGTTGAACAACGTCGGGTCGAGAAGGCCGATCATCTCCGGACCGAACAGAATGCCGAATCCGAGGAGAAAGACGACGTTCGGGATACCGTATCGGTCGGCGAGGAGCTTCGACACGGCTCCGAGCAGGATTATCGACGCCGAAACGAGTAATGCATCAGTGGCCATCGCTCAGTAACCTCGGCGGACGTTCCGTTCGCCCGAGGAACAGCTGCGACCCCTCCGATGACGGACCGCAAGCAAGAGCATGTCAACCGATTCACGGATAAATGTCGCGGCCATCATGGACATCGTTCGACGACGAGTCCAGTTGGATGACCACTCGAATCATTCACCGTTCACTTCATTGTCCTCGTTTCGGGTTCAACCTCGAAACGCCTCGTATTTGCCGACAATATTGTAGAATAGAGTATGTGAATCGTTGCTTAGTGCTATCTGCAAAGAACACGCAGAAGCGCCGATGAGGCCCACAGTAGCCATAAAACGACACCGAAGCGAGCATACGTAACTATTATTCACAAATTACAGTATGAGGTCACTACCGGACAAGAAGGGCGTTTTCAGCCACCCAATAACAATGGTTTGTTCGGTCAAAAGACGCGACAGTTGCTCGGTACGATAACACCGATTCGAACGAGCGGCGAAACACGAATATATACAAAGTATGATCGATCACGACACAATTCCGGATGCTATAAAACGGCGACGGCTCCTCCAGGGGCTTGGCGGTGCTGGTATCGCGGCACTCGCCGGTTGCTCGGGGAGCCAACAAACGAACTCCGGCGGTACGCTGACCCTCGCACAGGTCAAGAGTCCGCTTGAGTTCGACCCCATCGTCCTCAACGACGTACCATCTTCACAGGTGGCGAGTCAGGTCTTCGAGGGGCTGTACACCTACAATAAGGGTATCGACGTCGTCCCACAGATGGCGACGAGCGAACCCGAGGTGAAGAACAACGGAAAAACGTACATCGTCGAGATGAAGAAGGGTCCGAAGTTCCAAAACGGTGACCCTGTCACGTTCGAGGACATAAAATACTCGTTCGAAGCGCCAGTCAAGGAAGAGACCGAGAACGCGGCGGAGTTGAACATGATCAAGTCCATCTCGAAGGTTGGCAAACGGAAGATCAAGTTCGACTTGAAATATCCATACGGTCCGTTCATGAACGCCTTGACGTGGTCTATCGTTCCGAAGAGCGTTCGGGAAAAGGACAAGGGCAAGTTCAACAAGAAAAACCCGGTCGGTTCCGGCCCGTTCAAATTCGATAGCTGGCAGGAAGGGAATATGGCCAAAATCTCCCGGTGGGACGACTACTGGGGGGAGCCGGTACCGAACCTCGCAGGAATCGAATTCAAGCCCGTCGAAGAACCGACGACTCGCCTGACGAGCCTCCAGACCGGCGAAAGCGACGTAATCGAGGAAATTCCGCCCAAGCTCTGGCAACAGGTAAAAAGCATGGGCGACGCGAAAATAGCATCTGTCGACGGGATGGGGTACTTCTATCTCGCGTTCAACTGCAAGAACGGGCCGACGGCCGACCCCAAAGTGCGAGAAGCCATCGACTACTGCTTCGACATGGACCAAGCGGTGTCGAACTTCGTGGAACCGAGCGGGGTCCGCCAGTACAGTCCGCTGCCGGAGCTGATTTCGAAAAAGTGGGGAATGCCGCTAAAGGAGTGGAAAAACATTCCGCACGGCAAGAACATCGACCGAGCGAAGACGATTCTCGACGAGTCCGATTCGGTGCCGGACAACTGGAACGCGAACATCATCGTCCCGCCGGACGACAAGCGCGAACAGTTGGGTGTCACGGTCGCGAACGGCATCAAGGAGGCCGGGTACAATGCCAACGTCCAACGACTGGACTGGGGTGCGTTCCTCGACAAATACGTCTCGGGTAACCCGAACGATTACAACATGTACACGCTCGGCTGGTCCGGAACCCCTGACCCGGACGCGTTCACGTACTACTTCTTCACGAAGGAAGCACACGGTACGACGGACGGCACCTACTACAACGGTATCAACAAACAGATCAATCAGGCGCGACGGTCCGCGGACCGACAGAAGCGCAAGAGGCTGTACAAGAACGCCATCACGAAAATGCTGAACGACCGGGCGCATCTTCCGGCCTACAACTTGAAAAACAGCTTCGGGATGAAAAACGACGTCAACGGGTTCGAGGCACACCCCGTTCTGAGCTTCGTGGTCGCGACCAACTACACGAACGCATCCATCGGGTCGCAGTAACCATCGACCCCGTTTCGATACGATTCAACGACATACATGGGAATTCTCCGATACACGATTCGCCGGTCTTTGCAAGCTATCCCGGTTCTGATCGGAATCGCGACGATTACGTTCCTGCTGACGAACGCGATTCCGGGCGACCCCGTCCAGATCATGCTCGGGCCATCCCCGAGTGCAGAGATGGTCCAGGAAATCAGGGCGCAGTATGGCCTGGACGAACCGCTCCCCGTGCGGTACGTGAACTATCTCACCGCGCTCGTACAGGGTGACTTCGGCCAGAGTATCTACTACGGAACGCCCGTACTGACGAAGATCATGGAGCGACTGCCGGTGACGCTCCTGCTCATGCTCTCTAGTTTCACGTTCGCACTAGTGACGGCCATTCCGCTCGGCATCATCTCCGCCAGACGGCGGAACCAACCGACCGACCACGTGTCGCGTATCGTCGCCCTCATCGGCGTCAGTACGCCATCGTTCTGGATCGGGCTGATGCTCATCATCGTCTTCGCGTACCATCTGAACTGGTTCCCAGCGACGGGGCTGGTTCTCCCATGGGCGAACCCCAGTTCTGTCGAAGGGGCGTCCTCGCAACTCGACGTCTTCTGGCAGACGGGGATGCACCTGCTCTTGCCGACCCTTTCGCTCGGGACCCTTCAGATGGCGGCGATTACCCGAATCGAACGGTCGTCGATGTTGGAGGTCCTCCAGCAGGAGTACGTGAAGTTGGCGCGTGCCTACGGAGTCTCCGAACGAACGATTCTGCGAAAACACGCCTTCCGCAACGCACAACTCCCGGTCATTACCGTCGTTGGACTCCAACTTACTTCCGCGCTCGGCGGAGCCGTACTGACCGAGACGGTGTTCAACATCAACGGAATGGGACGGCTCATCATTACGGCGATCAACAATCAGGATTATCCGCTGGTCATGGGAACGACGGTCTTTTTCGGCCTGACGTTCGTCGTCGGCGTCATCCTCACTGACCTTTCGTATGCGTATATCGATCCCCGCGTGACCTACGACGAGGTGGACTGACGATGGGAACAGGTGAAACTTCATCCGACAAACTCCGCGAATCGCAGTCGAACGAGCGATACGACTCCGACGAAAGGGTTGAGTCCCGTGTCGGCTGGCGATATACGCTCGATCAAATTCGCCGGGATACGACCGCGAGAATCGGTTTTTACACCATCAGCTTCATTCTCGCCGTCGCCGTCTTCGCGTGGATAGACGCGAAACTGTTCGATTACGCCATCGCGAGTCGGTTCTGGTACAATCCCGTGAACGACCCCGCGAACGCACGGATCCTCCTCCCACCGGTCGGGATGGAGAACACGTTCGGAACCGGGACGTGGAAATATCCGCTTGGAACCGATCACCGCGGCCGCGACATTCTCGTCCGACTCGTCTATGGGACCCGAATCGCTATGCAGGTCGGCATCGTTTCGACCGGCTTCGGGCTCATCGCGGGCACCCTCGTCGGCGCCGTCGCGGGGTATCACGGCGGGTGGATAGACGACGCGCTGATGCGCCTCGTCGAGACGCTGTATGCGATCCCGTTCCTCGTGCTCGTCATCGCGTTCATGGCCGCGTTCGGCCGCGATTTGACCTTCGCCATGATCGGCGTCGGTATCACGACGATACCCGTGTTCGCCCGGCTGATTCGATCGCGCGTGGTCAGCGTACGCGAGGAAGAGTACATCGAGGCGGCACGTGCCGCGGGAGTGCGTGACCGAAACATCATCCTCCGACACGTCATCCCGAACAGCTTCGCACCCGTTCTCGTGCAGGCAACCTTGCAGGTCGGCATCAGCATCCTCATCGTGGCCGGTCTCTCGTTCCTCGGCTTCGGCGCACAACCGCCGACGCCATCGTGGGGCCAGATGCTGAATCAGTCACGTGGCTACATGCTTCCCGACCCGTGGTTCAGCCTGTGGCCCGGCCTCGCCATTCTCATCACCGTGATGGGGTTCAACCTGCTCGGGGACGGCCTGCGAGACGCGCTCGACCCACGAATAAACAACTAATCAGAAGATAATGACAGAGACAATACTCAAAATCGACGATCTGAAGACACAGTTTTTCACCGAGGAAGGCGTCGTTCGTGCGGTCGATGGTATCTCCTTCGACGTGAAAGAGGGCGAAATCGTCGGCCTCGTGGGCGAAAGCGGGGCCGGAAAGAGCGTCGCCGCCCAGAGCATTCTCCGCCTCATCGATCATCCCGGCGAAATCGTCGGGGGCGAAGTCCGCTTCAAGGATGAACTGCTGTTCGGCGTCGAAGAAGGGCCGGACGGCGAATTGGAGACGCGCGACGAGATGCTGTCGAACGAGGAGATGCGACGGCGGATTCGTGGCAAGGAGATCGCCATCATCTTCCAGGATCCGATGGAGAGCTTGAATCCCGTGTTCACGGTCGGCAATCAGCTTCGGGAGTTCATCGAAATCAATCGCGGCCTCTCGAAAAAGGAGGCAAAGGAAGAAGCGGTGCACATGCTTCGCGAGGTCGGGATTCCAGAACCCGAAGCACGCTACGACAACTACCCCCACCAATTCTCCGGTGGGATGCGCCAGCGTGTGCTCATCGCCATGGCGTTGGCCTGCGAACCGAGCCTCATCATCGCGGACGAACCCACGACGGCGCTGGACGTGACCGTCGAGGGTCAAATCCTTTCGTTGGTGAACGATCTGCAGGACAAATACGATACGAGTTTTATCTGGGTGACCCACGACATGGGGGTCGTCGCCGAGCTCTGTGACCGTGTCAACGTGATGTATCTCGGCGAAATCGTGGAACAGGCGACGGTAGACGACCTGTTCTACGATACGAAACATCCCTACACGGAAGCCCTGTTGAATTCGATGCCGCGCCCCGACCAGACCGTGCACGAACTGGAGCCCGTGAAAGGCGTGATGCCCGAAGCGATCGACCCCCCGCGAGGGTGTCGCTTCCACACGCGCTGTCCGGACGCCCGTGAAGCCTGTGTCGAGGTTCACCCCGAGTGTCGGGAAGTCAGCGACAGGGACGACCCGGACGAGGCCTCACACCGGTCTGCCTGCATCAAACACGACGAGTTCGACGCAGGATACTGGTTCAGCGACCCGATCGAGGTTCGCACGAAGTCGGGAATCACAGGCGACGCACTCGCCGACCGACCGGAGGGGGGTAACTGAAATGAGCGATTCGATGACAGCGCGACAACTCGACGAGGACGACACGGCGATGGGCGAACCGCTTCTGGAAGTCGAAGGGCTCACGAAGCACTTCACCGACGGTGGTGGCTTCCTCTCCGGACTGTTCGGCGAGTCGTCGGAATCGGTTCGTGCGGTGGAAGACGTGTCGTTTACGATTCACAAGGGCGAAACGCTGGGGTTGGTTGGCGAGTCCGGCTGTGGAAAGAGTACGTTGGCGCGAACCATCCTTCGACTGCTGAGCCCGACGGAAGGGACGATCTACTTCAAAGGCCAGGACCTGACCGAGATGGGCGACGAGGAGGTGCGAAATCAGCGCAAGGACATGCAGATGATCTTCCAGGACCCACAGTCCTCGCTCGACCCGCGGATGAAAATCGGTCCCATCGTGGAGGAGCCGATGAAAGCCCATGGAATGTACGATTCGGAGGGTCGCGAGGAACGAGCACGCGAACTCCTCGAAAAGGTCGGTCTCGACCCGCAACACTACAACCGGCATCCGCACGCCTTTTCGGGTGGGCAACGACAGCGCGTGAATCTGGCCCGTGCCCTGAGCGTGAATCCGGACTTCATCGTCTGTGACGAACCCGTCTCGTCGCTCGACGTGTCGATCCAGGCACAAGTGCTGAACACGATGCGGTCACTGCAGGACGAGTTCGGGCTGACGTACCTGTTCATCGCCCACGACCTCTCGGTCATTCGCCACATTTCCGACCGCGTCGCCGTGATGTATCTCGGGCAGATGGTCGAACTCGCGGACAAGGAGGAGCTGTACGAAAATCCACAGCATCCCTACACACAGGCATTGTTGGAATCGATTCCGGTGCCGGACCCCCGCGAAACGGGAACCCGCGGTGTCCTCGAAGGCGACGTTCCGAGTCCCATCGACCCGCCAAGTGGCTGTCGGTTCAGAACGCGGTGTCCGAAACTTATCGCACCGCCCGAGTACGAGTTGTCTCCCGTCGAGTGGGAACACACCCGACGATTCCTTCGGGAGGTACAACGCCGCTCGTTCGAACCGGACGGCGAATCCGACATCCTCGTCGAATTCTTCGACGGGTCGATGCCGGATGGCGACGCTGGACGGACCATCGACGAGGCGATCAAGCAGATCCTGCGCGACGACTGGGACGGTGCGAAAGAACGCCTCACGGAATCGTTCGCGGAGGGAAGCATCTGTGCGAAACGGATTCCTGACTACGAGGTGCCGTCGGAGTTCGGAACGGGGCCGCACGATGCGGCGTGTCACCGACACCGCGATGACGTTGTCGAGGGGATACAGGAGCGATAATCGACGACAGTCTCATCGCGCTATCGAAGCGTGATGGTCGTCCCGTCACGTGGCCGTTCGTCGTCCGTCGCGAGATAGGCGCTGATCGTGTACTCCCCCGGTTCGGCCGGGACGCGGGCCGATTCGTCGCGCCGCTCGAATCGGCCGTCCCACGTCACGTGTGCGCGCTTTTTCTCTCGCGCTCGGAAGTAGAACGCGTTCGGTCTGTCGCGGACGTAGTAGGGTTGGTCACTCGCCTCGAGCTGCCCATCCACTTCCCATCCCCAAAGTCGCTGTCGCGGCGTTTCGACGACCATCGGAACCGGGAGTCGGTTCTCGAAGACGACCGTAATTCGTATCTCGTCGCCGACCTCGTATCTCGGTCGGTCGGTCGTGACGGTTGTCGTGATGCTTCGTTGGGCGACCCACTGCGGGACGATAGCTCTGAGTGCGCGTCCGAGATAATCGACGTTCTGGTCGAACCCCAACTGGTCGTCCGAATCTGTCCGGGACATTGGTACGGTTTCGTGTTATACCAATCGATGGGAGGTGGTGGCTTTTGTGGCTCGGTTTCGAGGAAAGTCGGACAGCCAGTGTCATTCGAATCCGTGCCGCGACCAAACTTTTAGGTTCCCCTAAATCATAGGGACGGGTGAAGCGACGATCGACGACACGGAGAACGATGAAAATGACACGGAAAAAGAGGGCGGAGGCATGGGCCTACCTGCATCTCGGGTTGTTCGGACGGTCCGACGACGCCGAATCCACGGAATCGAACGACGGGCGCGGGCGCGACGCCGACGAAACGGCGGAGCGTGCATAGACGATACTCTCGCGAGAGTATCGTGAACAGGACGACCAGTTCGGGCGCCCCGACGGTCGGAAGGAGGCTCCTTCAGCCACCCAGCGTTTATACCGGATGCCCCTGACGTTCACGTATGATCGACATGGGCGTTTTGCTCGCGTTCGTCCCGGCAGCGCTCGCGCTGAACGTCGCACCCGGACCGGACAGCATGTACACGCTCAAACGGAGCGTCAGCGACGGTCGAACCGCAGGCGTGGCGGCCGCTGCCGGAACGTCTACCGGCTGTCTCGTTCATACTACCGCCGCCGTACTCGGACTGTCCGCCGTCCTGAAAGCGTCGGCCCTCGCGTTCACCGCCGTCAAAATCGTCGGAGCGGGCTACCTCGTCTACCTCGGCGTCGGGACGTTCCGAAACGGCGATGAGTTCGAAATAACGCCCGAAGACACCGGCCAAACGCACGGCGAATCGTTCCGACAGGCGTTCACGATCAACGTTCTCAACCCGAAGGTCGCCGTGTTCTTCCTCGCCTTCCTCCCTCAGTTCGTCCAACCCGGCGGCAGTTTCGCCGTCCAGACGTTCATGCTCGGCGCCCTGTTCGGAATGCTCGGTTTCTGCTATCAGTCGATCCTCGCCGTCTTCTCCAGTCGGGCACGCCGAACGATAACCGAGCGAGAACGTATTCGGAACGCACTTCGATACGCGAGCGCCAGCGTCCTCGTCGGCTTCGGCATCGCGCTCGCGCTCGAAGAACGACCCGGCGTCTGAGAAAACGATCGGTCGAAGCGATCGGTCGCTCAGTCGTCGAGCGAGATTTCCGCGATTCGCGTGTGATACGGGTCGCGCTCCTCCGCATCCGGGTCGATGTTGATGTCCGGCGAGTACTGACTCACGGTCCAGAACGTCCTTTCGTCGGGATCGAGGCTGACGCCGTTGTAATCTCCCCAACGCATGACGTCTTCACCCTCGCCGTAGTCGTACCGCGATTCACCGTCCTGAACGACGACTGACCGCCATCCGTTTTCGTCATCATTCCCTTCGTTACCGTCATCTCCCCGGTCATCCCCGTTCCGGCCGAGAACGTCCATTCGCGGGAAGGTGTCCGGCCCGCTCACGTTATGCGTGATGACTGTCGAATCGCCGTCGGACCCGACCGTCGGAATGAAGTAGGACCTGTCGGGATCGCCGTAAACGCCGCTCCGAACGACTTCACGGGCTTCCGTGTCGATTTCGTACCATTTGATGGCGGCGACGGCATTCCCGTCGCCGTTCCAGTCGTACTGAATCGTGTGCGCCGTCCATAACGACCCGTCGTTGTAGTCCGCGTTCATCAGCCGCGTTCCGAGGGTGTCGATGCGTTTTTCCGAGTTTGGCTGCCGGGCCGTGGGCGGGTAGGCGAACTCCTCGACATCGACGGTGAAACAGTCGAGCGACGGGTCGTTTACCGGGTCGGTCACTTCCCAGAGTGTAAGCGCGCTGGCGGTCGGCGACGGGAAGACGCTATCCACGAGATAGAACGTTCCGTCGCTACCGCCCGAGAACGGCTGGAGCGCGGGTTGGACCGTAAAGTCCTCGTTGGCGACGTCGGGATTGTCGAGGGCGGTGAAGTGGTTCGCCGTCACGTCCCGACCGTCGTACATCGCCTCCTTGTCAAGGGTCACCATCGTCACCTCGAACTCCTCGCCGAAGAAGTTCTGTGCGAGGTAGACCGCGTCCCGGTCGAGTCCGAGCGTCGGGTAATCGACGAGTCCTTCGTTGTTCAGCGGCGGGATGCGGTAGACGTGCCACTTTCCGTTCGGATTGCTGTTGTCGGAAACGGCGATACACCACCAGCCTTTCGGTGGGCGTTGGAGGGGCTCCGAGTCGCCCTCTTTGCCTTCCTCCTCTCCCGGTTCCTTTCCTTCTTCCTGTTCTTCCCTATCGACGATTTCGCCGTCCGCCGTGATTCCGGGTTCGTACTGCACTGCGGCGATAACGAACCGATCCTCGTTGCGGTCGTATCTGGCCCGAGGGTCGAAAACGAACGGATAGCCGTAGGCAAACCCGCCTTCCGGTTCGTCGATGACCGGTTCGAACAGATCTTCGAGTTGTACCTTCAGTTGTTGGTTCCCCGAACGTTTGTTGAAGACAGCGATCTGCTGGTTGAGCGCGTGAACGTTCTTGCTTCGCCCCGTCGCGATCTGTGAATCCGACGGAACACCGCCGCGTGTCCCTTCCGCCCCCACACCGTCGTATTCGTCGTGAATCGACAGTCCCTCGTCGTCCTCGTCGGCTCGTTCCTCGTTCCGCGACCGTCGTCCGTGCCGTCCCCTTTCGGCGTTCGACTGCAGCGATTCCATCTCCCGCTCGCTTGCTGGGGACGCTGGACCGCTCCGCTTTTTAGATCCCTCTTTCCGCCCCCGCTTTCTATCGAGGTGAGCGATGTTCACCGTCGCACCGGAATACGTTCGTTCGAACGGCCCGTTCGCACAGTCCGACGCCGCTCGAACGTCGGTAGAGCCGATTCCCGGAACCGCCAAACTCCCAACACAGAGACCCGCGAGTTGCAGTGCCTGCCGCCGATTCATGCGAAATCGATCGTCGTTCGTACTTTGTTTCGACTCTCGGCCGCTGTTTTTGCCCGACATGGACAGTAATAAATCGCCGAGTGAACTGTTATATTTATCTAAAGTTAAATCAAATAAATATTTGAGGAGTTATTTGTACTAAATGTAATTTGAATATTTCCGACGTTACAAGATGGATTTTCGGAATCGATATTTATTGCACGCTTTCAAAACCATACTTGGTCGATGGAGGGGGCCAACGGGTCGAGTCGGCACGACAATGTAGATAGGATTTTCCGACGGCGACCCTAATCACCGATGATGGGTCGGTTGACGAACGGTGGACGCGGCGAGCGCGTCCGCCTCGCCGCGGTGATATGGACGGTGCTACTCGCACAGGTACTCCTCTATCCCGGTGTCCCGGATCTCGTCGTCCATCTCGGTGCGACCGACCGACTCGACGGAGGGACGTGGTTTCTTGTCGCAGAATTCGCCGCGTTCGTCGTTTGTGCGGGCGTGTGGGGACATCTGAGCGATCGTCTCGGAAAACGCGTCCCGTTCGTGGTGGCTGGCGCGTTCGGCGGCGCTATCGGGTACGCGGCACTCGCCGTCGCGCCGACGCTCGACCTCTCGTTCGGTTCCGTGTTGGGGCTTCGGGTCGCACAGGGTGCTGCAACGATCGCGGCGTTCTCACTGTCGATGACGATGTTGATGGATCTTCGAGGGGGCCACGGCCGGAACATGGGTGCGGCCGGTATCGCTATCGGCCTCGGCACTGCGATGGGTGCGCCGATAGGCGGGCAACTCTCCGAGATTCACCCCACGACCCCGCTCGTCGCCGCGAGCGCACTCATGTTCGGTACCGGGCTGCTCGCGATATCAATTCCCGAACACGTCCCGTCCTCCTCACACGCGACCGTCGCGACGGCTCTTGCGCGACTCCGTGACCGTCCGGAACTGACGATACCGTACGCGTTCGGCTTCATCGACCGATTGACGGCTGGGTTCTTCGCGCTCGTCGGGACCCTGTACTTCCAGACCGAGTTCGGCTTGGATGCGGGTACGACGGGACTGATGCTCGCGCTCTTTTTCGCCCCGTTCGCACTCCTCCAGTATCCGATGGGACGACTCTCCGATCGAATCGGCCGGTTCGTACCGGTCATCGTCGGCTCGATCTGTTACGGCGTCACCGTCATCGCCGTCGGACTCGCACCCTCGATTCCCATCGCCGCTGGAGCGATGATCGCCGTCGGTGTCTGCGGCGCACTCGTTTCCCCGGCGACGATGGCACTCGTGACTGACGTAGCGCCCGACCGCGACCGCGGCGTCGCCATGGCCGGGTTCAACGCCTTCGGAAGCCTCGGATTCCTGACCGGCTTCCTCGTCGGCGGCGGCCTCGCCGACCGACTCGGGTTTACGATGGCATTCACGGTGACCGGACTCCTCGAAGTCGGCATCGCGTTGGTCGCGTTCCGCGCCGTCTACCGACTGGGTAATCGTATCGAACGGGGGAAGAAGGAGACGACTTCGCCGGAGTGACCGGTCACCTAAGAGACATACAATCACGACAGCAAACGGGTCGCCACAATATTTAACATAGTCTGCGGAGTCCAGGACTCTCCGGGGGAGATAAGGATGGCAGACACACTCGACGACACGACAGTGGCGATTTTCATCGCACAGCGGGGAACGGAACAAGTAGAGTTCACCGAACCGAAGGAAGCGGTTGAGGATGCCGGGGGAACCGTCGATGTCATCGGTGCCGAAACCGGTGAGGTTCGCACGGTCAACAACGACCTCGAACCGGGCGACTCGTTTCAGGTCGAGAGAACGTTCTCCGAGATATCGTCGGACGAGTACGATGCACTACTCGTTCCGGGTGGTGCCGTCGGTGCCGACCGACTTCGTGCCGACGAGAACGCGGTGCGATTGGTACGGGAGTTCGCCGAGGCGGGCAAGCCGATGGGCGTGATTTGTCACGGTCCATGGACCGTGATCGAGGCGGGCGTGGTCGATGGCCGAACGCTTACCTCGTATCCCAGTTTGCGGACCGACATTCGCAATGCGGGAGGAAAATGGGTCGACGAGGAGGTCGTTGTCGACCAAGGATTGGTAACCAGCCGTGATCCGGACGACTTGCCCGCGTTCTGTGATAAAATCGTGGAGGAATTTGCAGAGGGTCGTCACTAACGGTACGGCGTCACGAACCGCGAAAACCGAATCACCGAGGCGGTTCATGACTTCTGAACGCGAGTATCCCTCACGCTCGGTTTCAGTGAGCCGTCCTTATTCGTCCCACTTTTCGTCCAACCGTAGATCCGAATCGCTCGCCGGGAACAGCGCGCGGCTGACGACGAGCCACGTCGGAATGCCGAGCGCGATGGTCACGAGCACGCGCGGCCACCCGTCGAACCACGTCCCCGTCAAGCCCAGATAGAACCAGACGATGGCGAACGTCAGCCCGAGTCGGAGGAGCGGTTTCAGGGCGAGCGACATGGTCAGTCCGTCGCTCCCCCGCCGACGCCGTTCGCGTGGGGGAACGAGTCGATACTGTATCGTTCGTCGATGGCGACTTCGTCGGTGGCGATACCGGTCTCCGATTCGAACGCCGTCACGTGGACGCACGCGGCGTGATGGCCCTCAGTCCCCCCATCGACCTGTTCCAGAGCGGGGTCCACCGAACGACACTCCTCCGTCGCGTTCGGACACCGCGGATGGAACGAGCATCCGCTTGGCGGGTCGATCGGCGACGGGACCTCGCCAGACAGCACTTCGCGCTGTCTGGCGAGTACCGGATCCGGTTCGGGAATCGCCGATAGCAGTGCCCGCGTGTAGGGGTGCTGTGGACTGGCGAACAGTTCGTCCGTTTCGGCTATTTCGACGATTTCGCCGAGATACATCACGGCAACCCTGTCGCAGACGTGGCGGATGACCGAGAGGTCGTGGGCGATGAACAGGAACGTGAGGTCGAACTCGTCCTGCAGGTCCGAAAGCAGATTCAGTATCTGGGCCTGGATCGACACGTCGAGCGCGGAAACGGGTTCGTCGGCGACAATGAAATCGGGGTCAACCGCCAGCGCACGCGCGATGCCGACGCGCTGGCGTTGCCCGCCCGACAGTTCGTGTGGATATCGGTTCGACCACTGTGGCGGCAGGCCGACCGATTCCATGAGTTCGTCGATGCGCTCGTCCCGCTCACCGGCGTAGAGGCCGTGTATCTTCATCGGCTGTTTGATTATTTGACCGATGGTCTTCCTCCGGTTTAGACTCGATGCGGGGTCCTGAAACACGATCTGCATCTGCTTTCGCATCGATTTTACCTCGCCGCTCCCGAGTTTGGTGAAGTCGGTGCCGTCGTATCGGACGACACCGTCGGTCGGTTCGTCGAGTCGAAGCAGCGACCGTGCAGTCGTCGATTTTCCGCTTCCGGACTCGCCGACCAATCCGAACGTTTCTCCCCGTTCGATGTCGAAACTCACGTCCTGAACGGCTTTCACCGTCTCCGTGTTACCGAGATAGCGGTTGATGATGCCGTCCTGCTGGACGAAATGTTTCGTCAGGCCCTGGACTTCCACGAGTGGGTCGTCACTCATCGTCCGACCCTCCATCAGCCGTCGTTTCACCGACTCCACCATCCGTCACGGCCCTACTGGCGGTTCCATCGCCCGGAATCGAACCGTATCCGGCCGCGTGAAGACACGCGGCCTCCCGGTTCGGTTCGACCGTTCGAAGTGGTGGGTCGTACCGTTTGCACGCCTCCGTGGCATGTGGGCATCGCGGATGGAACGAACAACCGCTCGGAAGTGCGATGAGGTTCGGCACGTTCCCCTCGATGGGTGTCAGT
The DNA here is from genome assembly GCF_026248685.1 of Haladaptatus caseinilyticus. Classification (NCBI taxonomy): domain Archaea; kingdom Methanobacteriati; phylum Methanobacteriota; class Halobacteria; order Halobacteriales; family Haladaptataceae; genus Haladaptatus; species Haladaptatus caseinilyticus. Next base: position 1,890,345 of record NZ_CP111036.1, on the reverse strand, counting down.
CGGTCGCTTCGACCGCGAAGACGCGGCATCGACCGCATCAATCCACGGGTATAGGGATGACGGGGACTGTCGAACAGATCATCGACACTCGCCCGTTCCACGATGCGTCCCGCGTATGCGACCGCGACGCGGTCACAACTCCCCGCGACGACGCCGAGGTCGTGCGTGATGAGGATGATGCTCATGCCGTACTTTTCCTGCAACTCGTCGAGTACGTCGAAGATTTGGGCCTCGATGGTCACGTCGAGGGCCGTCGTGGGTTCGTCGGCGATGAGCACGTCCGGCTCGCAGGAGATCGCCATTGCCAACAACGCCCGTTGACGCATCCCACCGGAGAACTGGTGGGGATAGTTGTCGATTCGCGACTCCGGTTCCGGGATGCCGACGTCAGCCATCAACTCGATCGCCCGTTCGCGGGCGTCGGCCTCCGAAATATCGTTGTGCGTGCGAATCACGCGGGCGATCTGTTGGCCGACGGTAAACACCGGATTCAGACTCGTCATCGGGTCCTGAAACATCATGGCGATTTCGTTGCCTCGGATGCGACGCATTTCGGCATCGGACTTCTCCCGAAGGTCATCCCCTCGGTAGATGATTTCCCCGTTTTCGATACGGCCGGGTTTTTCGATGAGTTTCATCACCGACAGTGCGGTGACGCTCTTTCCGGACCCGGATTCGCCGACGATGCCGAGCGTTTCGCCCTCGTAGAGGTCGAACGACGTCCCCTCGACGGCTTTGACCGTTCCTTCTTCGGTGTAGAAGCGAGTGACGAGGTCACGGACGGAGAGGACTGGACCACTCATTCTGCACCCTCCTCCGTGTACCGTGGGTCGAGCGCATCGCGCAGGCCGTCACCCAGCAGGTTGAAGCCGAGAATCGCCAGCACGATGATGACGCCGGGGAACACCGAATACCACCATTCGCCGCTATAGAGATAGCCACGGGCGTTCGAAAGCATCAATCCCAGACTTGCTTTCGGCGGTTGGATTCCGAGTCCGAGAAACGAGAGTGCCGCGCTCGCCAGCACCGCAGTTCCCATGTACAGCGTCGCCTGCACGACGACGGTCGGAATCGTGTTGACGACGATATCCTTCGTCAAGACGTGTCGGTCGCTCGCGCCGAGCGCCTTCGCCGCATCGACGTAGTCCTCTTCCATCTCCTTCAGTACGGAACCGCGCATGACGCGGGCGAAGCTCGGGATGTAGACGATTCCGATGACGACGATTATCTTCAGCAGGTTCGGCAGCGTGAACGACCCGTACGAAGTTTTTCCGACACCGAGCACACCGAGCACGGCGATCGCCAAGATGAGACTCGGGAACGAGAACAGGATGTCCATAAACCGCATGATGATCTCGTCCACCCAGCTATTGCGGTAGTAGCCAGCGATCGCCCCGGCCGTCGCGCCGATAGCCATCGAGAACAACACGACGCCGAGGGAGACGGTCAGGAGCGTTCGTAATCCGAACATGAGCCGCGAAAGGATGTCGCGACCGTGATGGTCGGTACCGAGCAGTACCGTCGTCGTTCCGATCGTCTGCCCGCTGGCGTCCTTCTCGATGACTGTCGCTCCCGGCGGCAGTGGGTTGTGTTCGCCCTCCGGCGCGTCGAACTGCTGTATCGGATCGTGTGGTGCCAGCACCGGGGCGAACAGTGCGGTCAGTATCATCACAGCGATGATGCTTCCGCCGACGAGCGACAGTTTGTTCCGGCGGAACTCCCGCCAGAACATCTCCAGTTGGCTTCGGTGGTCGCTCGTGGTACTGTTCGAGTCGTGTACGTTCGATCGTTCGTCTTGAATCGCCATTTTACTTCCCTCCGTCGTATCTGATGCGCGGGTCGAGGTAGGCGTACAACACGTCCACGATGAGGTTCGAGAACACGAAGACGACCGCAATGAACAGCACGAGCGCCTGAATGACCCGGTAATCCCGGCGGTCGATGGCAGTTATCAACAACCGACCGACGCCCGGGAGGTCGAACACCGTCTCCGTGAGAATCGCCCCGTTCATCAACTGCCCGAGGCCGATTCCGATGACGGTGACGACCGGAATCAGCGCGTTCTTGGTCGCGTCCTTGAGGACGACTTCCTGCCCTTTGATGCCCATCGCTCGGGCCGTCCGAATGTAATCCTGGCCGAGCGCATCGACCATCTCCGAGCGCATCATTCGCGCGATGAGGGCCGAATACGCCGTACCGAGAGTGATGACGGGCAGCAGTAGCTGTTTGAGGTTCGTAACCGGATCTTCCCACGGTGGTACCCATCCGCCCGTCGCCCACGGAAATCCGAACTGGACGGCGAATATCATGATGAGGATGATACCGAGCCAGAAATCCGGGATCGATATCCCGGCGAGAGCGGCGATGCGCGCCGCGTGGTCCGCACTCTTGTTCTGTCGTACCGCACTGATGATACCTGCGGGAATGGCGATAGAGATGGCGACCAGCATGCTCAGTATCGAGAGTTCGAGCGTTACCGGTAGCCGCTCACCGATCAGCGTGTTCACCGGTGTTCCTTGCTGAACCGTCCACGACGTACCGAAGTTCCCGGTGAGGACGTTCGACAACCACTGGCCATACTGGACGTACAGGGGTTGGTTGAGGCCTAAATCCGCCCGAATCTGCTCGACCAACTCCGCGCTCTGAAGCGGACCGAGCATCACCCGAACCGGACCCCCCGGCGCGAGGTGGACGAGGCCGAAAACGACCACGCTCACGCCCAACAAAACGGGAACGGTGAGAAGCAGTCGCTTCGACACGTACCTGGCCATACTCATCGGCGATGCACCGTCCCGCGGTGTGTAGTATTGTATTGCATTCGGAAAAACGGGTGTCTGTCGGCGTTAGTTCCCCTTCCCGACCATCGCGGTGCGGTATTCGTCTTCGAACGTCCCGATGTCGTACCCGGAGACGGAGTTGTTCCACGCCTCCAGCTTGTTCACGTACGCGAGGTCGATCTGGATGGCGTTCTCGACGAGATACTCTTCGAGTTCCCAGACGATTTCCTTCTGTTTCTGCTCGCTTCCCGCGGATTGTGCCTCCCGAAGTCGGGAGACGAACCACTCGTGACCGTTCGAGAAATCACCCTTCGCATCTTTCGGGGCCGGAGGACCGCTCGCCTCGTACGGATCTTTGAGGTCCTCGGACGGATGGTGCCAGTTGTTGTGGTTGTGGTTGTTGTCCGCGTATCCGGCATCGAGCCAGTACGTGGCAACCGGAATCGACTGACCCCAGTCCTCCATCGCAGCGTGCCAATCCGTCGTTCCGTAGACCTGATTGAACAGGGTCGATTTGTCCATCGTCGTAACGGTGACGTCGATGCCGATCTGGGAGAGTTGATTCTGGATGATGACCGCCTCGTCCTTGAACCACGACCCTTTCGTGGCAAGGATCTCCATCGAGAACCCGTCCGGATTTCCGGCCTTTTTCAACTCCTCTTTGGCCTTCTTCGGGTCGTACATGTTCATTTTCTTCAGCTTCGGAGAGGTCCACTCGTCGTCGGGATACCACGGCCCCTTCTGAACCACGCCTTGACCGTGGAACACCTCGTCCACGATTTCCTGTGCGTCGGTGCCGAACAGCACAGCCCGACGGTTGTTGACGTTGCTCATCGGGTTGTCCCCGCTTTCCATCAGGTTGACGTACAGCACCTCGGTGGTGTTTCCGGGGACGCTTTCCGTCTGGACTTTCGGGCGGTTTTTCAGCGACTCGAAATCCTTGGGTGGTACCTTGTTCGTCAGGTCGACGTTTCCGGACCGGAGCCTCGCGAGACGGGTGGAGTTTTCCGAGATGAAGTTGAATTTGATTTCATCGACTTTCGGTTGGTCGTCCTTCCAATAATCGTCGAATTTCGTCAACAGGACGTGGCTGCCGCTTTTCCACTCGGAAAATTTGAACGGTCCCGTGCCTGCACCCTCCGGATTCTTCGTGAGGTCGGTCGAGAGGCCGCTCGGACCCTTGCCTTTTGCGACGTTGCCACGCGAGCCTTTCGGAACGATACCTTCGAGTCCGCGGGTCAACCACCAGTTCAGCGTCGAAAACGGCTGCTCGAGGTTCAATCGAAGCGTCCTATCGCCGACGATTTCCGTCCCCGTGACGAACGGAAATCGGCTCGCGATGGGCGATTTGTTGTCCGGGTTGAGGATCCAATCGACGGAGTATTTGAAGTCCTCGACGGTGACGTCGTCGCCGTTATGGAATTTCAGTCCCTCACGGAGTTTGTACTCGAACGCTTTTCCGCCCGCCGTCGCCTCGGGAACCGATTCGACCACACCTGGCTTCAGTTTGTTGTCCGGCGTGAGTTCGATTACCTCGTCGTAGACGAGACCGCCGATGGTGCTCGTCGCGGTATCCGTCCACAGTGCGGGGTCGAAGTTCCACACTTCCGCGGAGAGCGCGACGTTCAGCCGCACCTTGTCACCATCGTTACCGCCCGACGAATCGTCGGAACCTTGGCCAAAGCAACCGGCTAGTGCTCCACTCGAGAGCGCACCGGCGATACCCAAGAACTGTCTACGATCTATGTTGTATGTTGTCGTGTCACGCCTTGCCATGCGTCTTCTCAGACGAGATGCCAATCGGCCAAAAAGCTTTTTCATGGTTAGAAATGATAATCGTAGGATAAATTAAACATAATTCATATTACAGCCATTAAATCAAGCGGACACGCGTTACCGCAATCCATAGTGTTTTGTTCACACTCGGCCGTTTGCCCCCTGTGTCAGATAGTGACAATCGATCGGTAGTGGACTTACGTCGAGACCTTCACGCCTATCCGGAAGCCGGGTGGAAGGAGTTTCGAACGACCGCGCTCGTCGCCGACGAACTCGCGGAACGCGACTTCACGCTCCACCTCGGAGACGAGGCAGTTGCTCCCGACGAACGGCTCGGCGTTCCACCGGAGGACGAGCTGCTCGCCGCCGTCGAACGAGCGCGACGGGAAGGCGCACCCGAGGAGTATCTCGAACGAATGGACGGTATCACCGGGCTCGTCGCCAGCAAAACCTATGGTGACGGCACCGGGCCCGTTGTCGGTGTCCGTGTCGATATGGACGCTCTCGAACGAACCGAAGCGCAGGACGACGACCATCGACCCGTCGACGAGGGGTTCGTCAGCACACATCCCAACGAGATGCACGCCTGCGGTCACGATGGCCACACCGCCATCGGCGTCGGTGTCGCACGCGAACTCGACCGAGGCGGAGGGTTCGATGGAACGCTGAAGCTGTTCTTCCAACCCGCAGAGGAGGGCGGCCGCGGTGGTCTCCCGATGAGCGAAACGGCCCATCTGAACGACGTCGAACACCTCGTCGCGATCCATCTCGGGCTCGGTATCGAGACGGGAACCGTCGTCGCGGCGTTCGAACACCCGCTCTCGAACGCGAAACTGGACGTGACGTTCCACGGGGAGCCAAGCCACGCGGGCGGCGCACCCGAAGAAGGTCGAAACGCGCTTCAGGCGGCCGCAGCCGCGATACAAAACCTCTACGGATTGCCGCGACACAGCGACGGTGTCACGCGAATCAACGTCGGGCAGGTTCGGTCACCGAATCCACAAAACATCATCCCGGAACACGTCGAGATGCGCGTCGAGGTTCGCGGCGATTCCGCCGACCTCAACGACTCCATGCTCGAACGAGCGCGACGGGTGGTCTCCGCGGCAGCGGACATGCACGATGTGGACGTACAAACGGGACTGTATGGAAAGACGACGACGTTCGCCGCCGATACCGACATCGCTGAGGCAGTCGCGAACGCGGCCCGGGACGTCGACGGCGTGGACGAAATCGTCGCCTGCGATGACATGGCCGGGAGCGAAGACGCCTCCTATCTCATCCGGCGCGTGCAGGAGAACGGTGGCCAAGCGACCTACGTCGGAATCGGCGCGAGCAACCCCTACGGTCACCACACTGCTCGATTCGACATCGAGGAGGAGTCGCTCCCTATCGGCGTCGATGTCGTTTCCGAAACGGTTCGTCGGCTGTAGAGCGTGTCGAAGGAGGCCTTCGAGGAGTATGCACCGACGTGATTCGGTTCTGTTGGCCGTTCGATTTCGAACGGACAGCCGCAACGACCGACCCCGATAGCATACAAGAATTTGCATATAACATATGGATTCAACACAAGAATATGCATATAGTTGCGTTTAATTCGATATCTTGAAGGGCATGAATCTGAGATCACCGATATGGTACAAAAGCGGAACGCGATGATTCGGCGACAGTTCCTCAAGGCGACCGGTGCAACCCTCGGTGCAGGCTTTGCAGGTAGCGCGACGGGAGAGACGGACACGTCTCCGGAGGCGGCGACCGATCAAGTCGATGTAAACGTTTTCGTCATCGCGGCGTTCGAAGTCGCGGATCTGAAAAAGCGAGAGGGTACGACCGACGCGCCCGGTGAGTTTCAGTTGTGGTACCAGAACTACGACTTGACCCACACCGTGGACGTTCCCGGAGCGTTCGCACCGGTGTATCACAACGACGACGGTGTCGCCGGAACCGTCGTCGGAATCGGAAAGACGAACGCCGCCTCGTCGTTGACCGCGATACTCCGATCACCCGAATTCGACTTCGAGAACGCCTATTTCGTTACCGCTGGCATCGCCGGTTCGCCACCGGATGTCGGAACGCTCGGGTCGGTGTTCGTGAGCGACGGTGTCGCCGATTGGGATTTGGTACATCGCTGGTCACGTTCGGATGGTGAAGCCGACCCACACGCGATGATGTTTCGTCCGCATCGCCCCGATCACGCCTACGAGTTGAACGACGGACTCGTGAAAACTGCACACCGGCTCGGAAAACGCGTCTCGCTGACCGATTCGGAGCGCGCGAAGGAGTACCGAAAGCTGTATTCGCAAGAAACAGCTCAATCGGACCCGTTCGTCGGCGTCGGAACGACGATGTGCGGCGATACGTACTGGCACGGCTCCACGTTCTCCGACCAAGCCGCGCACATCGCCGAGGAGTACGGCGTGAGTACCTACGCCACTACCGAAATGGAGGACTTCGCGACCGCACGCGTTCTCGACCGGTTCGGGCATTTGGACCGCTACGTCAGTCTCCGAAGCGTCTCGAACTTCGACCAGCCACATCAGTGTCAGACGGTACAGGAGAGCCTCGCCGCGGATTCCGGTGGTTTCCGCCCCAGCGTGACGAACGTCTATCGAGTCGGATCGGAACTGGTCGATGAACTCGTCGAGAACTGGAACCACTGGGAGACACGGCGCTTCTGACGGCAACCGCCCCAGTGGGAAATCCGGACACGTCCCGGTCCCATCACGTAGCGTTGTTTCCGTCGCGAATCGTCAGCACCGGGACGGTGGCCGAGCGTACGACTCGCTCGGTGACGCTGCCGAGGAGATACCGGTTGAGCCCCCGTCGCCCGTGGGTACCCATCACGATGAGGTCGATGTCGTGGTCGTCCACGTAGTCGAGGATTCCACGATAGGGATGTCCACCGGTAACGACTTCGCTGTTCACTTCGACACCCGCGTCCGCCGCCTGTTCGAGCACCTTTGCAACCGCGTTTTCCCCCACCTCTTCGAGATTGTTTAGAACCGCACCCTCGTACGTTTCAATCCCGATCTCACCGAGGTCAACCACGTAGATGGTGTGGAGCGTCGCATCGAAGACGTCCGCCAATCTGATAGCTTCCGCTACCGCTTTCGATGCTGATTCGCTCCCGTCCGTCGGTATCAGGATGTTTTCGTACATCGCGAGAACAGTACGTGAGGGATGAGAATAAGAGAATAATAATAAACCTGATACAATTGCTGAAAAATGTCCGATCGAAAGACCACGGGCGAACGTCGCGATTCGATAATAGTATAATGAAACGCCAGCGAAAGTTCCTCACCCATGTCACTGTCGTCGTTTCGGCCGTAGCCGGTTGAGGCAGTAATTCAGCAAATACGCCTGGCGTACAATACACCATGTTGTTGATATAATTATGCATTGATATGGTTTCCGAAAGTTTAAATTGAAGAAACAAACCACCATGGCGTAACCGAGATGTCTCCACTCGATACGGCAACGACTAGTTCACCTGCCACCAGTATCGTCCCGCCGCCGATTCCCCCGGACGACCCCGAGGCGTGGTACGCCCCCGACGTGCGCGACCAGCGCGAACTCCATCCCGGCGTCGTCGCCACGATTCGGGAGAAGGACGACGATTTTCACTACGACGTTCGAACTCCCGTACTCGGCGCACGCGATGAACGTGCTCTCGTTCGAATCCGAGAGCATTTTGCCACCGCAAATCTCCGCCGTCCGCTGACGCGCGAAGGTGCAGTGGAGTGCGTCGAACGCGGGTTCGACCCGAAATACCGACGTGCCATCGACCGGCTCACCGACCTCTCCCCGGACGGGCGGCGGCGCGTCGAGTACCACGCGCTGGCAGAACTGCTCTGCCTCGGGAAATTGACACCGCTCGCGTTGGACGACCACATTGAAGTCGCCGACGCGGCGGGCGACCGGCTCGTCGTCCACACCGAAAACTACGCGCCCGCCGACACCGAGCTTTCGGCGGACGCGGACTATCTCGCACGGTTCGCAAGTGAACGCGTCGAAACGCATACAGTCACCTTCGGAAGCTTTCGGATACCGGTCGTCATCTATCGGGAACACCTGCTCGGTACCGACTCCTTCGCGACGAAGTGATAGGACTGACGCGCACACGTACCTACCGTGTGGGCTTTCGTAAAAGTAGCAACGGGCGGCAAGAACTTAACTATTGTGCATGGGATTAGATTAGATAATCTACCAGCATAATTATCACCTCAGTCCCCATTTGAAGTTTGCTAATGCAAGCACCCTCTTTCGAGCAAGAGGAATTTATTTCATCGGACGAATCAAAGAATTTTTATAGCCTGCATTTGCAAGCACCAACCAACCAACCCCCAGCGAACTTTAGAGACCACCCTGTTGAGCGTAGAGTATTTGTCCTTTGTTAATGAGTACCATACCTCCCCTTGAGCTAAGCGTATATTATCTGGTCTGCCTCGAAAAAATACGAGTGAGCAGATAGTGCCCAGAATCAAGGAAAAGTTAGACTTCTGATAAGAATATTAATGAGCGGTTTGCAAGGGTGTTTTGACAACGCAACTCCGGGGGTGAACGTGCCACAAATGGGGTAGCTATAGAACTGAATGTATCCCCATCACTTATCCCCGTGACTCCCATCTGTCTGCCCAATGAGTAAAGAATCATTATATCTTGACCTAAACACTACCTTTGACCTTTTGAGAAACGACCAACGTCGGTGCATCCTTAACGAACTGCACCAAACCGACGATTCGGCAGTCTCGCTTGAGACGCTTATCTCTGAAGTCTCGGAAGTTGTAGAAACCCCGCGCCAGTCGATTGAGACGGAGATACGGCATGTTCATCTTCCGAAGTTGCGGGATAACGGAGTCGTTGAATACGACCCTCGTACCGAGATGGTTCGATACTTTGAGCACGAACCGTTAGGCGAACATCTCGCTCTTGCGCGAGAATACAATACTACCCAAAGCTCCATACGAAATGATGGGGGTCAGTCGAAGGGCGAGAGTTTAGAGGACTGAATAGGCTTTGAAACATTAGCCGGTGGTATGCTGGCCGGGGAGATTTGTGAGAGCAAGTCATTCAGATTACAGTAGTCTATCAAACAATCACTGCTAATCTCTTTAGAAAGATCAGACGGTGGTAGGCAGTCCGAGTTTTTCGCATCCCTTTCTGCCTTCCGCGTGAAGGTATTCATCCCATCAGCAATCTCGTTAAAGCTCCCGAAGGGATTCCATGCCTTCTTGCCAGCCTCAAAGAGCGCAGTAGCGTGTAGCAGTTCGGCAGAAGGTGAATCGGTCGTATCCTCATACCTATTGAGTACATCAAGATTTCCACTTACTTCGGATGGGAGTTTCGTCGTAGCTCCTCGTTTTCTGTCAACGTCCGTATTGCCCGATTGCTCTAATTGAACATCCGAATCACTGACATTACGAATACGAATGGCTTTGTCATACGGGTTATCTTCCATCGTTGCAGTCTGTGCATTGTTCACAAAGTTGTCAACTACAGGCTCAAAGTATTCGCGGGATAGCTCCGCGTTTACCCAAAGAGCGACGTGCATATGCGTGTATCCAGTTCGACGGGAAGCGAACAATCTGACACCTGCATACTCGTAGTCGTCGCGTGTCTTGAGACGATGATAGAGACTACTGTAAACCGAGTCATATCCTTGCTCAAACTCCCGAATATGTGCAATCGGATTCCGCCAGCTTCCGCCAACTGTCTTTTCGGGTATCTTGAATGTAAGCCAGACTGTAGTTAGATTCTCGAAGTTCTCTATGCAGTATCGTTCAACATCCTTGGTTCGGCCATGGCGTCTTTTGACAGATTGTTGAGTGTGCACGTCTTTATCCATCTTGAGATAGCCGTTACTTGCCTGAACCCAAGTGTATCCGTTTAGGCGCGAAGTGATTTTATAAGGATTAGCCGGTGGTAGGCAGTTCGGATACTTTCGTGGTGTATTCTCCCGATACTGTGCCTGTGGTTCTCCTCGTGCGTCTGCCTGTGCTTTCTCGAAGAATGTCGTATGTGGTTCCCAAAGCTCACCAAAGATAGACCCATCACGTTCAGGTACGACGAATCTATCCTTGCCGATAGCCCCCGATTCATCAAGGATTTGATAAAACTCGTCTTCGGTGTAGCCGTTCGCTTCTGCTTGTAGTCTTACCTCGTTTACAGGTACAGTATCGCCAGCCTCTTTGCCGAGATAGCCAGCACAGTCTGCTACAAGACGTATAATCCTCTTGTCATCTGTTCCATCCTCGCCAAAGGAGTGAACACAGGCGCGCTCCGGGGCCGCGTTGTCGGTTGTTTGTGTAGTACTTAAAGTCGTAGATTGAGATGTTTGTATTCCATTCATGTTTATATCCTACATGAATGACAACCGATAGAAAATCGAAACCTTTAAGTATAATGAGTGAGTTGTTTATACTGTAGCTCGCGTGGGAACGAGTAAGGTTGTTCGACTGACTGGACGACCGCCATTCATGATTTTCGGTATTGGTTATCTTTAAATAGTATTGTAGCTCCTACTACTTAAGTCTTTCCGTTGCCGTATGTTAGATATATTTACTGTTTCAACAAAAATACTTGCCAAAATGATAAGATATGCGCCATATCGCTATGCTGGGAATTAGCTCATGAAGCCGATTTTAGCCGAAGTGAGAACGTCAGGCTGAAGCCTTAGATGGCGTGGATTCTTACGAATCGGAGAAAAACAAACTGAAGCTCCTAAACAATGGGAGATTGAACCGAAAATAAAACCCTAAACAGTGGTCTAAGGACTTAGCTGGCGTGAGTTTAACGGAATCGGGAAACGAAGTTACCTTCGTCGTCACGGTCTTGACCGATTTCGATAATCGTACCGTCTACGTCTGCCATAACGTCACCACTTGCGTCAATTCCCTCAAGTTCTTTAGATTTCTCAGCTATTGCTTGGAGAACCCACAATTGCATATCGGACTTAGCAATTTCTTTTTCATATCTATCTGACAGATGCTCTAACCCTCCATTAGCGTCTGCTCGTCTTAGGGCATTATACACATCCATCGGAACAGTGATTGTACCTACACTTTGTCCCTGCATGCTTAGTCACCTTTGTTAAACATCTTATCCGCCACTTCAGCTTGCTTAGAAGCTACCTCACTGTCCTGTGAGCGGCATTCATCCGAAGATGTGTAGTTCTCAACAGAATCGCCGAAACTATCGCTCATACGCTCTTGTGCTTCCGATATGGCCTGCACTCGTTGCTCCTCCTCCTCAAGTCGAAGGGTGGCAAGTCGTTTGACTGTTTCTTGATATGAGTGACTATCGTCGTCGTCAAACAGCAGTTCCTTTACTGCTCGAAGTCGCTCGCCGGTTTCGTCGTCAATGGCGATAGTGACAGATTCATTACCCATCGTCGTCACTCTCCATATCCTGCTCAATGAGTTGCGGGATATATTCATTTTGTAAGAACACTGTCGTGTTCATGGAATCTCCCGACTCCTGCTTGCGTCTTTGGATGTGTCGCTTTTGCTCATCTGTCAGTTCTACATTTAAAATCTCAGTCATATCTCTCACCTCCCACAATCTCGTCGTATTCTTTAATAATTTCTCTAACTGCACGACCGTCAGCTACTCCATTCTTCGACCGTTCGCCGAAACGCTTGGAAATAACTTCAAAAACATCTTCTCGCTGTTCTGGCTCGAACCAGATTGGCATTTTGTTTGACATAATATATCACCTATATGATTGTTAAGATGACAGGTTAATTTCAAGAAGGTCGGGAACCTGCCGGAAACCGCCGCTAACCTATTAATACGGGGGATTAGCTCCCGCAACGATAACGTAACAATTCCGAAAGATGAACTTTCGAGATTCGTCAGATTGTCGTTCAAAACCCGTAGAGGGCGAGCGGATTGACCGCTCTACTATCCCAAATTGAGGGATATGTCGAACAACATTGATTGTAGGACTTATATATCCTACACACAGACAATATACCTACTACTATTTAAGTCTTTCGGTTAGTTTAAGTAATAAGAGATAGCTTCGGTTTAAGTAACGAACATAGGCAGGGTGGGTAGGACGAGAGACTACAGTTTATCTATGATTCCAGCCTGTCGGTCAAGCCGGTCTGATGTCGAAGGTTTATCATAGTGTGTTTTAATAACCGGGATACTCACATTCATCTTTTCAGACACAGTTTCGACACTTATACCACGGTTCCGGTGATGAACGATACTTGCGGCACGCAGTTTATGTGGCGAAACACTGTGTCCTTCGTACTTGCGGCAGTCGTGAGCGTCGTCACGGGAAGGTATTTCCGTGCCGTGTACCTCACACTCTCCTCCAGTTGCCGCAGGACACGTCCACTGATACACTACGTCTTGGGTGGAGGAATGCGACCATCGACCGTATCTTGTTGTCAATAATGGGTTTAGTTCGACCGTCTGACCATCCTCTTTCTCGATTGTTTCGGTTACGTTGTGTCGGTTGTGTTGGATATACTCGCGTAGCAGGGTTGCGGTATCCTCAGATATGAGGATTGGTCTCTCAGCGTTCTTCGCGTCCTTGTTACCGTTCTTAAGTGGCATTCCTTTCTCGGGACGGTGGGTTAATTCGAGATATGGACGCCCCCGGTCAAGATGGACGTGCCGCAAGTCCAAATGACGAATTGCAGACATTCTCGCGCCTGTTTTGAATAGCAAGTGTATCCACACGTGTTCTTTTCGAGCATGACGGTACTTATCCAGATACGCGAGAACTGACCGTACCCGGTCGGGTTTGATTTTCGCGTCTGAACGAATGTCGTCTTTGGTAAGCTGTGGTAGCTCTATACGGTCGCTAATCCCCGTTCGTGCAATCTCCTTGTTCTCGCACCATGTTAGGAACGTACGGACTTCACAGAGGTACTGCTTGCGTGTAATATCCTTCAAGTCTTTATCGTCACGCAGGTACGCACTGAACTGACCGAGGTGGTACCCCGACAGTGTAGCCAGCGTACAGTCCTCTAAGTCTTCGACCCACTCAGTAAACTGCCTACAAACGTTCTTTTTGTTCATCACAGTGGCATACGCCATTTGTGACTCCATATCCCTTATAAAGTCGGTGAATGCTTGCCGAATCGGTACCTCGTGCTGTACTCCGTTCGCAGGTGTTTGAGCGTTCATATCTGTGTTTCCTGCGAAAGCCGCCGTGGTTTGATTATGAGCGTCGTCAGTAGCCTTATTAACCATATTGGGTCTATGGGTTGTGGTATGAGCATTGGGTTATCGGCAACATGCGCCTATTCTCACCCCTGTACCGGCAACATCGTCCGGCAAATTCACTCACATTCTCCAACATTTTCGTCTCACCGGGTTGCCGCTTGCTTTCTTTTTTCACCAATTTCGTCGTGAAACGTTTACCGGGCATTTCGCGACGAAGTACGCCGTCATCGAACCCAACCTTCTGCCGGACGACGACCGACTCATCGAGGAATGTAAGGAACGCATCTGGGAGACGAACGTCGGGGGCGTCGTTGACGACCGTTCGGCGTTCGTCCGCGAACGTGCCCAGCAGTTCCTTTCACGGCGGCTCACGGCACGAAATACTCGAGCGTGGCTCGATGCGGTACAGTATCGTGTCCGAACCGCGCTCGCCGAGTACGACCTCGCCATACCACCAGTCGATCACCGGTTTTCGGACGACCGACTTTCGGATCTGGTTTATTACGTGCTCCGCGACTACGTCGGGCACGGCAAGTTGACCATCCCGATTCGGGATGGTCTGTTGGAGGACATCGAAGCCAATCGCGTCGGCGAGCGAATCAAAGTCGTTCCGCGCGGTCGTGCTATCGGTCACGGCGAGCGCATTCCGACCAACCTCGCCTTCGAGGACGAATCGGCGTTCGTCAACGTCGTTACACAGATGGCTGCCTCCGACGGCGTGGAACTCAACGCGAGCAATCCGAGTGCGAAGGTGAACCTCTCGCCCGACGGCGTGCCGGACGAGGAGACGATCCGCTGTGCGGTTGCCCTCCCCGTTATTTCGGAGGGCGGCCCTCATATCTCGATTCGAAAACAGGCGCCCGACACGATGACGCCCGTCGATCTGCTCGACGGCGGCAGCCTCTCCACGGAAATCGTCACCTTGCTCTGGCAGTTGTACGAACACCACGGCGTCGCGCTGTTTTCCGGACAAACGGGAGTCGGAAAGACGACGTTGATGAACGCGCATATGCCGTTCATCCCGTACCGCGACCGCCCAATCAGTATCGACGAAGGGTCGCGTGAGGATCGTTTACCGCACGAAACCGGCGTTTCGCTTACAACTCGTGACCACGAGAGCGACTACAAACGGGTGACGATGGCCGATTTGATGACCGAATGTAACTATCTCAATCCGGACGTGGAGGTCATCGCCGAAATCAACTCGCCTGCCTCGTTCCAGACGTTCGCAGAATCGCTGAACACGGGCCATGGACTCCTCGGGACGACACACGCCGAAAACATCGAGAAACTCGTCAACCGCGTCATAGAGCAGGGCCTTCCGTCCTACCTCTTGCGGGAGATCGACCTCGTTGTTTTCCCCCGATACGTAGATGGCGAGCGATACGTCGGCGAAATCGTGGAGTTGGTGAGCGAAGACGAGTTCGCCGATTTAGACGGCCGTTGTGGAGTAATTCACAAGGATGAGACCACGATTCACTGGAACACCATCGTGTGGCGTGACCACGACGGAACCTTCCAGATCGAGTACGATCATCCACAACTCGGCGACGAAGAGCGCGAACTCGGATTTCAGTTCTTCCACCGGCTCGCCAACCGTACCGACAGAAGTATCGAAGATATCGAAGCCGAGTTCCACCGCAAACACGGCTACGTGCAGTATTTAGAGCGGGAGGGGATGACGGACTTCGAGGAGCTGTTTTCGTTCCTTGCTGACTTGCAGAACAACGAGGCGGCGACGGTGGAACGTGTTTCGCGAGAGGTGCGAGGATGACGGTCACAGAAACGCACGCTACCGATTCGACCGAATACAGTTCCAGTTCTCTCAGTCTCTTCGACCGCGCGCTGTACGCGCTGTTCTCGCGGCACGCTGACCACACTCGCCACGACCACGATCGGAAACGCTACCGCGCCACCGACGTGAACGCCAGTTTCGACGTGTTTCTCTCCCGAATATATGGTATTTCATGGGTCGTTTTCCTCGCGACGTTCTGTTGGATATTTTTACTGATAGTCGCGGTTCCCGACACCGTTCTCGCGGGGATGGTGTCATTTCTCCACGACGGTTTACCGGTGCTCGATAGGATTCGGGTGCCAAATATGCAGCGAACGTACGCCGCGACCGCTATCGCAGTCGTCTGTGCCAGTCTCGGAAAGCGAACGGTGATTTGGTTCGGCGGACTTTATCTCAGTTGGTCGGCGAGCGCGCGCCGAACGAACATCGACCGAACCTTGCCCGGTGCTGTTCGGTATCTCCGTGCTCTTTCGTCGGGCAGCGACGACCGGTTGGCGATGCTCCGGAAAGTCGCCGATAGGGAGGAATCCTACGGCGAAACCGCCGTCGCGTTTCGGAAGGTGTTGAACAAGTCCGCCCTGACCGGAAGTATCGACGACGGCCTCCGGCTCGTCGCCAGGGATACGCCGTCGCGGGACGTGCTCGCACCGTTCTTGCTCAAATTCCGCGAACACGCAGAACAGGGCCCTGATGCACTCGAACAGTATCTTCGCATGGAGAGTCGGATGCTGAGCCATCGGCAATCACGCTCGCGCGACCAGGCACAGGGCTTTCTCGAACTGGTCGCGGAGATGTTCATCGTTCTGCTGGTCATTCCAGCGCTTCTGGTTATCGTTCTCACGGTGATGAGCGTGCTTGCGCCCAGCATGGCCGCACCTGCTCCACGACCATTCAGCTGGCTTTCGATTCGGGCGGTCATCATCTACGGCAGTGGTGGGTTCATCCTCGTCGTCGGCGCGGGTGCAGCAGCGGTGATGGCGTCGCTCCGCCCTGCCGACCAGTCATCACCGGAATATGCCCGTTCGACAGGCGTCGGCGAGCTGTTCCCGACGATTCTTGTCAATCCCGCGAACACGGTGCTACTAGCGGTTCCGATAGCACTCTGTGCCGCCGGTCTGCTCTGGATGCTCGAGTACTCCCCCGCCAATACGATATTGCTCTCTTACGTCGCGTTCGCGCTCCCCGTCGGTCTCGTCTCCGTCCGGCGGTCACGTCTCGATGATGCGAAAGACCGCGAAATCAAGGACTTCGTCCATGCGGTGTCCGGCCACGTTGGACTGGGTCGGCCATTCTCCGCCGCAGTTCAGCGTGTCGCGCGCGACATCGACCTCGGAGCGCTCCAACAGGACGTGAACGACCTCGCGTTCAATGCAAACCTCACTACACGCGACGGCGACCTTCGACGGGATGCACTGACGCGATTCGTCGCCAGCGTCGGTACGCCGTTGGCGAACCAAACGATCGGACTCGTCACCGGAACGTTGGATGTCGGTGGCGACACCGAAACCGTGTTCGATACGTTGCAGGTCGAAATCGGCCGACTCTACCACGAAAAGAAAGCGCTTCGATCTACTATGCAGGTTTACGTGGTAGTGGGGTGGACCACCGCACTGCTCGTCGTCGGCATCATGATCGCCGTGAACGCGTACGTCCTTGATAGTTTCTCGCAGTTGTCGGCGGTGTCCACGTCAAGTGCGGGGTTGGCACTCGATCCGAACGCGGTGCAGCCGGCACGTGACCGACAGCGGTTCTACGTCGTCACGCAAACGACGATGGTTGCATGTGGCTGGTTCGCAGGCTATGCGGGTCGAGGGTTCTACGAGGCACTGCTCCACTCTGCCGCACTCGTCGGTATCGCGTACTTCGTCTTTTCGGGGGCGGGAATGTTGTGACGCGTGCGCAGTCGAACGTCGTCGGTGTCGCTCTCCTCCTCGGGACGGTTGTGCTCTCGCTTGCGTCGTTGACCGCGAGTGTCGGTCTGGTCGTCGACAGCAATGCTGCGACTGCCGATGCGACTCGCGTCGCGACGGACATGAACCGTGCGTTCTCCCCAGTCGAATCGACGGGGGTCCATCGCGGTAGAATTTCGTTTTCGAAGGGGAGGTTAGAAACCGCGGAGCGTGAACTCCGCATAGTGGACGAATCGGGTGTCGTCCGAGCGATCTCAGTCGATGCGCTGGTTTTTACGGGGGGAGATAGGCGAATCGCGTACGTGGCCGGATCGGTCGTTCGCGGGACGAACGATTCCGCACGGATAGATACCCGCCCACCGATAACGGCATCCCGTGACGGTGGCGTGTTGGTCGTCGGTGCCGTGAAACTCAACGCATCGGAACGGATCGTCGTTTCGAAGACCGGTACGCCTGCGCTCGTTCGAACGAACGTCACGCACACTCGAACGACGCTCGGCAACGGGACGTACCGGGTTGCTATCGAGACGGAAACGGCGACTGCGTGGCGTCGATACTTCGAGCGCCAGAACGCCACGACGACGATGCGCGACTTCGATGACGATGGCGTTCCGAGCATCGTCGCACGATATCCCGGACGTCGGTTCGCGTATCTCGTCGTACACGATATGCGAACGGAGGTCCAATGATGGACGACCGAGCGGTAAGCCCGGTTATCGGAAAGACGCTCGAAGCGGGATTGGTACTGTTATACGTCGGGTTGATCACGACGACACTGTACGGTGGGGTCGTTCCCGACTACCGAACCGCAGTTGGGGAGGAAGTCGGTGATCGCGTCCTTTCCAAGGCTGCAGAGCGAATACAGCAAGCAATTCCTGCGAACGGAACCGCCGTTCGTGGTCGAATGCGGGTCACACTTCCGGAAACGATTCGCGGAACTGGATACGAGGTTCGAGCGAAGGGGCGAAATATCACGCTGGTTCACCCGAACGAACGTGTGAACACGAGCACGCGACTCGCGGTGCCAGCACACGTCGCGACGGTGCGTGGGAACTGGTCGAGTTACGAGCCAGCGGTCGTCGTGATTTACAGCGGTCGGACTGGTCTCGTCGTAAAGCTCGAACGGGGAGACGAGTCATGACCGGGTGTCGGACGAATCTGCGGGGGCAGATGAATCTCCCAGCACTGGCGGTTGCATTGCTCATCCTGACGATGGTAACCGGATTGAGCGTGGGAATGGCCGACAGGGCCTTTCTCAGCTCGAAGCGGGACGCCACGGCTCGGCAGGTCGGCGTTGCGGTGAGCGAACGAATGGTAAGCGACGAAAGCCCGGTGACGGTTCGGTCGAACGTCCTCGTTGCGGCCGAGCTCGACAGACTCGACGAGAAACGGATGAAAGTGCTGTTTCCGGCCATCGGTACTCACGACGTGCGAATCGGCCTCAACGATGCCACCCTCGCCGAGCGGGGTGATCCGACCGGTGGCCCGACGATTCGTCGTGTCGTACTCGTCGAGCGACGAGAGCGAGTGACGCGAACCCCACGACTTTCACCCGGCAGTCCTCGGTTTACTCTGCCGAGGCGTACGTCGAACGCGACGCTGGTCGTCCAACCGCCGGCCGGAACGACCGTGAGTGCGATTCGAGCGAACGGTCGGATCGTTCTGCGGAACGAATCCGGTCTCAACGGGACGTTTTCGGTATCGCTCTCGCGATTCGAAACGACTCGGTTCGCGTTCGAAACCGAGGGGTCCGGAAGCACGCTTCCGACCGGAAGCGTCCGGGTTACGTACTACCCGACGACCACCCGAAAGGCCGTGCTGGCGGTGATGGTCGATGAATAGAGGACAACTCTCGTTGTCGGTCGTGGAAGCCGGTATCGGCGTTATATTTATTCTCGGTGTTGCAATGGGATTCGCACTCGGCGTTCCATCCCCCGACACTCGTGGTGCACAGCTCGATCTGTACGCCGAAGATGCGGGAACCGTGCTGGCGAGCGAGCCGCCGCGACATCAGGGGACGACTCGGTTGGCCGAAATTATCGACTCGCCCCAGTCGTTCGACCGCGAACGAGACGCGCTGGAACGGCGTGTGGATCGAATCTTGCCGGACAACCTCATGTTCCGAGTCGAAACCCCCCACGGTGCCGTTGGCTATCGGAAACCGGCAGGTATCCCGATCGGTGTTTCGACGGTGACGACGACGAGCGGTGACGTGACGATTTGGGTGTGGTACGTGTGAGGGATCGCGCACAGCTCGTGCTCGCGGCCGCGGCAATCGTCGCCGTGGCACTCGCACCAGTCGTTTTTGCGTACCTCCAACTGGGCTACAGCGGTGATGTGGCTGCGAGCGACGAATACGACAAACCGGTCGAGAACGCCGACGGCGTTCTCTCGCGGGCGGTTCACCATGCGACGCGGGACGTTACGGCGACATATCGATGGCGCAACCGTGATGCCGCGGTTTCATCGGTTCGGTCGGACCTCGAATCGGATTTGGGCACCTTACGGTCGTCACGGGTCGAGTCCGGAACGGTGTATCAGGTCGAGTACAATCGATCGGCAGCACGGGAGTGGACATCGGAGAATTGCCCGAGTGGGCCGAATCGACAGTTCGGCGAATGCGAAGCGGAGCGCGGGGTCGTCGTTCAAAATCGAGGTGGTGAAACGCACGTCCTCGCTGTGGCATTCGACTTACGCGTGACGAACGAGCGAGGCTGGTACGAGGTGACGATCGTATCATATGTTCGATAGCCTCGGACTCCGAAGCAGTGACTCCCCTTTTAGCTGCTTCTCCTGTCGTTCGAATTGAACGGTTCAATTTCGGGGTCAATCAACGGATACGATGGTCGTACGTGTGGACGCTTGGAGAGATCGATAGAACGTCTCTGATAGATGTCGAGATTATCGGGGTTCGGCAATCGTGTCGGGGCTATCGAGGAAATAGGGCCCCAATACGGTTCGTTTACGCGGCGTTTGTCTGCGTGGTAGGTGACGACGAACTGTATGAACTACAACAAACGATGAAGTCGTTTATTCGAATCGCAACTGTGAACCGAATCTGCGCGTATGAAAAAACGAACGCTCGTCATCATCGCTATCGTAGGTGTATCTCTACTGAGCAGTGCTGGGTCGGTCGCAGCGCAAAATGCACCGCCGTCGAACGCTGAAGACCGCATGGGCGTCTGTGTTATCGGCATGGACAGTCCATGTAACGGCGTTCAGTGGGGAGGAACACCGGAGCAACCCGATGACCTTCCGGAGCGACCAACAGACGGTCCAGAAAAACCGGACGACGTTCCGGAGCAGCCGAACCAACCGCCAGTAACTGCTCCAGAACAGCCGAACCAGCCACCGGAGGATGTTCCAGCACGGCCACCAGCGACGGCACCAGAACAGCCGAACCAGCCACGGACACCAATCCTCAGTATCACTGTGTAAGAGCGGAGACAGTTGAATCCCGAACTGAGAGACGTATTATTTTTTCGAACAGATGGTAAGTGTGGGGATTCCTCATTCACAACTTTGATTACCGAATTCGAACGATACGATTGCTAAATAACCACAACCGGAGGGACACAAATCGCCCGTGTCGATTTTTCGATGTGAAACCATCATCCAACAAGCGTCGAACCACAGACCCGGACGCTACTGGCCGAGTCCATACGATATCCGAACGATAGAGTGGAAAGGAAACGGATGACCTATGTAGTGAAAATTAGTAATTGGGAGTTAATATTAAGATAGATAAGCACTGTTATATTTGCGGATGTCAGAAACACCGGAGCGAAACGTATCGGAGTCGAGGCGAAACTATCTCCACGGCATTGCGGGTGCGATCTCGCTGAGCGCGGCCGCGACGGGAAGCGTCGGGACGGCGGTGGCAGGAGACGCAAGTCGATTCACGAGCGACCTCGGTGAAATCGAGGACGCCACGCTCGCTGGCGAGGCAGAAAACGCGATAATCGTCGAATCGGGAACGACACCCGTCGCACCCGGTATCGAGTACCAGTCGTTCGTCCGTCTCACCGAACGCGGGTGGCTCGATTGCGACCTGCTCACTGTCGCGCTCGACGAGGCATCGAACGACGGACAACTCCTCTCTCCCGGCGTCACGAGTCGAGAGACGGTCTCGACCCTCGCCGAAAACAGGGGCGCAGTGGCGGGCGTCAACGGCGATTTCTTCGACATAGGGAACACCGACTCACCTATCGGAGCCGAAATCGGTAACGGCGAGATTCGGTCGTCGCCAGCGACAGGCCGAACGAGTACCGTCGCCGTCGAACGGGATGGCCTTGGTCGCATCGCACAGGTCGTGCTTGAAGGGCATGTGGAACTACCGAACGGGAACCATCCACTCGTGGCGCTGAACCAACCAACGATCTCGGACGGCGGTATCGGACTGTATACGCCACTCTGGAACGACGTCGAGCGGCCCGGAACCGTGGAAGTACTCGTTCGGAACGAAACGGTCGTGTCGTCGCCGTCTCCGGCGGGCGACGGCACGATTCCGGACGATTCGTACGTCCTCGCCGGTCGGGGGGCGGGTGCCGACGCACTCTCGGCACTCTGGAAAGGCGACTCGGTTTCCGTTACCTACGGGCCGAAAACGGACGCCAACAGCCCGTTGGACGTGGCCATCGGTGGCGGCACCCGGCTCGTGATCGATGGAAAGATCCCCGAGAGTCTCGATGATGACCGACTGGAACCGCGAACCGCAGCGGGTGTTTCCGCGGACGGAAAGACGCTGTTCCTGTTCGTCGTCGACGGACGCCAACGCGACAGTCGTGGTGCGAGCCTCCGTGAACTCGGCGAAGCGATGCGAGACCTCGGCGCGAGCGCCGCCCTCAATCTGGACGGCGGTGGCTCGTCTACCCTCGTTGCTCGCGAACCGGGCGAGGCGGGCGTTCGCGTTCGAAATGACCCCTCCGATGGCAGCGAGCGACCGGTGTCCAACGGCTTCGGCTTAGCGGTCGAAGGGGGAAGTGGCACTCTGGACGGATTCAACGTGACACCGGTTCTCGACGGCGAGAACACGCACCGAGTCTTCCCCAATCTCTCGCGCCAGTTCGAAGCGATGGCACACGACGAGACGTATACACCGGTCGAAGCGACGCCGAAACAGTGGCGGGCCGTGCCCGGAAAGCTCGGACGGTTCGACGACGATGGTATCGTTACCGCGCGGAAGTCGGGTTCCGGTGAGGCAGTCGCGCACAGAGGGCAGGCAAAAAGTGCAACCGAGTTGCGCGTTCTCGGCGATCTCGATCGTATCGAGGCCGATACGAAGCGGATCGGTCTCGCGGCAGACGATTCCTCGACGTTCGCGGTGCTCGGGTTCGATGCACAGGGTTACACCGCGCCGGTCGAACCACGGGATATCTCCCTGAGCTACGACGAATCGCTCGTAACCATCGAACCGACCGACGAAGGCGTCTTCAGCGTCACGCCGAAGGGGAGGAACGGTTCGACACTCGTCACCGTCTCCGTGCTGAACGAGGAGGCGTATCTTCCGGTATCAGTCGGACTGGCTACCGAACAGGTGTCCGGCTTCGAGGACCCCTCGGCGTGGTACTTTTCGCGCTACCCGAGCGCGGTCGAGGGGTCGATGTCGTTCGTCGAGGGTCGAAACGGGACTGGCCTCGAATTGGAGTACGATTTCAGCACGACGACTGCGACACGAGCGGTCTATGCGAGAACCGAATCGAACATCGACCTCCCCGGTGAACCACAGCGTATCGGGGTGTGGGTACACGGTGACGGACGAGGCGCGTGGCTCCGGGGCGTCGTTTACGATGCCGCGGGCGTCGCACATCGCCTCAACTTCACGTACAGCGTCGATTGGACCGGGTGGCAGTACGTCGAAGCGCTCGTTCCCGCGGGTGTGGAGTATCCGCTGCAGTTCTCGCACCTCTATCCGGTCGAAGCATCGTCCGACCAACAGTACACTGGCAGCCTCGTGTTCGATGACCTTACGGTGAAGGTGACGCCGCCAGTGTCCGTTCCCGATTCGGAGACCGAACCGGACCCGATGGTCGTCCGGAACGACACGCTTTCCGACGACCGATGGACGTTCGCGGCGATGGCCGACAGTCAGTTCGTCGGCGACAATCCCGACGGCCTGACCGTCGAATTGGCCCGTCGAACCCTTCGTGAAATCGTCGCGGCCGACCCCGAATTTCTCGTCATCGTCGGGGATTTCGTGGATAGGGGTTACGCTCGGGACTACGACCTCGCACAGCGCATTCTCCGCGAGGAAGTCGGGGACGCGCTTCCGGTCTACTACATCCCCGGCAACCACGAGCGAGTCGGACCGAGCGACCTATCGAACTTCGATGCCGCCTTCGGAAACCGACGATATGTTTTCGACCACGACGGGACTCGTTTCTTCCTCCTCGACTCCTCGACCGGGTCGTTCCGAACTGCGGAATTCCGACAGCTGTTCGACCTCCGACAGGGACTGCAGGAAGCCGCTACGGACGATTCGGTGAACAACGTGGTCGTGATGGCCCATCATCCGACCCGTGACCCGCTTCCGACCGACAACAGCCAACTCGGCGACCGGATGGAGGCCGAACTGATCGAGGAGTGGCTGACCGCCTTCCGAAGACGGTCCGACGGGAAGGGTGCGACGTACGTCGCTGGGCACGCCGGGACGGTCGATTTCAGCCGCGTCGAAGGCGTTCCCTACACGGTCCTCGGGACCAGCGGAAAGGACCCCTATGGACCAGCGGCGAACGGCGGATTCCGCGAATGGCGACTGTTCGGCATCGATGGAGGGATCGAACGGAGCGACGACCCCGTCGAACGAACGGATTGGCTTCGGGCCGAGGTTCGACCACTGCTCGAGGGAATCGACCTCGGCGCGCCCGATTCGTTGGCCGTCGGGGAGACCGCAACCGTCATCGCAACCGGTGAGCAAGCGGCGGGCCTGACGTTCCCACTTCGGTATCCCGCAACCGTCCGTTGGGATGGGAGTTCGAACCTGCTCGTCGCGGACGCCGACGAGAACGACGAAAACGACGGGCGGGAAGACGATCAGAAAGCAACCGCCGACGAATACGTCGCGCGGTTCGACCCGACGACGGGCGAGCTGACGGGGATGCGGTCGGGGACGGTCGTCCTACGAGTCGAGTCCAACGGGACGAGCGAGCAAGTACAAGTGACGGTGAAAGCCGGAAACTGATCGATCTCGCCTTACGACCATCTCTCGAATCTGGGCACATCGTTTCGAACTACTCGGCGGACGAGTATCCATCGGCGACAGTGTTATTCTACTACTTAGCCAAGGGCTGTACTACCGATTGTTGGAGTGGTTGTCGAGCGAAGGTCGGACCCCGAGAATGGACCGGAGACGCCGTGATTACCGACTCCCGCGTTCTCGTCGGATTCGAACTTTCGCGTTGAAGCGGGAGGGTTGAATGGTGGGTTTCACATGAGCCAAACCGAAAACAACACGCTGACCGTACCGGTGGATGAACGAGATCATATTCGTGGGTCCGACGATGCGCCGATCACGCTCGTCGAATACGGGGATTTCGAATGCCCCTACTGCGGCGATTTCTATCCCGTCGTCCGCCGAATTTTGAACCGAGTCGGAACACAGATTCGGTTCGTCTTTCGTCATTTTCCGCTCACACAACAGCATCCACGAGCGCAGCAAGCCGCCGAAGCGGCGGAGGCCGCCGCCGAACAAGGTCGATTCTGGGATATGTACGACATCCTCTATCAACGCCAGGATGCACTCACACGAGAGGATTTCGTCCGCTACGCGGAGGAGCTCGAACTGGACGTGGATCGATTCACGGACGAACTCGACCGAGGAGTCCACGAAGAACGAGTCGAGGCGGACTTTCGGAACGGCATCAACAGTGGTGTAAACGGAACGCCGACGTTCTACATCAACGGTGAACGGTACGACGGCCCATACGAGTTCGAACCGTTGCTCGCCGCCATCGCGAATACGGGGGACCTTGCCGACGTGAAACGATCGCTACGGTTCGAAAATCACGAACTCCGTGAGACGATAGACCGTTCCCGCCGCGGGGCACCCGCCGCTGGCGAAGCCGTTCGTGATCGGTTTTCGGCGGACGAGATCTTTCAACGAGTAACGGCGACCGCGGACGACGAAATCGAACGAAGCACGCGACTGTTGTTTTTCAGTGGACTCGCCGCGGGGTTGAGCGTCGGTGCGACGTTTCTTGCACGCGCAGCGATGACGACTGCGTACCCCGGTAACGTGGGGCTGGGGAACCTCCTGTATCCCATCGGTTTCGTGATGATCGTCATCGGGAGCTATCAGCTGTTTACGGAAAACACGCTGACACCGGTAACCCTCGTTCTGACGCGTCTCGCCAGTCTCCCGCAACTGCTCCGCCTCTGGACCATCGTTCTCGCCGCGAACGTCATCGGCGCTGGAATCAGTGCGTTCTTCCTCGCGAGAACCGGTATTTTCGATCCCACGGTGGCTGAAACAGCCCACCGATTGGGCGAGCACGCCATGCACACCTCGTGGTCCGCGCTCTTCTACAAGGGTATCTTCGCTGGCGGCCTCGTCGCAACGATGGTATGGTTGGTTCACGCTGCGCGGGAGACGATCTCCCGACTCCTTATCGTGTACGCCATCATGATTATCATCCCCATCGCCGACCTCTTTCACTGCGTCGTCGGTGCGTGTGAGGTGCTCTTTTTGGTTTTCGCCGGAAGCGCGAGCCTCGGAACCGTCTTCGGGGACTTCTTCGTTCCGGTCGTGCTCGGAAACACTATCGGGGGTATCGTGTTCGTCGCGCTCGTAAACTTCAGTATGACCGAAAACCGGCGCTTTCCGGAACAAGACCGACGCCGATTCGAACTGTCTTGGTCGGAGTGGCTGTTCGGCCCCCGCGTGCACGAGTATCTCCGAAAACGAGAGCGGGGCGACTCGTCCGAAGAACTAGCGGGAACGTCCTCGGCCGAACGGCGGAGTTAGCCGATATCCGCTTTCACTCCGGTACCGATCCACCATTCACTGAGCCACCACGTTCTATTTTGTATCTATTTTATTATTTTTATATTTCTATGAAAGAGATAAGAATGCCGCTTCCCTTCTCGAACGTGTGTCAGGAAATACCAATGGCAGTAGCCGTGATCATCCGACCCGTCGGCGATTCATCGAAGGGACGGTTGCGGCGAGCGTGTTACCAGTCGTTGCACCGGCGACAGCGGACGACTCCAAGACCACGGGATCGTCGGACGAACTTCCGCAAACACCGACACTTTCGGTAACGGACCGATTGGCCGACCGGAGATACGTGACGACCGGCAACCGAGCGTACATCGTGGGCGATGAGTCCGGTCGGTTCCCCGCGATGGGATGGCATATCTCCGGCGAGATGGGCGGCATCTGGAGTCCCCCGATCAAGCTTCTCGACGGCATCTGGTTCGGCATCGACGGCGAATGGCTCGAACCGGCCGATCGGTTCACGAGCGGGTTCGGATACGTTTCGATGGATCTCCCGAACCACGAGGACGTATCCGTCCAGCGAACCGATTTCGTCCCCGATGACGAACGCGCCGCGCTCTTCGGGCTCCGTTTCACCGCGGGTGACGACGACGAATCGTTCACCTTGACGATAGACGCTCGTTCGGAACTCATGAGCGCATATCCGTGGAGCGGGACGTCGCCGTCCCAAAGCGAGTTCAACCGCGAGGATTCGGTCGAGTTCGGGGATAGATATCTTCGATTTCGGGAGGAAGGGACGCCACCAGTCGAAAATGCGGCACACCACGACTGGAATACAGCGGTCGGCACGACGCTCGAACCGGTCAGCCACGAAATCGGCGACGGCTATTGGGGGCCACAGTCCCCGGCTACCATCTGCCCCCCCGACGAGGCCGAAAGCGGCGAAAGGACGGCGGACGAGTCGAGGGTCGCACGCTGTGACGATTCGAAAGCCGGAAACGGTCGTGGCGGCCGTCTTCGGTACGAAATCGACGTCCCCGCGAATTCGTCGAGAACGGTCTGGGTCGCCGTCGCTGGGTCGGAATCCGGGCCGGACGACGCCGTCGATACGCTCGAATCCGTTCTCTACGACCCGGTCACGACGCTCCGTCGCAAGGTGGAGCACCGCCGATCGATCGCGAATCGAACGCGGATCTCGCTCCCCGGCGACCCACTGTTGGAGCAGTCGATCGAATGGAGCAAGCAAAACCTCGCCGACAGCGTACAGGAAGCACACGACCTCGACGTCAGATATACGAACGAGGGGACCGAGTATCCGGAACCACTGGGAAACATCGATACACTACGGTTTTACGGTGCCGGGTTTCCGGATTATCAGTGGCTGTTCGCCGTAGACGGAGAATATACGACGTTTGCGGCGTTGGCTGCCGGACAGTTCGACGTGCCGAAAGATCACATGCGGGCGATACGGCAGGTGAGCCGATTGGTCAACGGGGAGACCGGAAAGGCTGTCCACGAAGTCGTTACTGATGGGTCGGTGTACTACGGCGCGAACTCGGATTCGGGCAATACCGACGAGACGGTCAAGCTCCCGATGGCCGTGCATGCGATCTGGCGATGGACCGGTGACGACGACTTCCGCGACGAACTCTACGAATTCATGATCGACGGGATGCAGTACGTCGTGGAGGAACTCACGGGTGACGGCGGTCTCTGGCCGACCGGCGAAGGAAACGTCGAACGACCCGGTATGGGTGATCGGAAGTTGGACGTGGCCGTTTACACCATTCGCGGCCTGTACGCACTCGCCGATATGGCACGGAGCAAGGGTGACGAAGAAACAGTCGAGTGGGCGATCGACCGTGCGGGGGCGATGCAGTGTGCGTTTACGGAAACGTGGTGGATTCCGGAGATCCC
The DNA here is from genome assembly GCF_026248685.1 of Haladaptatus caseinilyticus. Taxonomy (NCBI): domain Archaea; kingdom Methanobacteriati; phylum Methanobacteriota; class Halobacteria; order Halobacteriales; family Haladaptataceae; genus Haladaptatus; species Haladaptatus caseinilyticus. The sequence continues at coordinate 1,862,052 of NZ_CP111036.1, read as the reverse complement.
ACAACACGCCGGTTCCCTCGAAAATCCGCCCGACGAGGACGAAACGAACCGCCGAATTTACCAGCGACACTGGATCGGCGTCACCCCGATGTCGGCGGAGTACGTCGATACGATGGGCGACGTCGTTCCCGGAATCGCGAGCGGAGCGCACGGCAACGCCGCGCTCTCCCTTCGAGAGTCGAACTGTTACAGTGGCGTCGGTGACGACTCGGAACGACGTCGAAACGAAGGACTCTATCACACTGGCGCGCCAGGGTGTGACGCGGCGGAGTACGACCACACGAAGGACGCCACCGAGCGGAGTATATTCACGCTGAACAGCGCGGTTATGGCGGTCGGCGAGGGGAACTACGGGCGGTTGGGACCCGACCAGCAACGACGGTATGTGCATGCGAATGCGAACCTCCAACTTCCCGACCCCGACGAACAGCCGGGTGCGATGCCGGAAATCGCCCCCTCACCGACCTACGGACGTTCCATCGACAAGGGGTTTACCGCGCGAGCGATGGTGCTCCAAGCGTGGGGGACGTACGGAACGCTTTGGCCGGTCGTGCGCCACTACCTCGGAGTTCGACCGGATATGGGCCGCCGTCGCCTGACGGTCGTGCCGCAGATCCCGCCGCATTTGCCACGCGTCGCCGGGAAGAGCATCCGCCTCGGGTCCGACGGTGCCGTCGCGATGTCGGCGATGGCACCCGGCGGTTCCGGACTCTATCGAACGCGAACCGTGCCCGATGTGGAAATCGACACCCTCACTATCGGTCACGTCGTTCCACGGGACGCCGATATCGCGTCGGTGACGCTCGACGGTGAGGCTGTCGAGGCGTGTAAAACTCGAATCACCAATCGTGGGAAGGAGATACTCGTGGACGCGGAGCCGAACGATTCACACACGCTCGTGGTCCGAACACGACGATAATCTGCCGATCAGTCGTGAGTAATATATTTTCGAGTCACGAAAAACACGAAGTCAGGGACGGGCTACGGTAAAGTTCGGTGGCTCTACGATGGGACGGAGGAGTGCGAGCGAGATGCGGAGCGAAGAATGACTCGCTCACCCGTTCGAGTCCGTCACCTCGTAACGGGTCGGTTTCTCGCACGGAACGACCTCCGGTACTAATTCATGGCAGGATGGGTCGAATAGCGTTCGGACGGGTACGGAACCGCTGTCAACCCGAACGTGGGGAGGGCGGTCAGTGAACCGATATTCGAAGATGATGACGCGTTCGTGCGTTGGAAGAGGGTCATTACCGATCCAGTAGGTTCACCAAATCAGTCTCTCAGGCCGTCTATAACAATACCACGACGGCCCGATTGTCCGTGCCGTGACAATCAATGAGGGGAAAAACGCGACTACGCGAGTTACGCCGTCATGACCCGGCCGGTTGGTCCGTTCCTTCGGAAATTCATGGGAGGATTAGCGGCATATACTCCGATGCTACTGCGTCGAAGGGTGACGAGGGCGCGCGGCGATGGGGACGAATATGGTAGGGCTGTTCGGCGCTTTCGGGGACCGAACACACGGCGTGGCGGCACATCCGACGATGCGATGGGCGGACGACGATCGAACCGCGACGTTCGCCGACGATCACGTCGCAGTTTCGACGGCGTTCCATTCGTCGCTCGCGGACGATCAGCCGGTCACGACGAGTGATGGTTCCACACGGGTCTGGATTCAGGGAGAAGTGTACGGGGTCGAAGCGGACGGGTCGTACGAACCGCGACCATCGACAGTGGACAGTACGACGTACTGTGCGCATTTGTACGATTCGCATGGAATAGAGTTCGTCGAGCGTGTAAACGGGCAGTTCGCTGGCGTCATCTACGACCGAGACGAACGGACAGTCCATTTCGTCACCGACCGACTCGGGTCGTATCCGCTCTTCCACACGCGAACCGTGAGCGACACCGTCGTCTGTTCGACCGATATCCAGGCGATGCCACGCTATCCCGGCGTCGAGACGTCATACGATCTCGACTATCTCGCCGAATATCTCACGTGGAAACGGTCGTTCGGGGTGACGACGCCGCTCGACGGCGTGGAAAAACTTCCGCCTGCGAGCGTAACGACGCTCGACTTAGACACCATGACACAGCGGTCACGCTGCTACTGGCGACCCGAGTATACACCAGTAGACAAACCGTTTCGCTACTTCGTCGAACGATTTGCCGATATCTTTCGTCGCATCTTCGACGAGTGGGTCTGTGACGACCACGAGTACGGGTTGCTGCTGAGCGGCGGAAGCGATTCGCGACTGATACTGGCCGCGATGGATCGACCAGCCACCTGCTATCACATGAACGGTTGGTGGAATCGCGAGGCTGAAACCGCAAAACGGGTCGCCGAGACTGCTGATAGTGAGTTCGTTTTTCTCCACCGCGACCGGGAGTATCGGACGCGGGCACTCGAGCGAAACCCGCCGCTTTCGAACTTCGATGGGTGGTTCACACAGGGGTACCCCACCGGATTTGCCGACGATATCACGGACTCCGCGGACGTGCTCATATCCGGGTTGTACTCCGATACGCTCTTCAAATCGCACCCGATTTCGTCACCGCGGATATCGCTCGGTGGACTCGGGACGATGACACTTCCCATGGGAAGCCCTCCGGAATCGATCGACGAGTTCATCGACGAACTCGGGGTCGAGACGCCGACGTATCTCGAGGGAGTCGTCGATGTCGAGGAGGTACTCCGGGACAATATCACGCGGGACGAGGACGGTATCGACCATCACGGCGTTCGATACAAGTCGATACGGGAACTCGCCCTCTGTAGCGATTACTATCCGCTTTCGAACGATACGGAGCTCATTTACACGAACAGCCTCCGTCAGATTCGTCCCTATCGAACGCCGTTTCTCGACAATCGTCTCGTCGATCTGCACCTCATGATGCCGGTTCGATATCGGGTTCGACGGAACATCATCAACCGCGCAATCGAACGACTGGACTCGCAACTCGCAGACGTACCACATTCCGAGTCCGGTGTTCCGGTGAAATATTCGTTCCCGATAGAGTACGTCGGAAAACACACGAACGCCTTGCGGTGGAAAGTCTTCGACTCGAACGAACCACCGGAACCGTGGTTGACGCAGGGACCGTGGTCAAACGACGAACAGCACATCCGACATCACGATTTGGTCGGGGACGCACTCGATGACCGTCGGGGCATCATCGAATCCCTCCCGTTCCTCGATTGGGAGCGCGTTCAGCAAAGCTACCGTGATCACGTGGCCGGGGCGGACAACGCCGTCGAACTCTACACGCTTCTGACGATGCTGAAGCTGCCAGTCACGGAACAGTTCATCGACGGGGCGGTGGACAAGGACGATTCGACGACGATCGAGGACAATCGTCGATTGTTGACCGGAACGGCGGTGACGTTCGATGAGTGACCAGGACGGCCTCAGCGTGCTCATGATCGGCCTCGACGGCGCCTGTCGTTCGGTGATGGAACCGCTCTTCGAGGCGGGGTCGCTTCCGAACCTCGAACGGGTGTTCGATGGCGGTGTAACAGGGGCGTTGGAATCACAGATTCCGCCGTGGACGCCGAGTGCCTGGCCGTCGATGTTTACCGGCGTCAACCCGGGTAAACACGGCGTCTTCAGTTTCCTCGATTACGACGGCTACGACTGGGACGTGGTCAACGGGTCGCACGTGCAATCGATACCGGTCTGGGAGCACCTTTCTCGGCATGGATTTACGAGCGTCGTTTGCAACGTCCCCGTCACGAACGCCGCACGTGAATTCGACGGTGCGCTCGTTCCGGGGTACATGGCTCCCGAATCGCCCGATTGCCATCCGGCGGGACTGCTGGACGATCTACGCGACGAACTCGGGGAATACCAAATCTATCCGGACAGCGACGACGCGACGGGGACGGACGCAGCGACGGCATATCGGTCGGTCATCGAAATGCGCGGGGACGCGTTTCGATATCTGGCCGACCGATTCGAGCCGGATTTCGGATTCGTGCAGTTTCAGCAGACCGATACGGTCTTTCACGAGCACCCCGGCGAGCGGGAAACAGTACAGGCAGTGTACGAGGCAGTAGACGAACAAGTCGGGCGAATCCTTGCCGACTGTGACCCGGACACCGTCGTCGTCGTCAGTGATCACGGCATTGGAGAGTACGATGGATACAGCTTCTATCTCAACGAATTCCTTGCAGAGCATGGTTACACGGCGGTTAGGCAAGGTGGGAACGGGATGCCATCGTGGGTCCCGACTCGCGACGAACAGCTTCGGGACGGCGACGAAACGTCGTCCAGTCCCGGACTACTGGAATCGGCGACGGCACTCGCCGCCCGCTATGGAATGACCACCCATCGAGCGGGAAAGCTGCTGGAGACGGTCGGCCTCCGCGACTTCGCCGGTCGCTGCGTTCCCGACCGGCTCGTCAGGGCGAGTAGCAGGCAGGTCGATTTCGCGGCGTCACAGGCTTACATGCGCGCCCGAATCGAGTGCGGCGTCCGCATCAATCTCGAAGGAAGGGAACCGGACGGGGTCGTTCCACCCGAACGATACGAGGCGCTTCGAACCGAACTCGTCGAACAGCTCCGGGGTGTCGAGACGCCCGACGGCACGCCGATGTTCGAGGAAGTGTGTCGTCGGGAGCGGTACTTCGACGGACCGAACGCCGACCGAGCCGTCGATATCGTCACGGTTCCGGCCGACTTCGACCACTTCCTCTCCGCCGAACTCGCGGGACACCAATTCGCAGCGCCCGGCCAACCGTGGAATCACAAGCGAGACGGAGTGGTCGCTGTGGCCGGTGATGGCGTTCGGGGTGCGCTCTCCGATGCTCACCTCTTCGACGTGACGCCAACGATTCTCGCGCTGTTCGGCCTCCCGACGAGCGTCGAAATGGACGGGAACGTACTCTCGTGCGTCGAACCGACCGAGCGGCGAGCGTACGCGACACAACGCGACCGATCGAAACGAGAGACGGACGACGGATCGATAGCAAACAGACTGACGGCACTTGGCTATTTGGAGTGAACGATGACGATAGAAATCACAGAAGTGGAAGACGAAAACGAGTGGAATCAACACGTAGACCGAGCGGAACATACGACGCCGTTCCATCGATACGAGGCACTCTCGCATCTCGCTCGAACCGCCGACGCCGATAAACGGCTTCTCGTCGGCTACAAAGGACAGGAGCCGGTCGGGCTCTTTCCGATTTTCGAGGCGACGAAAGGGCCGTTTCGGATGGTGTACTCGCCACCACCGCATCTCGAAGTGTACTATCTCGGGCCGGTATTGCTCAACTTCGAGAAGCTCAAACAACGGAAAGCGGAGCGCAGACACCGGACGTTCATCGAACAGTGTCTCGATTGGATAGACGAACGGATCGCCCCTGATTACATCGACGTTCGAACGGTGGACCGCCACACTGACCTCCGACCGTTCTCGTGGGAAGGGTTCGACGTATCTCCGTCCTACACGTACCTCGTAGACCTCGAAAGCGACGACCTACTCATGCAGTTCAGCCGCGACGCCCGGAGCAACATCAGGGACCGAGACGACGTGGACTGTACGATTCGAGACGGGGACACTGACGCCCTCGAAACGATAATCGGTCAGGTACAGCAACGCCACGACGACCAAGGAAAGGAATACCGAATCGATCCCGCGTTCGTGGTCGAACTGTCCGAACTCCTCCCCGAGGGTTGTGTCAGACCGTACGTCTGTGAACACGACGGAGAAATCGTCGGCGGTATCGTGACGCTCGAATACGGCGACACCATCTATCGATGGCAAGGCGGTGTGAAACACGACGTCGGTTTCTCGGTCAACGATTTGCTGGACTGGCAGATCATGCAAGACGCGCAATCGCGTGGTCGCTCTCGGTACGACTTGGTCGGTGCGAACCTACCTCGTCTCTGTCGGTATAAGTCAAAATTCGGTCCCGAACCGGCTGCATACTATACAGCACAGCGAAAGACGACACGGATGAAAGCGGTGACCGGTGTCTATCGACGACTGCCATCGACGGTCAAGGTGATTTCGGAGTGACGGACGACACGAAATCGATGACCGACACGGTGTCCAGCTTGCATCGACGGTCGTTTCTCCTCGGAGTCGGAGGTGCACTCGGGTCGGTGGCAGGTGCAACGAGTGTCGTCGGCGCGCCGAATGGTGCGGGGGACCACCGTTCGGAAACGACTGTCCGACGATCGGGATTCGTTCTCGAACAAAACGGCATCTGTCTCCCCCTTGCGATGGTCACGCTGGACGAACGCGTGCCAGTCGAGGAGTTTTACGACTACCGGTCGTCGGATACGACTCCGAGCGGATGGTACAGTTCGTACGGTCCGGCACAACGGTTTCAGCGGAATGGAGAGAGCGTCCTTTACTGCTACGATGGTCCGCGAGGGACGAGTCTCGTGTTCATGCATGGAATGCGCGGCGGAGAAAGCGGTGGAGCGATCACGTTCTCCATTTCCGGACTACCGTCGGAGGGGGAGTGGGCGGTCACGGACGACCAGTACAACGCATCGACGAACTACGACCGGTTCGTGCGGAACGACGGCGAGTGGGTCGTCGATTGGACGTGGGCAACCGACCCAGACAACGGTGGCGGAGCCGACGGCGGTGCCTTCCGCGGAATCACCCGCGATGACGTCGTCAGAATCGACCCTGCATTCAACGAGAATGCGAGATTGTACGAAGACCACTATCCGGGTGACGTCGAACACTGGCGTGCACTCACTGCGGACTCGACCGGCTATCGGTGGCGTTCCCTCCGGCGTGACCATCCGATCGTCATCCGAGGTGGAAGCTGTGACGATGGCACTCCAACATCGACAGCCGTTGCACCGACCGAGACGTCGCCGACGGCGACGCGAACGACCACGACACCAACGAGGACGGCGACGCGAACGACCACGACACCAACGAGGACGACGACAGCGAACGCCAGTCGGTCGCCTCGGATGCCACACACCACACCTGTCGCTACGGATGAACCATCGCGGACGACGACTACTGGGCAGCACGGATTCGGCGTGGCTGCCGCGGTCGCCGGGTTGCTCTGCGGTGTGCTCCCCTCGATTGCCCGGCGGAACGAGTAATCACTGCTCGGAGGACGTTTCGACGATCCGTCGAGCGAACGCACGGTGTTAGTCCTGTGAGTCCTCAGCCTGCCGTATGCGTGCGTACCGGACTTTCGCCGCGGTTAACTGAAGCACCTCTCGGAGGGCAGTGTGGCGCTTCCAGAACAAGTAGAGTGCCAAAGCGACGTAGACGACGGAGTACGCGATGAGCAACCAATAGGAGTACGTCGCGGCCTGGGCGGGCGGAAGTGTCCGGAGAAGGATGAACTCCACTACCACTTGCGAGAGAAACAGCGTGAGAAGGGTCACTGCCTCGCGAACGCTGATGGTGAAATTGACCAGCACCGAGATAGCGAAGAAGCTCTGAGCCGCCGTTAGCCAGATTTCGGCCATCTGTTTTCGGTCGAACGGGAGCGCTCCGTACTGGCCGAGAGCAAGGCTATAGACGACCACGAGCGTTCCGATGAGGAGCGTCCACTGGTTCAACTTCGAGGAAATGAGCGCGTTAAATGCCGCCGTCGCTCGCGCTTTGTTGACCAGATACGCCGTCACGATCAGTTCGGGGCTTTCACTCGCCAACGGTGCAATCCACTGAAGCATGAAAAACGGCGGAATGCCGAATTGGAGACCGAGATTTTCCAAGCCGTGTGCGAACGGTTCGACCGCGGTGAAGATGAGAAACCCGGAGTAGGAGAACAGGAAAAGGACGATCGAAACTCGAACCGGTTTCGGACGGCGCTGAAAGTACGCCGGGACACCGACCTGTTCTTCGGCACCCACCTCGCCTCGAATGATGATGGCGATATAGACCAGGTACAGACTGACCAGCACGAAGGAATCGATCGCGTTGATACCGCCGCCAAACGGGATGAAAAAGGCGTAGGTGGTTGCGGCGAACAGGAACAGGATCTCGGTCGCGATATCCCTGTCGAGAGGTATCCCGTCGTTCAAGCGCCCTTCCCGTTCGAAATACTGCGCCGCATCACTTCGTCGGGCCTTATGAAGCGAAAAGAGGGCGATGCCGGACCAACCCAGACCGATAAGGATGCGGTTCGCCCCGGTCATATTCGCAACCGCGAGGTTCGCGGCCTCCCGTCCAGCCTCCGTCCCGGCATTCGAGCCGGCGGTCCACGCGAAATAGGCATCGACCGCATACTCGGGGGCGACCGCGAGGACGGCGAGGATGGCGAGCGCGAACGCGCGCGGGACGTCCTTTTCCGCGGTTTCGGCCCCCCACGCGAGGAGGAACGACGCGCCCAGGATAGCCAGTCCGCTCACAGCCACGACGGCGAGCGTTCCGAGTGCGTGTTGCGCGTTCGTCGCCCAGACGGCGACCCATGCGGTGGTGAGGAGCACCGCTCCGACGACGGCAGTGAGTGGGTGTCGCACCGGAGAACTCATGACATCGATGAACAACGACGAGCAAGGTAACGGTTCCGTCCGCCCGGACCATCGGAAGGGCGTTCAAAAGGGAGGGAGTTCGACGAGCGGACCAAAATCGTCGTCCGCGGACGACGATTTATACTCTCTACCGTCGTATCCACGATGGAGATGCCATGTTCGACCGAATCCTCATTCCGATCGACGGAAGCGACTGCGCCGAGCGGGCCGCGAAGTACGGCCTCGAACTCGGGAAAACGTACGGCGCGGCAGTAGCGGTCCTTCACGTGCTCGAGCAGAGCAGGTTTCGGCGACTGGATAGCGATACACAAGCCGAGCGAAGCGAACGAGGTTCCGAACTCGTCGCCGAGGTCGAAACTTTAGCTGACGAAGTCGGCGTCTCCATCGATAGTTCGATGGCCGAGGGCAAGCCACACGAAATCATCGATGAACACGTGGCGGAAAGCGACACGGATCTCGTCGTCATGGGACGTCGGGGGCGGTCGAGCATGAGAGGGAAGCTGCTCGGGAGCGTCACCGATCGAGTTCTCAGAACGGTCGACGTCCCCGTGTTTACCGTCCCAGAGGGGGATATTTCGTCGGAAACCGGCACGACGTACGAGCGGATTCTCCTCCCGACGGACGGGAGCACGAACGCCGAAGGCGCGGCACGATACGGAGCCGATATCGCGAACCGGTACGATTCGACGGTCCACGTGTTCAACGCTGTGGACGTACAGCGGGAAGGCGGACTGTTCAGCGCGGGCGGCGTCTCGGAGGAGTTCATCGAGCGATTGGAAGAACAGGGGACGTCTGCAGTCGAACGACTGGCCCGACGTATTCGGGAGACGGATTCCGATATCGACCTCGATTTGACCGTCGTTCGGGATGCACCGACGGTCGGAATTCGGGACTACGTCACCGACGAGCATATCGACCTCGTGGTGATGGCCTCGCACGGCGAAGCAAACCTCAGTGGACAGCTGCTCGGTAGCGTGACGGACTCGGTCCTCGGCGTCGTGGACGCTCCCGTACTCGTCATCACTCGAACCGCGGAAACGGCGTGATTTCATCATCGTCTCCGCGAACGCATTCCCCAACGAAGGGACGACGTAGCATCCGACGACGTATCGCACCGGTCGAAGAGGACGTGGCAGACAGAACGGCAGTGACCAGCCAGTAGGGAGTCCATATTCCAGCTCTGGCAGTGGATACTGAAGGGAGGATCCGGTTCGGCGTTCCCATCGGGGAACGTCGATCGTCTCGGTCGTGTTCCTTCGGCATCCATATCGCTCACAAATTCCACAGTACCGCCCGGAGTCGTGAGAAGGATCGCTTCCGTCTTCGTTACGCAACATCGTTTATCGAAGCGTACTCACATCATACTTATAATAAAGAAATTCAATTTGAATTTATGGGGAGCACGTTTACGCATAGCACGGAGAAAAGTGGACGCAACGAAAGTCGAGACCACATTCACGAGTATCGGTTCGAATACGACCCGACCGGCGATTCGACGCTCAAACGGAGTGTGGCCGACATCCTCGTCTTCGTTACCGAGCATTCGCGTGCCGAAGCAGAACGACTGGTTCGTCGGCGCTGTCGTGTGGATATCGACGACCACTTTACCATGCTCGATCGGCTCGCGAAACCGAACCTCGCGTTTTGGATCAGTAACCTGAACTTCTCCATCCGCCACGACGGGCAGATACTGGTCCGGGAGTTTTGTGCAACTGAATGCATACCGTAACGATGGAGAGTCGCCGGTACGGATACCGGACAGTCGATGACGATATGCATTCGACATCGGAAATGAACCAGTGACAGTCGTTCGCGTACCACAGAATGTATTTACAACGGCGTACGCTACTGCACGTCAATGATCGTTGCTGGGAAATGTCCACCCGCTACTGACGAACTGCGGGCGGCCGCAGAGCGGGGATTTACCGCCGTCGAACTGCATCTCGTCACCGAGGACTTGGACGAGTTCGAGGAAACGGTAGCCGTCTGCCGCTCCGCACCAGTCGATATCGTTTCCGTTCACACACCGCACATCGACCTCGAAAACGTCGCGTACATCCAGCAAGCGAACGACCTCTGTGCGGAGTTGGGTGCCACGCTCGTCGTCCACTCGACGAAAATCCCGCTCACCAACCTCGACCGAGTCGCCGACGTGACCGAGATCACCGTCCCATGCGGATACGAGAATTCGACGGGGCACAGTGTCCACTTTCTGGAGAACGTCTTATTCGACCAAAATCGGTCACTCGTCCTCGACACGGCACATCTCTACACCGCCGAAGCGGAGTATCTATCGGCGCTCACGCATCTTCTGCGGGAATTCGGCGATCAGATTCCGGTGATTCATTGCTGTGACGGGACGAAGTACGAAGACGGCCTCGCATTCGGAACGGGAACGATGCGGATGGAGCGGGTCATTTCCACCATTCACGATTCATACGACGGCATCGTCGTCCTCGAAGTGATGCCTGACGAGCAGACGGACGCATTGAAACTGTTTCGTGACGTGACCCACACTGACTGAGTTCGTTCGAGACACCTACCGAGGACGGAACGCTCGTTTTCCGTCGGTAGCCGGATTATCGTTCGGGTTCCTCGTGAAGCGGGTTCGGAACCGTCCCGTGTTCGGAGGCGTGTGGCCGACCGGCCGCGTCCTCGTACCCGTAGTCCAACAGCCGATTTCGGTTCAGACAGAGTTTCGTGAACTCCGGGCGCAGCAGGTCGAACAGTTCGAATCGGTCCTCCAGTTCGGGGAAACAGGATTGATAGTCGAGAACGGCCTCACGGACGCCGGTCCAGAACCGTTCCTCCGAGTAGTCCGAATGGGTCGCCAACGAGTCGGAAACGTAGCGGAAGACACAGACGAACAGTCCCGAGAAAATGAACTGGCAGAGGCCTTCCGGCGGTTCCGAGCGGAGCACGTCGGCGAGTTCGTCCGGTATCGCTTCGAGTTCCGGGAGCGGTTGGTCGCTCACGTTCACGTCGTCCACGAAATCCTTCACCGCGAGTCGGTGGGGTCGGCCGTCCTTCAGCACGAGGATGGTGTTCTGGCCGTGGGGGGAAAACACCGTCCCGTACCGATAGAGGTAGTGGAGGAGTGGCGGTAGGACGGTCCCGAACAGTTCGTCCAGCCACTCCTCCATCGTCAATCCCGACTCCTCGACGAGCGATTCGAGGAACGGTTTCCCGTTCTCCTCGTGCATCAGTGCCGAGAGGGTGATCGCTCGTTCGTCGTCTTCGAGGAACGTGTAGATGCTCTCGCGCCAGACGCAACCGAGCAGTTCATCGTACTGATAGGCCGAGCCGTCCAATCGTGAGAAATCGGGATGATCGTAGTTCAGTCCCGCGATTTCTCCGGGAAGAATCAGGTCACATTCCTCGCGCAGGAACTCGTCGTCCTCGTAGATCCCTTTGATGTACTCGGTGACGAGCGGCGCGACTTCGGTTCGGTCGCCCGGTAGACCGCGGTAGACGAGCGTATTGAGGATACGAAGCGGGAGTTTGACGTGGTGGCGTTCCTTCTCGTCCACGTTGACGAACGTTCGAATCGACTGCTGTGGCAGGTACTCGTCCGGACCGTCACCGAGGGGGACGATGGTACCCGAGGCGATTTCGTCCGCGAACAGTTGAACGATGCTGTTCTCCCATTGCCATTCGTGAATCGGGAGGAAGTAGTAGTTCTCCGGGTCGTACCCCTTCGATTCCAGTTCCTCGTCGAATTTCGCGCGGAACTCGCCGAGTTCCCCCGCAACCAGCGAATCGTGGTCGAGGCCTGACACAGCCTCGAACGTCGCTCTGTCGCGCGAAACCGCGAGCCACGAGAGCGTCACCGGCTGTTTCCGTTCCGGCGCGTAGTCGAGATAGTCGTCGTAGCCGAAGCCGAGACGACCCTTGTTGTAGGTGATCCACGGGTGACCCGTCATCTCGCCTTCGAGTTCGGCATAGTCGAGGGCAGTGGGGTCGATGGTGCGTTCGTCGGCTTCGATGTGTGCATCCGCGAGCATCGTGTTTCGATACTCCCGAATCAGGTGCCCCGCCGTCATGTCGGAGACGCCGATCGTGTCCTGCGCATCGAGCAGGAACTGAACCGGGTCTGTCGCCGGCTCCCAGTCGCCAGCATCTCGACGTTCGAGCGATTCCGGTTCGACGTGCACCCAGTCGAACATCCGCTCCTCTGCCTCGAATCGGTATTCGACGCCCGCTGTCAGGCCGAGGTGGTAGACACCGTCGTCGACTTCCTCGGGCGACACGAGTTCCTCGTAGCCGAACTCGGCCAGCATCTTCGCCAGCAGGTTTCGACCGACCGTCTCCCAAACCTCCGTCGAGAGAGCCTCCTGAAGCTGTTCGTGTTCGATTCGTCCGTCGGCGTCCGGTGTGAGTTGCTGCATCGTTAGTCCTCCTGAAGTGGTGCGCGTTCGCTCCGCAGTCGTTCGCTGTTCGGTGCGTTCGAGACGAATCGCTCGACCGAGAAATCCTGAAAGACGGTGTCCTCATCGACGGGATAGACTTCCTCCCCGACGAGCGATTCGATTATCCGTGCGTTTCGATAACAGCCGAGTCCGAGGTCGGGCGTCCCGACACCGTGGGCGTGCATCCCGGCGTTCTGGACGAACATCCTCCCCGCCGCGTCGAATTCGACTTCGAAGTCCGATTCGACGCGGAGTCGGCCGTTCGCATCACGGTCGATTCGCTCCTCAACTCCGGCGAGGAAGGGCGGCGTCGGGCGGTGATAGCCCGTCCCCAGCACCACGACATCGGTTTCGTGGGCGAACCGTACACCTTCCTGCCACTGCTCGCAGATCAGGCGATAGCCATCGCCGACCTGCTCGATGTCCTCCACCGCGGTCGTGGCGAGCATACCGACGTTCGGATCGTTGCCGCCGACCGACCGTTCGTACAGCAGGTCGTAAATCTCCTCGCTGGTGTTCTCGTCGATTCCCTTGTATAACAGCCCTTGCTCGGGCAGGAGGTCGTCTTTCGTCCCCTGTGGCAGGTCGTGGAAATACTGGGTGTACTCCGGCGTGAAGTGTTGCAGCCCCAGTTTGGAGTACTCCATGGGGAAAAAGCCCTCGGAGCGAGTGAGCCAATCGAGTCTACAGTCCGATTCGGGTCGGTGACGGAGCAGGTCGAGGAATATCTCGGCGGCGCTCTGGCCCGACCCGACCACCGTAATCGACTCCGCGTCAAGACAGCGTTCCCGTCGGTCCAGATACGATGCCGAGTGGAACACGTCCGTCTCGGGGTGGCCGCGAAGCGACTCGGGAACGAACGGGACGCTTCCAACGCCGACGACGATGTCGTTCGCGCGGTACGCCACCGTTTCGCCGCTTTCGGGGTCGCAAGCGGTGACGTGGAACAGTTCCGTCGAATCGTCGTACTGAACCGCCGTCACGCGCCGACTGAACCGGGTGTTTCCGAGGCCTTCGGCCACCCAACCGCAGTAATCGTCGTACTCCCGGCGGGGAACCTGAAACGTCTCGTAGAAGTAGAACTCGTAGAGACGGTCGTGCTGCCGAAGGTAGTTCAGATAGCTGTACTCGCTCGTCGGGTCGGCAAGCGTGACCAGGTCGGCCATGAACGGCACTTCGAGGGTCGCGTCCTCGATGAGCATCCCGCCGTGCCATTCGAACTCAGGTTTCTGTTCTAGAAACACCGCGTCGTAATCGGTGGGGGAGAGCAGTGCGGCGAGCCCGAGATTGAACGGGCCAAGCCCGATTCCCAGCACGTCGTACACGCGGTCAGTAGCGTTTGCGCCTCGTTCGTCGCCCGTCGTCATCGACCGAGCACCTCCTGCTCGAACCGCTCGCGGTCACAGACCATCAGCAAGGCGTCCTTCTCGGGAAGCGAAATCTCGCCTCTCGGTTCGAACCCGCACTGTTCGAAGACGTGGATGACTTTCTCGTTGCGAACGTCGGGTTCGGTCACGACGCGGTCGGTCTCGTCGTGGCGGAACTGGAAGGCGGTCATCGCTCGCAGGAGCGGTTCGGCGTAACCATGTCCCAGAAACTCCGATACACCGATGAGCAGGTGAATGCCTTGGTCGGCGGGGTTCGCATCGTAGTGCTCGGCGAGGTCATCGTTCGCGGCCCAGTAGGATTCCCAGTAGCTCATCGGAACGTGATCAACATGACCGATGTAGGGCGTCTGGTGGGGGTCGTCGAGCTTCTCGGCGAGTTTCGTCCGGAACTGGGGAAGCGGGTCGTCCCACTGCCAGTACGGCAGAACGTGCGGTTCGTTCAGCCAGCGATGGAGGCGACCGAGGTCCCGCTCCATCGTGGCCTTTCGGAACGAGATCGTCTTCTCGATGGTCGAATCGCGGCGCTGAAAGTCGTACCCCGCCGCAACGATTCCGGCGGCCCCGGTCATCCCATCACCTCCAACTCGGTGACGAGCGGATTCGGAATCTCGGTGTAGACGGACTGGTTTTCGAGCGTTCCGGTCAGTTCGTCCATGCCGCGGAACCGCGTCAGTAGGTTCGCCTTGCAGGCGAGTCGCCGCTCGGTGAGCATACTCGTCAGCAGCGACGACGCTTCGTGATCGTACTCCTTCAACGATTCAATTTCCTCACGTAGCACCGACAACAGACGGGATTCGTCCCCGACTCCGGCAGTTCCGAACGCGTTGACGACGCCGAGGGCGTTATTCAACACGACGTAGTAACGGATTCGTTCGTCCGCCAACTCGTCGGGGACCAGCGTGTCAGCGCGTTCCGCGACGCCCGGGAGCAGTGAATTCACGTCGTCGTGACCCGACTCCGCGAAGTAGTAGCCCTGGTTGTCCCGGTAGTGGAATCGCGCGGGATAACCGTCTCGGAGCGTCAATACGCTGTTTTGCTGGTGTGCCTCCAGTCCGACGCCGTAGTTCAGGTAGAGCCAGAGTACCGGCCGGAGGGAGATCGCGAGATATCGTCGGAACCAATCCTCGCTCACATCGGCAGTGGACCTTCCTTCTCGCTCCGCGATTTCGGAGACGACGTTCGCAAGGCGCGAATCTCCGCCGAACATGTGGTCCTGACAGAGGCCGACGACCGGCGTTGCACCCATCGCGTCCTCGCCGCGGAAGGGATTCTCGCGGAGGACGACCTCGAACCCGGATTCCGAGTCCGACCCCGCATCGACGGTGAGGTAGGCCGGGTCACGCACCACGCCAAAGTTCGGGAAGCGTGATTCGAGTTCGGTTCCGAGTTCCGTTCCCATCAGTTCGGTGATGGCCACGCCGCGTTCGAGTTCGGGACGTTTGTTCGTCCGCTCCGAGTTGGTGATGTTTACTGCGAGTGAACCCTTCAGCATAAACGACGACTTCGGGCAGTAGAGCGTTCGAACGGACGACGTGGGGGAGTACGTCTTTCCGTGCGTTCCGAGGTAGGTGAGCCGACCGTCCGTCAGCAGGGACTCGACGTGCGGTTGGTCGAGCAAGTGCTGTGCCTGCCACGGATGGACCGGAATCAGCACGTCGTCGCTTTCGACGTGCTCGTCGCGGAACGATTCCTCGGCCGAGGAATCGTTCCGCAATTCGGCCTTCACCCATTCGGCAGCACTCGTCTCCCGTGCCGAATCTTGCGCCACGATGTCGGGGTCCGCCCGGAAGTAGGCGAGCGAAAACGACCCGCGCAGCTCCGGCGCGTAGGTCGGCGCGTTTCGTGGCGCGATACCCTCCCGACTCTTCGGCGTTGGATGAAGCAGATGGCCGAAAATCAACGACTGCTCGGCGTCCCTGAACTCGAACTCGGTCCCGTACAGGCGGTCGCGGTCGTCCACCCGTGCGGCGACGAATCGCTCGATTCGATCGTTGCTCGACAGCACGCGGGAGAGCAGTTCGTCACCGACGTGGTCGCCTCCTCGTGCGAGGGAGAGTTCCTTGGTCACGAGAGCGGCGAGCGTGGCATGATCGAGGTCGTGCCAACCGTCGCCCGCCCGGAAGCGAACCGGGAGGTCGAACAGGTGTCGTCCCGTGGGAGACCGATACGACAGGGGTGCTCGTACGCCGATTCCGAGAATCGGGAGTTCGAACAGCACGGACTCACCTGCCGCCGCCGAGTCGTCCGTGACAACGTCGTACGCGCCTGTCTCGCGGAGATAGCAGTTGAGGAAGGCGTGCGTCGTCGCGGCTGCGGCGGATTTCGCCGCAGCCGCGGATTCCATGGCGGAATCTCGGTGGGTCGTTTCGGAGGCCGTCATCGCCCCACCTCCGGGGAAACCGCACCGAGGGAATCGCCGCGTCGTTCTATCACGTCGAGGATGTCGGCAACGTCCCCCAGCGTCGTTCGAGGATTGAGTAGGGTAAACTTCAGGGCCGTCACGCCGTCAACCTCGGTTCGGGCGACGACGGCATCACCCTCTCGCAGGAGGGATTCACGTATCGCCTCGTTCAGCCAACTCACTCGCTCGTCGCTCGCTTTCGTCCCGACCGGGCGATACCGGAACACGACCGCGTTTATCGTCGGTTCTGCGACTAGCTCGAACGACGGATCGTCCGAGAGGAGGGCCGCAACGTCGTCGGCGAGGGCGATCGTCTCGTCCACCAGGGCGCCGAATCCTTTCCGCCCGAGCGCGCGGAACGAGACGAACGGTTTCAGCGCGTCGAATCGGCGCGTCGTCTGCACCGATTTTGCGACGAGGTTCGGCGCGGAATCGCCTTCCGGATTGAGGTACGAAGCGTTTCGGACGATGTATTCGTACCGCGAACCATCGCGAAGGAGGAACGCACCACAGCTAATCGGCTGATAGAACAACTTGTGGAAATCGACGGACAGGGAATCCGCTCGCTCGATACCCGAGAGCGATTTCCGATGGCGATCGGAGAACGCGAGCGCGCCGCCGTACGCCGCATCGACGTGGAACCACAGGTCGTGTTCGTCGGCCCGGTCGGCGAGTTCTGAAAGCGGGTCGATGCTTCCGAAATCGGTCGTCCCCGCGGTGCCGACGAGCGCGAACGGGAGCAGTTCGCGCTCGTCCAGTTCGGCCAACGTTCGGTCGAGCGCGTCGGGACACATTTCACGATCATCGTTCGACTCGACGGTGACGACCGCGTTCTCGCCGAGTCCGAGGTGGGCGGCGGCCTGTTCCGCGGTGAAATGCGCCTCCTCGGAGCAGATGATTCGCATCGCTTTCGCACGGTGCGGGAGTCCCGACCGTTGTACGTCGGTACCGAATCGCTCCTTGGCGAACCAATCACGGGCCAACAGGAGGCCCATAAAGTTCGACTGCGTGCCGCCGCTCGTGAACACGCCATCGCCGTCGTCATCGTAGCCGAACACCTCACAGAGTTCCTCTATCATCCGGGTTTCGAGGAGAGTCGCGGCCGGACTCTGATCCCACGAATCCATGGATTGATTTGTCGCGGACAGCATCGCCTCCGCGGCGAGTCCCGGAATCATCGGCGGGCAGTGAAGATGCGCGAGGCAGTTCGAGTTCGAGACGTTGACCGAATTACGGAGGACGGATTCGGTCGCATCGAGTGCCGAGGCGACTCCGTCACCCTCCTCGGGAATCAACTCCATCCGTTCGAACTGGTCGCGGAGCGATTCGGGACTGGCACCGGAATAGGGGTCGGCTTCCCGGACGAACGCGTCGAGAACCGCGTCGATCGTTCGTTCCATCGCGTTTCGATAGGTGTCCTCACCGTCTTCGTCGGCCAGGAACAGCGATTCAGAGCAGGATTGGCGACGGGATTCCAGCAGTTCGTTCATGCGGCTGACACCTCCCGACGAACCGTGGTTTCGACCGCATCGTAGAACCGTTCGGCGATGGCGTCCACGTCGTCTCCCGTAACGACGAGGGGCGGCAGGAATCGGACGGTACTGCTGTCGCGTCCGCCCAGTTCCACGATGAGTCCGCGTTCGAAGCACTCGGAACGAATCTCGGACGCGAGGTCGGAGTCCGTCGGATAGCTGCCAAGGTCGTCCGGTTCCGCCGACGTATCGACGATTTCGGCGCCGAGCATCAGGCCGCGTCCGCGAACGTCGCCGACGCAGTCGAACGTCTCGGCGGTCGCTTCGAGATGGTCTCGGAGACGGTCCCCCATCATCTCGGCATGTGCCGGAAGGTCGTTTTCGAGGACGTACTCGATGGTCGCGCGACCCGCGGCCATCGCGAGTTGGTTGCCCCGGAAGGTTCCAGCATGAGCACCCGGTTCCCAAACATCGAGGTCGTCCTTGTAAACGACGACGGAGAGCGGCAAGCCGCCACCGACCGCCTTCGAGAGCGTCACCACGTCGGGGACGATGTCGGCGTGTTCGAAGGCGTAGGGTTCGCCCGTCCGTCCGAGTCCTGTCTGAATTTCGTCCACGATGAGGGGAATATCGTGCTCGCGAGTCATTCGACGGATGTCCCGCGTCCAATCGTCCGGTGCGGGAATCGCGCCACCCTCACCTTGCACGAGTTCGAGTACCATTCCCGCCGGGTCCACGATACCGCTTTCCGGGTCGTCGAGGACGTGTTCGACGTACCTGCTCGCTGTTCGGTGGCCGGATTCACCGCCGATACCGAACGGACAGCGATAGTCGGATGGATAGGGAAGATGATGCACGTCTGGCATCGTTCCCGGAACTGATTCCTTCGGGTCGGTGTCCCCCATTAACCCGAGCGCACCGTGCGTCATCCCGTGATAGCCGCCCTGAAAGGCAAGCATAGAGCGGTTCCCGGTCGCGGTTTTGACGAGCTTCAGCGCCGCTTCTATGGCGTCGGTTCCGGCAGGGCTACAGAACTGTACGCGCGCGCACTCCGAAAACTCGTCCGGAAGGCTATCGAACAGTGCGTCTACGAACCGTTCTTTCGTCGGCGTCGTAATGTCGAGCGTATGTAGTGGTACCGCAGCATCCAGCACATCCTCGATGGCCTGGACGACGACGGGATGATTGTGACCGAGGGCGAGCGTTCCCGCACCCGCCAAACAATCATAGTAGACCGTCCCGTCAGCGTCTTCGACTTCGACGCCTTTCGCGCGCTGAATCGCGAGAGGAAGGTGACGGGGATACGTCCGTGCGTTCGATTCGCGGCGCGCCTGCTGTTCGAGCAACCGTTGGTTATCGTCCCGGTTCATCGTGACCACGCCCTCGAATCGAGCGAGACAGCCGTGGCTATTCGTACGTTCCGTGGCGTACATCGACGCATTACGGGTTTTAGGCTCGCCTAAAGAAACGTAAAGCCACCGGTTTTTAGGCGCACCTAAATATCATGGCGACATACTTTCCGTCGCAGCGTTACGAATAGAACGGTTTATCGACTCCCGACTGGCAAAGCGTGTCGCGACACGAGTCGTCGTTCGAATGCGAGCACCGACGACTGTTGCACGGCGGGTGTCGTCGATTTCTCCCGGTAAAATGAGCCTCCTTACGCGATGTCCGATAGTCGGTCGAGACGGCGTTCTATCCTCGAGTGTCCCCAGTATCGAATGGTTCCACACCGAGGTTCGTATTCGATAACCCCGATATCCTCCAACAATGGGAGGTGGACGTGATGGAGTTGAATCGAAGCGGAACGACGGTCAAACTCGGTATCGGATTCCGGCGCGTTCAGTTCTCGGTCCGAAAGGGCGTCGATGAGGTCGTCGAAGGTCGTGACAGTGGAACTATTCGCGAGGATGTGACAAATCAGTCTCCGTTGTCGATCCTGCAGAACCTTCGCGATGGTCTTCGGCGATAGTTTCGACTCGTGAACTTCCTCCGGTTGAGACCGTGACGATTCGAGTTTGCCGTGTCGTTTCTCGGAGTCGCTCATCATCATAGCAAATCAGCCACGATTGACTAGTCCTCTGCCTCAGTATTGAGGTATCGATCTGTGAATGGCGGATGAGAGGGTCTCAGGCCCCCTCATCGCGGTTGTGGAATAGAAGGGAAAATACCTTCCGCTGTGCAGCCTGTAGATGTTGGTGGAACGTCGGCGAGGAGATATCGAGCGTCTCGGCGAGGTCCGCCCCAGTGCTCGTCCGCGGATAGTCGAAGTATCCCGCCAGATATGCGGCCGACAGTATCTCCAACTGTCGGGCGGTCAATTCGGTTTCGACCTCGTAATGAAGTCCGGGCGTCGGGTGAAGCGGATGTTTGCGGTCCCGTTTTGCGAGGAGCGTAGCGTTCGGATACACTGCCTCCACCGCTTCGACGAACGGGCGAACCTCCGTGTTCGCCGGGGCTTCTGCGATGAGGGTTCCCTCGCCGTCCGTAATCGTCCCACCACGAATGTAGGCACCATGTTCGATGAGCGCCTGTGCAGTGGTTTGCGTTCCGCGAATCAGCAGTTCGAGCGTACTGTCCCTCTCATCGCCTTGGATTCGGCGGACGTGTTCGATACTCGAGGATGTTTCCGCTCGCTCGATGACGTCCTCCGTCGGGACACCGGAACTCGTCACGTAGAAGAGGTACGATTCGTTCGCCGTCGGCACCACCCCGTTGAGGGTAAACGAACAACCGAGTTCCGCGGACGTCTCGACGAAGAACGACCCGGTCCCGGTAAGCGAAAATTCGAGTTCGAGGATGCGGTCGCTGTAGAGGAGTTTTTTGCTTTCGGCGGCGTTTATCGCGTGACCGATCATCTCCCCCAGTTCGCCGAAAACGGCTTGCTCGCGCGCCCCGATGACCGTCGGCTCCGATGCGTACACCACCAAGACGCCGTAGGTGGTCTCGCCGTGTCCAAATGGAACACAGGCGACGGAATGGAAATTTCGCGCCGCTGCCTGTGCCCGTATCGACGTCGGAAACGCCGGGTCCGACCGAACGTCTTCGACCACTTGCACCGTATCGCTTCGTAACGCCATGGCCGCGACACCGTTCTCCGTTTCGGCACCTTCGTTAGCGACAGCTTCGAGATACGCATCGTCGATTCCGGCCGCCGTTTGGACGGAAAGTCCCTGTTCCGCCGCGGACAGCGTCCCGACGAGCGCACCATGGTAGACATCGGATGCGGCGAACCGCTCACACACCGTCCGCTCGATTTCCTCGCGTGTCGGCGCGGCGACCAAGGCTTGATTGATATCTCTCACGATGGCGTTGATTCGATTCAATGTCGTTAGCTCGTCACGCTGACGAGCGATTGCACGTTCACGTTCGGCCCGGGTCAACGCTGCTTCGGTGTTCGCGGCCAGTACCCGTACCAGGTCGAAGTCGATTCGGTCGAACTCCCGAACCGACTCGGACGACGTAATGAATACACCGTGCTCGCCGAGTGGTACGACGATGATACTTCGGATCGGTGTATCCCGGGCCGCTCCCTCGTCCGTCGCTTGTACGTCGGGAACGACACGTGGCTCGCCCGTCTCGAATACGTCCCAGACGAACGGGTCTTCGGGTGTGAACGTCGGAACCGATCCATCGAGCGTACCTGCGATGTCGCCGGTCGTCGCGATCGGTTCGAGCGCATCGGCATCATCTGCTTTGAAATGAATTCCGCTGAGCGGGAACTCCAAAATCTCCGCGGCAGTAGTTACTGCGTGCGTGCAGATCGTTTGTGACGACGCGGTCTCGAACATCCGTTGTGTCGTTTCGTGTAACGCGTTGAGCGCGTCCTCTCGGTGTTTTCTCTCGCTAATATCCCGAAAGATGCCCTGAATGACCTTGCGACCGTTTAACTCGGTTATCTTCGAGTTGATTGCGACCGGAATCCTGGCTCCAGTGGAATCGACCACCGTTAGGTCGTGGTTCTCTTCGAACACGCCGCCCTCTTCTTGATGTCCTCGAAACATCCGTTCGTAGCGTCCGGTTTCCTCCGTGGGATGGAGTTCGGTTTGGTGCATCCCTTCGATCTCGTCCTTCGGTCGTTTGAGCAACTCGGCCGCGGCCCGGTTTGCCTCCTGTAACACTCCCGTCTCGGCATCAGCCACGAAGATGGCGTCCGGCGCGGTTTCGACGAGCGTTTGATACTTTTCGGTTGCGGCTTCGAGTTCGTCCTGTTGCCGCCGTTGCTCGGAGATATCACGGAGTATCGCCGTGAACAGTCGTTGACCGCGATACGTGTGCTCGCGAAGTGAAAAAGAGAGCGGAAACTCCTCTCCCGTTCGTCGAAGACCCACCCGCTCGACGCCCGTGTATTCGACCGTCGCGTCCGGTTCGTGAGTATACTGATAAAATTCCTCGAGGTACGTTTCTCGATACTGTTCTGGAAAGAGGGTGGCGATAGAACGCTCGACCAGTTCGTCCCCGTCGTATCCGAAAAGGGTACCGACCGCTTCGTTCGCGAAGACGATGGTCCCTTCCTCGTTCATGATAATGAATCCGTCGAGGGATTCCCTGACGATGCGTTTGAAAAAGGCGGCTTCCTCGGCTGATTCGGTACTCCGAAGCGAACGGATGGGGGAGTCGTTCGACGAAGAGGGCCCGGACATGGTTGTGGGTTACAGGGTGAGAGTGGGCAAGACGTTTTCGCCGAAACGGAGACATGTCTCGGTGAGGGTGTATCATCGAGCGACGGGTCCCTCCTCAGTCGGTCCACTCTCGCTCGACGACGGTTTCGGCAAGCGTCGGCACGAACGTCCCCACGTCGGTAACCATCCCGATGGCCTGTGCGCTTCCGCGGTCGAGCAGTTGCGTGACCGTCGCAGGATTGATATCCACACAGACGACCCGAGTGGTCGAAGGGAGACAGTTGCCGACCGCGACCGAATGCAGAAGCGTCGAAAGCATGAGCACGAGGTCCGCCTCGTGCGCCTGCTCCCGGATGGCGTTCTGTGCCTCGACCGCGTCCGTGACCGTATCCGGTAATGGCCCGTCGTCACGAATCGATCCGGCAAGGACGTAGGGCACGTCGTTTTTCACGCACTCGTACATCACACCGTCCTCGATGAGGCCGTCTTCGACCGCCTCGGCGATACCGCCCGCTCGGATGACTTCGCTGATGGTGTAGATGTGATGCTTGTGCCCTTTTCGCGGATGTTCCAACGTCTCGATATCCATCCCGAGCGAGGTGCCGTACCGACCGCGTTCGATGTCGTGTACTGCAAATCCGTTGCCCGCGCTGAGCATGTCGATGTAGCCCTCGCGGATGAGACGTGCGAGGTCGTCGCCAGCACCGGAGTGGATGAGCGCCGGTCCGACCACGGCGAGCACCTTCCCTCCCTCCGCTTTCGTCTCGACGATGGTTTCCCCGATTTCCCGAATGAGCGATTCGGACGGTCGTTCGCTCGACACACCACCCTGCATGAATCCGAACGGGCCACCCCCGCCCCGCGGACGTTCCGGAGGGTCGACACGCACACCCGATTCGTCAGTGACGACGAGGTCGCCTTCCTCGATGGCGTTGAGCACCTTCGTCGTGGCCCGTCCCTCGTCGGGGTCGATAACGATGGCACAATCCATCTCGATGTTTTCGACGGGAATCCATTCGTCCTCGTATCGAACCTGCGTCGGGTGGTTCGTCGTGGAGTAGAAACCGTACGGGACGACTTGGTCCGCCGGAGCAGGTTCCAGTGCCGCATCCGTCGGGTTCGGAACGTGTGCCCCGTTCTGGTGGAGTTCGTGGAGGATGGACCGAAGCGTCTCCTCGTCGTCCGCCGAGACCGTCATTCGAGCGTACGACTCCTCGTCTTTGTGTTTGCCGACCCGAAACTCCTCGACTTCGAACTCCCCGTCCAAGTCCATCACGACGCCGAAACATCGCTGCATCATGCCGGAATCGATGATGTGGCCCTCCAATTCGACAGTGCGAACGTCCACCATGCAAAACCAGATGCACGTAACTGCTATCAGCGTTGTGCCGTTGGACGAGTGACCACGCTACGGTTCGTTAAAAATGAGCGTTCCTGCTCAGGGTTCGAGCAGAACTTTCGTCACGCCTTTCTCACGGTTGTCGAATCGCTCGTACATCTCCGGTGCTTTGTCGAGGCTCACGCGATGTGAGACGACAAAACTCGGGTCCGCACGCCCCTCGATTATCAGATCCCGGAGTTGGCGGTTGTACGATTTGACGTTACACTGGCCGGTTCCGACCTTGAGGCCCTTCTCGAAGAACTTCCCGAAGTCGATGCCGAGGCGGCCCTGTGCGGCCATCTCGTCCGGCGCACCGGGGTCGGATGGTACGTACAGGCCGGGGACACCCAACTGGCCGGTCGGGCGCACGACCTGAATCAGTTGGTTGAGCACCACTGCCGGGTTCTCACGTGCCGGGTCGTACGCGTCGTCGCCCGTGTCCGTATCGGGGTCGATCGCCTGATACCCGACCGCGTCCACGCCCTTGTCCACACCGCCGCCGTGGGCGTCCTTTATCTGTTCGACCGGGTCCGCGTCTTCGAAGTTTATCGGCATCGCGTCGCAGTGTTTTTCCGCGAGTTCCAACCTGCTTGGGACCCTATCGACCACGTAGATTTCCGACGCGCCCTTGATCTTCGCGCTGTAGGCGGCCATCAGTCCGACCGGCCCCGCGCCGAAGATGGCGACCGATTCGCCGGGTTGGAGGTTGGCCAACTCCGTCCCGTGCCATCCCGTCGGGAAGATGTCGGCGAGCAGGATGAACGAATCCTCGTGCTCCGTCCCTTCCGGGAGTTTGAGGGCATTGAAGTCCGCGAACGGGACTCGAAGGCGCTCCGCCTGACCTCCTTTGTACGGTCCCATCGCGACGTACCCGTACGCTCCACCGGCGAACCCGGGGTTCACGTTGAGACAGAACCCCGTTTTGCCGTTCTCACAGTTCTTACAGAACCCACAGGCAACGTTGAACGGCAGGACGATTCTGTCACCCTTTTCGAGTGTTTCCACGCCGTCGCCGACTTCGTCTACGATTCCCATGTTCTCGTGCCCGAAGACGATACCGGGGTCCGCGTCGGTTCGTCCTTCGTACATGTGGAGATCGGATCCACATATCGCCGACGTCGTAATGTCGATAACGACATCGTTCGGGTGCTCGATACCGGGTTCATCGACCGATTCCACTTCTACATCGTGCGGTCCTTGGTAAACGACCGCGTCCATTGACATTTGTTCCCACCCCTGCAACTACACGGCTACGAGGGTGAAGACCATGATGTTTTTGTCCCAAAATGAGAGCAATCCATCGGTCGGAACGGATCCGAACGAATCGGCTCGGGCCGTGAGGAATATGCACGTGCAGACCGACCGTTACTCGTGGATAGAAGGGGGTTCATCGAGCGACTGGGAGGGGCAGTCGTCGTGGGGAGCGGCATCGTCGCTGGGCGGCAGAGCGATGGGCGGTACAGAAATCCGACGGTAACCGACCCGCTCGTTCGGCAGTGGGAAATCGAAGCGAGGGAAACCGACCGGTTCGACGTTCGTCGCCGCGGTATCGATTTCGGAGATGCCTACAGAACCACGCTGATTTACAAAGACGTTCGCCTCACGGAGGCGGTCGATACACGTCTTCAGAGCGACTTCGAGGGTATCGTCGGCGTGTTCATCGCCACACGTATCACGTTCGATTCACCGCTCTCGGCGCTCGCGCGACCCGGGCTGGTCGATGGAATCGCCAAACGTCGATTCGAACGAACGGCCCGGAAACGAGGATTTACGGAGTTGCGCGAGCGAGAACCGGCGGAGCGGGAAACGACGCAGGCGCAAGCGACCGCCGAGTACGTCGGGTACTACGACATCGACCGGTACTCCGAGGCCCCGGTTCCGAACATCGAACGATTTCCGGGGATTCGTCGGAACGGTCGAGTGAAGACGGTACTCTACTTCGACGTATCGCGGTCCGACGGATCACTCATCCTCACGACGGGGGTTCGACCAACGAACGAGTTCTTCCGGACGGTGCTGCATCGGAACAGCGACACGTACCGGGGGGAACTCCTCCGGTTGATGCACAGCGTTCGATGATGGCCAGCTATCCAGTGGTCCATCAAATGACATTTCAGTAACAACTTTGTACGTCGGAGTCGTTCCTTTAACTGGGGGAAAAGCGATGACACGAACGGACGAGAACAAAGCTGTCGTTCAGCGACTGATAGCCGAGTTCGTCAACGAGGGGGACGAATCGACGGCCGACGAACTACTCGCGCCTGACTATGTACGATACGACCCCGACGCGCCCGGTGGAGTACAGGGCCCGGACGAATTTATCGAGATGATGTCGATGTTCCAATCGGCCTTCCCGGACGGGGAAGTGACCATCGAAGAGATTATCGCGGAGGACGATTTGGTCGTGTTCCGCGGCGTGGAGCGTGGCACCCACGAAGGGGCGTTCATGGGCCACGAACCGACGGGTGAGACCTTCGAAATCACCGGTCTCGCGATGCATCGCGTCGAGGACGGCGTTATCAAAGAGACATGGGCGAACTGGGATATGCTGGGAATGCTCCAGCAACTCGGTATCGTGCCGATACCCGACGAACTCGCAGGAATGGCGGAGTGAGCGGTTTTTCGGGGTGAACGGGGTACTGGTCGATCGAACCACCCCGGTTTTGCTGACATCACAGAAATCGTCGTACTGACCAGTACAGCCCTGAACCGATGCTTCGCACGACAGCAATCGGGGAGAATTTCGAGTCAGGGTTCGCCGCGGCTTCGAACTCGGTGTCGAGGACGTGCGAAGAGACGTGTAGTATCTCGCCGGTAAACGCGCGTCTTCCTTGTGCGTCGGTCACCCGCAGAAGCGTTATCTCGGCACTCGCGCCGACGACACGATAGACGCCGGACGGGTAGGCATTCGTCGTCGGACGATAGTGTTCGTAAACCTCGACCATGGTGTTAGAGGATCGTCGAAAGAGGTATAAATCGCTATGCCCGTCGATTCGTCCGCGCACTCTAACGGAGAGAGTGCCGACACGGGTTCGGCCACAAAACAATGCTTGCTTCCCGTCGTCACTCGAACGGGATGGGGGGAATTCCACGGCGAGGGGTGTTACGGAGAACTGCCGGATTGGCGCTCGCGTTCGCCGGGCGTGACGTTTTTGCAACCACACCGGAGGAGACGAAAGCGGGCCGTTTCGCCGATGCCGTCATCACGACGACATCGGCCCTCGAATCCGCGTTCAACGACCTCTCGGCGGGCGACACCGTCGTCATTACCGGGGAGAACGCACCGTATCGAACGACCCAGTGGCTCGACATCGACGTGGACGGCGTCACCGTCGTCGGTCCCGACATACCGACGCTGGTTAAACCCGCAGACGGGGCGAACGTCGGTGGGTTCCGAATCGGCCACCACGACCACTGTGAGAACGTCACGATTCGCGGCGTGGGATACGACGGAAACCCCGATGGCCAGCGTCCGAGCGCGAAGTTGTGCCACGGCATCGTCGTGAAGGACGCCGAAAACGTCACGCTGTCCGGGAACTATCTGACGCGAACCCATCCGTATCACGAACACGGAACCGGCGGGAGCGGCATCAGTGCGGAAAAGGAATCCCGTAACGTCCGCATCCTCGGCAATCGAATCCGTGATATCGGCGACAGGGGAATTCAGGTCGGTGGTGCAAACGTCCTCGTCTCCGGAAACGTCGTCACCGACGGCCTCGACCGTTCGATTTCCTGTGACGTCTGGCGCGGGTTCGACCACCAACAAGCCCGAAACGTCGCCATCGTCGGGAACGTGCTAGGAAACAACCTCGAGGGGAGTCTCACCGGAATCGGCGGCAACGATCTCCAAGCTGGAGGATACATCCTCATCGCGAGCAATATCGGGTTTGGCTACCACAAATCGTTCTGTCACGTCGGATTCGGCGGGCGGGCGCGAAACGTCCGAATCGACGGCAACGTGAGCGTCCAAGAGGAGTCCGCGGATTTCGCCGGGGTATCGCTCAACATCGAGCGGGCGACGAACGTTACCGTCGTGGACAACGACCTTTATGACTACGGTGGGACGGGAGTCAACATCGAAAAGGGAATATCGGACTTCGTGGTCGCGAGAAACGGCCTCTACGACGTCGGAAGCGATGGGATTCGAATTACCGGTGCGAAGGATGGCATCGTCGCTCGAAACACCGTATCCGAGACCGGTCGGGCCGGAATCCTCCTCGACGATGCACGATACGTTGCGGTCGAACACAACGACGTTCGAGGAGCTCAGCGGTCGGGTATCGTCTCCCGTGGAAATGGAACGACGAACCACGAAATCAGCGAAAACCGAGTCAGGAAATACGGAAGGAGTGACGGCTACTACCAAGGAATCCTTCTTCAAACGAGGGAAAACGTCGTCCGTGGCAACCGAATCTATCGGAGCGGAGGTGGCCTCGCAATCGTCGAAACCGATGGCGGCGGCGACAACTGCTACAGTGAGAACTGGGCAGACGGAACGTCCCCGTGGCGTATCGAGAGTGCAACCTCGCTCGTTCGCGGCCACGTCCCAGCGTTCGACGTTCATCGCGGTGTCGTCGGCGACGACGCCGGAACCGTATCAGTGAGGTTCGACAAATCCTACGCGCGACGTCCGAAACTGACGTTCGGGCGCGTCGGAGGGGGGATAGAAACGGTGTCCTACACGAAAACGAAGCGTGGAGCGTTCGATGGAGTTACCATCACCGTCGAGTCCTCGAACGGCGTCCTCGACGTCTTCGTCGAATCGGTGTGATGGGCACTCGAACTCGTTGGGGGAAATTCTTTTTTACTAATCAGTTGTCGAACGGCGGGGGAAACGAGAATGGAACAGACACGACGCCGAGTACTCCGAGCTATCGGAGCGAGTGGACTAGCCGTCTTCGCAGGGGTTTCGGGCGCACAGCAAACGACGACGACGGGTGGTGGCGGTGGCAGCGAAAGGGCCGTGGGCATAAGAGCCATCCATGCCATCCCCGGTGGACCGAACGTGGACGTGTTCATCGACGGAGACCCCGTTCTACAGGACGTGGCGTTCAAAGATGTCAGCGACTACCTCGAAGTCCAACCGGGCGAATACACCGTTCAGGTCACGCCGACTGGACAGGGCCAAGGGACCGCGCTTCTCGAGGAGCAGGTGACGCTCGAAGCGCCACTCGACTACACCTTTGCGGCAGCGGGAACGCCCGACAATCCCGAGTCGTTCGTGTTCGAGGACAGAAACGAGATTCCGTCGGGCAACCGGGTCAGCGTCCGAGCGGTCCACCTCTCGCCGGACGCACCGGCGGTCGATATCGCCGCGGACGGCGATCTGCTCGTCGAGGGACTCGAATTCGGCAACGCCAGCCAGTACGTCGACCTTCCCGCCGGGTCGTACACCATCGAAGTTCGACCTGCCGGGGAGAACCAGGCCGTCGCGTCGACCGACGTCACGCTCGACGGGGGTACCGTCATCTCCATGTTTGCCGTTGGCCTTCTGCAAACCAACAACGACGCCGAGGCGTTGGACCTCGTGACAGCGGTGGATTCGGGCGGCGAAGGAACGACAACGACGCAGGAAGGCACCGGTACGGAGACGACTGGAGCGGGGACGACTACGACGCAGTCGTCGTAGTAGGTCCGCCCACTCGTAGCGACTCCAGCTGTTTTTCTGAGACCCGTTCGGGACACTCGCGCTCTTTCGAGGGGGTTACGGCGATTTTGCTCTCGTTCCCGCTTCGACCATCAGGTAAACGATGCTTCCGTCTCCTCTTCGGGGTCGCCCCATTTGTCGTGGTCGTCCGGGTGTTGGTAGAACAACTCGGGCGGTTCGTGTGCACCCTTTCCCTGTGGCTTCTCCGGCATCATGACGTAGTGACCACCCCGAGGTCCGCGCAGGTGAACACGATAGTACACGTCGTCGTCGCGTGCGGACCGCTCCTCCGCGATTCTATCGACGATAAACGAGCGAGGTTCCCGAAACGATCCGGTGTCCGTTCCGACAGTCACGGTATCACCGCGTCGAAGGCGGCGAATCAGCGACTCCAGTCGGCCACTGCTCGCGTCGGTTCCACGATTCGTACGTTCCATATCGTCTCATACGCCGTCGTCGGCTATAACCTCGTTCGGCGAGATGAGTCGGCGACGTATTCGTGACAGTCGTGAATTACGGGAAAGAATCTACATCATTTAAGTTCCGGGTCGATGTTGGATGTGCTATGGGTAGCCATGGGGAACGTCAAACCGACTCGTTGAAAACCAGTGAAAATCCACAGTCGTCCCAGCGCCGTTCTCATCCACCGATGGGGGGTGGATGCCGGATCAGTTGGAACCTCGGCGACCATCTCCGGCGACTCGACACTGTAACGCTTACCACAGAACTGACCGATTCACGGTCACGGCGAACGCTTTCCGTCTACGACCCCGATGGCGATACCTACCTCGTTCGTCTCCAAACGCCCGTTGGACGGGAACGATATCGTGAAGTCCCGAAATCGGAGTTCGACCTCGACGAACTCTCACGGGGGAGCCGCTGGACCCAAACGACATAGAAGATCGGCATTCCCGGCCGAATAACCGTTTTTGACGTACTGGGCCGAGAGCTGTCGAAGTAGACGACATCTAAACGACCAGTGATAACGACTTTATCCACCGTTCCCGATAGTTTGTGTGATGTCTGTGCACAATTTGCACGATTATGACGAAAAACTGGAAACGTTCGACTGGAACGATATCTTTGACGAAGCCGACTGGAACGCGCCGGGGGAGCTAAACATCGCACACGAGGTCTGTGACCGACACGCGAACGATAGAGGGAAGGTCGCCCTCTATTACGCCGGGAGAAACGGCGAACGCGAGACGCTCACCTTCTGGGAACTCGCCGAGCAGTCGAACCGGTTTGCAAACGTCCTCTCCGACCTCGTCGATACGGGCGACCGCGTCTTCTCTTACATGCCGCGGGTACCGGAACACTACGTCGCACTTATCGGGACCCTCAAGGCAGGTGGCGTTTGGGGAGGCGTAAACGAACGGTTCGGACCGGATGGCATCGCCTATCGACTGGACGACTGCGATGCGAAAGTCGTCGTCACCACGTCGAAAAACCGAGAGACCATCGAGAAGGCACTCGATGACGCGCCTTCGGTCGAACACGTCGTCGTCGTAAGCCGGGATGGTACTGGAATTCGGCGCGGCGACATCAGCTATCACGCGGCGATGGAAGACGCGAGTACGGTGTTCGAAACGGTCGAAACCGGTGGTGAGGACGACGCTCTGCTATACTACACCAGCGGCACGACCGGTCTGGCAAAAGGCGTCCTCCACAAACATCGCTGGGTTGCCGGCGTCGCCGCGACCCAGCGATTCGCGGTCGATTTACAACCCGGCGACCTGTACTGGTCCACCGGCGACCTGGGGTGGCTGACCGGACCCATCAACACGCTCGGGGCGTGGTTTTGGGGGGCGAGTCTGTTCACGTACGAGGGCGAGTTCGATCCGGAAACGTGGGCCGAATTGCTCGATGAGTTTCCGATTTCGGTGCTGTTCAGCGTCCCGACCGCCTACCGGATGCTCCGCGAGAACGAGCGGGTTCTGGAGGACGCCTCCCTCGACCTGCGACACGCGCTCTCCATCGGCGAACCGCTTTCCGCGGGCGTGGTCGCGTGGGGTGAGGATATCCTCGGCGTCACCATCCACGACACCTACGGCCAGACGGAGACGGGGAACATGATAATAAATAACTATCCGACCATGGAGATCCGTCCCGGAAGCATGGGCAAACCGCTTCCGGGTATCGAGGCTGCCGTGGTGGACCCGGAAACCGGGGAACCGCTGGAGCCGGGTGAGACGGGAGAAATCGCGCAGCGAGGCGACTACCCATGTTTCTTCGCGGAGTACTGGAACAAACCCGAGAAAACCGACGCCTGTTTCGTCAACGATTGGTATCTCTCCGGCGATTTGGGGCATTTAGATGAGGACGGGTACTTCTGGTTCGAAGGACGGGCGGACGACGTTATCATCAGTGCGGGCTACCGAATCGGCCCGTTCGAAGTCGAAAGTTCGCTCGGCGAACATCCCGCCGTCGCGGAATCCGCCGTCGTGCCGAAGTCCCACACCGAACGCGGGAACATCGTGAAAGCCTACGTCGTCCCGAGCGAGGGTACAGACCCCAGTTCGGACCTCGCCGAGGACATCAAACGTCACGTCAAAGAGGAGCTTTCGGCACACGAATACCCCCGCGAAGTCGAGTTCGTGGACGAGTTGCCGAAGACGGTGACCGGAAAGATACGCCGCACCGAACTGCGCGACCAGACTGGGGAGTAGGCGGAACGATACTGGCGTACCGTTCGTGTTAGACAGGTGGTTGTTGAAACCACGTGGGATTCCCTCATCGGCGTCATGTGACGGATTTCGCCACAACGGAACGTCGTATCAAAAACAACCCCGTCAGCTCATCTCCGAAACGGCTCGTCGCGAACCTGCACGCCCACTTCCTCGCGCTTCGCGTCGAAGTTGTTCGTGGACGCGATTTTACCGAGCGCTTCCTCGTACCGATTCAGGGAGAAGACGAACTCGTCGGGCAGGACGCCCGGGTCTTCGGTGGGAGGACCATACTCCGGCATCGGAAGGAGGGTACCATCATCGAGAGCGAGAAAACTCACTTGGTCGAATGGACTGTCGTCGTGGAACAGGCGGTACGTCGCCTGCTGGAGGGAATCATCGTCCGACCAGTCGTCCCACGGGGCTGAGACGTTCGACCACTCGCCGATTCGTTTCACCGAGATATCGCGGTCGGGATGCGTGAACGAATCCGGCACGCCGTCGGTGACCCACTGGTTCGGATCCGAGTCGAGCACCGCCTGCTTGAGGTCGGTGTTGCTCATATGGACGTTCGTTTCACGACCGGTGTGAAATAGCTATTTGCCGCACGATTACGTATGTAATCCTCCGACTTTCACATGCAGGGTGATGTGGTGACACGCCCTCGTTCGAGCGTCCGACAACGGGTCGTTATACGGTTTTCTCGCCGGTAGTTTGATAGCCGAATCAGTTGTTGGTAAAGCACCATTTCCAACCATGTCACCGAACCGACGACCGATCTACATCGGTACTGACCCCGAAGACGCAGTATGTGAGCGACACGGTACGATGAAACCGAAGACGCCAGTCGTCACCTTCGACGGGCATATTCACGCACCCCGCGAACCGGTGTCCGTTCGCAGTTGTCCCGACTGCTGTCTCGAACTCGCGCGCGAGAGCGGTGGCCCGACTGCGAGTCCACAGGATGCCTTCGAGGCCTGCTGGCGACAACTGGTCGATGAACGCTGGCGAACTGGTCTCTCCCAATTGTTCGTCGACCTTGGCCGTGGCGCTGTCGATGACGGAACGATTTATCTCCACGACGAAACCGACCCGATGGGCGTTCCGCGCTCCCTCCGCGAGACCGACGACTGGGCTGTTCGGATGAAGGACCCCTAGCGAACTCACGTTCGAACACCGTCATGGGTCGCGAAATACGCTCGTACTGTCCCGGGTTTGGAGAACTTCCACCATGCTAAAGCATATCGCAGTCTATACGCTAGGTGGGTACTGCGAGACGCTGTCATTGCATCGATAGCATGTCGCCCCCGACGGAATCGATTCCCATGCCGACCGTACCGCTCCCCGGATTCCTTCAGCAACTCCCGGTTCCAGACGCCCGAATACTGTTCTCGACGTTTCTGCTCGTCGTCCTCGTGTTCGTTACGTGGGTCCTGTGGAAAATCGCACCACGGTTGAAACGACGGATGGACTCGCGTCTCGTGGACGTCCTCTTGCTCACCACGAGTGGACTCGCCGCGGTTCTCATCGGGCAGTACACGCTCGCACTCTGGACGGACTCCGCCGCTCCGGCCCCGAGGGTTGACGTGTTCTCGAAACTAACGTCTGCCGGCGTTCGTCTCGGAATTACCTTCGGCGTGCTCGCGGCGGCCTACATCGGTGCGGGGATGATCGTTCGCCTCGTCGACCGTTTCGCCACTGGAACCGGGCAAGTTACGAGTCATCAAGGGGAGGTTATCGCTCGAGTGACGGAAGTCAGCGTCTATCTCTTCGCCGGATTGTTGTTGCTCGGGGTCTGGCGGGTGGACGTTCGCGCGTTCCTCATCGGGGCTGGATTCCTCGGCATCATCATCGGATTGGCCGCGAACGAAACTCTGAGCGCACTGATCGCCGGATTCACGCTCATGTTCTCGCGCCCGTTCGAAATCGGCGATTGGATACGGATTCCTATCGAAGGCGACGAGGGAGAGGAAGGAATCGTCACAGACATCACGCTGTTTACAACGCGAATCGAGACGTTCTCCGGCAAGTACGTCATCATCCCGAACGACGTGGTCGGCTCGAACATCATCACGAACTACGGGCGAAAAGGCCGACTTCGACTCGAAGTCGAAGTCGGTATCGACTACTCGACCGACCCCTATCGAGCGATTGCGATCGCGGAGAGAACGATGACGGGCCTCGACGACGTTTTAGAGGTCCCCTCCCCACGCGCCGTTTTGACGGGGTTCGGCGATTCCGCCATCCTGCTCGAACTTCGGTTCTGGATAGACCGACCGAGCAGT
The DNA here is from genome assembly GCF_026248685.1 of Haladaptatus caseinilyticus. NCBI lineage: Archaea > Methanobacteriati > Methanobacteriota > Halobacteria > Halobacteriales > Haladaptataceae > Haladaptatus > Haladaptatus caseinilyticus. The sequence goes on along the minus strand of NZ_CP111036.1, from coordinate 1,827,316 downwards.
CGGCGGCAGTGGCGCGCCACCACGGCGGTCGTCGCGGCAGTGAAAACCACCTACGACCGGGAGGGAATCAAGATACCGTTCCCACAACACGAGGTGTCGCCGCGGGAGGGAACTGCCGGGTTTCCCCTCATCGACAGTCGGGAACGGGAACGGCAAATAGAGTGACCTCCGGATTCACCGACACACAGTATCAACCGAATTTCTCCAAGCAGTTCCCGCAGTAGTCGGCGTAGTTCGGATTCGTCGTCTCACAGAAACGACAGCGAACCCCCTCCGAAACGTGATTCGATGTCGTGTACCGATGGCTCCCCGCCGAAAAGGCGAACCGGTCGGGATGAACGAGTAAATCGGATACCGGGCCGAACTCGCCGTTCATCGTTCGATTGACCAGATCGTCGTCACGAAGCGCCATCAACCCCCGCCATAATCCAAGGAACAGCACCGTCGGCGCGACGGTGAGTACCCCGGCAACGAGTACCCGAAAGACGGTCTCAAACTCCATGGCATGTGATAGCAACTCATTCACCTTAATCATTTAAAAACCACCTCCTTTTCAAACAAGTCAGAACGCAGAACTGAAATGGGGCGCTATTCGTCGGGGTTCGTCACCGGGTTACGCGTCTCACAATAGGGGCACCGGTTACGGAAGCGCTCAAGATTGGTTCCGCAGTATCGACACACGTAGCCGTCTTCGGGTGCTTCGACGTTCGTCGGAGACGACGAGTTCCCTCGCGTCAGCACACCTGCTCGAAACGCGAGCACGCTGCCGATGACGAGCAGGCCGACCGCAACCCCAGCGAGTACCGTGCCGTCTACGCCGATCCCTCCGAGGGAGGTTCCGAACTCGTTTCCGCCGAGCAGTCGCCGTCCGAGTGAGAAAACCATGAGAATGATAAGGATTCGAAACAACCGACCTCGGCCGGGTGTCGCCCGCATTATTCTACCCCTCCGTTCATACGTCATCTCGGGAGCGAGCGGGTATAAGCCCTCGGTGCAGCAGGTATCGATAGGCCCTCACAGTCCGTCGAACAGCGATCGCTCCGACTCCTCCTCGTCTACGTTGAGGGGGACAGGCGGTCCCCAGAGATATCGATGTTGCTCGCCACACTCCGGACAGTCGTACGTTGCGATCCCCTCACCGTCATCCACGTCCGAATCCCACTCGTCCGGGTCCGTATCCTCCGTCGCTATCAGTCCCATCGTCTTCGGGCAGTGGATTTCGATGCGGTGGTCCTGGTCGAACTCCGGATGGTCGTCTGTCGTACGTCGGCTGAATGGGTTGAGTTTGTTGAACATGATCACACGGTCCGAGGGTCCCTCGAAGACGGGGTCGTGTTCACGACAACGCAGGTAGGAACTGACCCAACACTAATCCGTCGGTCCATCGTGAGACGTGTCACAGGAAACGAAACGAATACTCAGCAGACAGCTATCCGTTCTGCGGCTTGAAAATATCCGCGATACGTCCGACGAACGAGTTTCGTGCGTCGGTTTTCTCGACGATTTCGTACTCGCGTCGGAGCGTGTCGTTTCTCGTGAGACGCAGGACCGATATCCCCTCGTCCGCGATAACGTCGGCAGTATCGGCACCGACGACTTCCCCCGAGGTGGTAACAAGTGTTGCCCGCGCATTCGCATCGGACGCGATCGACTGCAGTTCACGAACGTCATCTTCCTCAGGGCGTTCGTGAACCGCAGCGATGACATGGTCGTCCAACAGGTCGTCGTGTGCGGAGACGTGGACCGGGGTTTCCGCTCCCGCACCGTTCGTCACCGTCGTGTCGATGCTCGTTTCGAGTTTTCGCGCTTCCAGTATCTCGACCATCAACTGACGCGCGGTCAACTGCTCTTCGACCCACTGCGCACCGTGGTCGCTTATGTAATACCGGTAAAGGATTCGTTCGATGGTTTGCAGGGGCGGCGCTACGTAAAGGCACTCCCGGCACCGAAGACGATGTTTTGGAGTTTCGAAAACCTCCTCGCAGTCCTCACAGATGTGAGCGGCGTCCGATTCGAGGTGTTTCAACGATTCCAAATGCGCTTCGCAGTCGGGGCAGACGACGCCGTTCTCGGCGACGAACTGCTCGCGTAGTCCTTCGTATCCACAGTCGGGGTGTCGAAACCGGTCCGTGCGAATCGTCTGCGGCGATTCGCACGTCGAACAGGCCGTAGTGTACTGCATCCCTTTCGCCTCACACCGGGGGCAGATGTACTGCTTTTCCTGAAATTCACGATAGAGGAGGTCGCGTTCCGCCAGCGTTTCAAGCACCTCGAACGTCTCTCCATCCTGCTCGTCTAACTGCTGTGTCGCGTCGGGATACGTTACCTCTCCCGTATCGACATCGAGCGTAGGCCGAATCTCGTCCAGCGACCCCTCCCAGAGGGCGGTCAACAACCGTACCGTACCCGGTGAAGCCATGCTATAGCACGACGGAGGGCGGCCATTTAGTAATGATTCGAATACGAATCGGTAACTATCGTCATAGATTGCAACGTCAGCGGCGCTCGTGTGACGATCGATATATCCTCGCACGGGTATTCCGCCCCCCGAGAACGCTGCTTCGGAAACCCTCCGCGGAGATAGCGATTCGAACGGGCTCACCGTCGCCCTGAAAGCAGCGGCTACGTGCTTTGGAGAGGAGTTCAACCGATGCCTGACGCTGCCCTCACGAATACGGCAGTGGTCGATTGCTGCTGGGATGGAAAGGGAGGGCAGTTTATTAGTCTCCTTCGTGAAACGAACGGTCGTGCCACGAGCTGTCGTCGTCGGGGCTGGAATGACCGACTTTGGCCCACACGACCAACCGCTGGAGGAACTGTTCGCGGACGCCGCGTTTCTCGCGATCGACGACGCGGGCGTCTCGCTCGACGAAATCGATGCGTTCTACTTCGGCAACGCGATGGGCGGACAGGCCGAAGACGACACGCATCTCGCGCCGAAACTGGCGACCCACATCGGACTGCAGGGAATTCCCTGCCAACGATTCGAAGACGCGTGTGCGACCTCGTCGAACGCGTTCAAACACGCCGTTCAGGCGGTCGAAGGCGGAGTTCACGACGTTACCTTGGTTGGCGGTGCGGAACGCTGTACGCCCGAAACCGGCCTCGGAACCGGCGAGATGACGAAAATATTCGCGAGCGCTGCCCACCGTCAGTACGAACAACCGGCGGGACTGACCTTCCCCGGCGTGTTCGCGTTACTCACCAAACGCCACATGCACGAGCACGGTACGACCGAGGCACAGCTCGCCGATGTCGCCGTCAAAAACCACTACCACGGTCAGTTCAACCCTCACGCGCATTTCGGCCGCGACACGACGACCGAGGCGGTTCTCGAAAGCCCCCTCGTCGCGGACCCGTTTCACCTCATGGACTGCTGTCCGTTCTCCGACGGCGCGTCCGCAGTACTCGTCGTCTCGGACGACCTGGCGGAGAACTTCGACGGAGAACCGGTGAACGTCACCGGCGTGGGGCACCGAACGGACGCGGTTCCGCTGGCCGACAAGGTCTCGCTTTCGGCGACACAGTCCGCTCGCGACGCCGCGCGGGAGGCGTACGACCAAGCCGGGATCTCGTCCGAGGATGTCGATTTCGCCGAGGTTCACGACTGTTTCACGGGCGCTGAGGTTCTGGCCATCGAAGCGGTCGGACTGTTCGAGGACGGAACCGGTGCACGGGCGGCGGCCGACGGCCGAACATACGTCGACGGGGAACTCCCTGTAAATCCGAGCGGTGGCCTCAAGGCAAAGGGGCACCCCATCGGAGCGACCGGGACTGCACAGATCGTGGAGTTGACCGAGCAACTTCGGGGAACCACCGGCCGACGCCAAGTCGAGGATGCGACGACCGGTATCGCACACAACCTCGGCGGCGACGCCGGAACGACCGTCGTCACGGTCATGGAGGAGCGGGAATGAGCTCCGACGATGAAATCGACGAGAACGGCGGTCTGACCTACGCGGAATGGCGAACGCGTCTCGAATCGGGCGACCTCGTCGGACTCGAATGTCGGTCGTGCGGTCACGTCACTGCGACGCCGAAACGCGCGTGCATCGACTGCGGCGGCCGAAACCTCACGTCGAACCATCTCCCGCATGCGGGTACGGTGCACAGCGAAACCACCATCACCGTCCCACCGGTGGGGGTCGACGGTCCGTTTCAAGTCGGTATCGTCGAGTTGGGCGATGCACGCCTCCTCGGTCGTGTCGAGGGCGACGTCGAAATCGGGGACACAGTCGAATTGAGCGGAACCGTCGAAGTTGACGGGATGCCCGCCCCGATGTTCGAAGCACGCGACTGACCGACGACCTCGTTCCTGCGGATGAATTCCGCAGCGTCGTTCGCCGTTCAAACCGTGAACTGACAACGGCAGTGGGGAGAAATCCGTTCGCGATATCGAGGGTTCGAGAATCGAGGGAGAAGACAACAGATCAGATATTTAAACAGTATCCGCGGTTGTCATCCCCGAACGAACGTCGAACCCTCCACGTACAAATCCCTCTTGGAACCGACCCATCCGTTCTCCAACCGGACGGGGAAATGATGTTCGATGGCGCTCCGACGGTCGATAATACGGCGACCGGATTCCCCGTTTTTATCCACCTATACTGAAATATTAGTACGCAGTTTAAATAATCCAAAACTATTTTCCGATAGCGCTTCGCGGCTATACCAATGTCAACGAAACGATTATCCACGGGGATACGCGGGCTCGACACCGTTTTGAACGGTGGGCTTACTGGAGAGCGGTCGTACGTCCTTCGTGGCGATGCTGGCGCGGGGAAGACGCTCGTCAGCCTCCGATTTCTCGAGGCGGGCGTCGAACGGGGCGACACGGCCTTGTTCGTTCACTGCTCGAAAACGCGGGACGAACTCCGTCAAAAAGCCGAATCCATCGATATCGACGCCGAAAACGTCTCGTTTCTCGGGTTGCATGGCGAGACTCAACTCGTGGACGAATCACCAGAGTCGTTCGCCACAAACGTGTCTGATACACGACTCGTCGGACGGGTCGCCGAGCGTATCACCGAACTCGACCCCGACCGCGTCGTTGTCGACCCGGTGACGAGGCTTCGCCACCTCTTTTCCGATTCGGAACGGTATCGGGAGGAAGTCGTCGGTTTGGCACGTCACCTCAAAGGACGCGGAGCGACAGTGCTGTTCACGTGCCGTACCGACCGATACGAGCACGTACCGTCGGTCGTTGACGACGGTCGACTCGAACTCCGCCGAAGCGAACGGACTCGAACGCTTACCGTCCCGAAAGCGCCGAACAGCGCGCGGGATGGTTCACACGGAATGCGAATTTCCGATGACGGCATCCAGATATTTCCGGCCCTCGACCCGGTCGTGTCCGAACGTGATTTCGAACCCGAGAGTCTCTCGTCGGGCATTCCGCAAGTGGATCAGTTGCTCGATGGCGGTATCGAACGCGGAACGACGACGGTAATCAGCGGGGCGACCGGCGTCGGGAAAACGACGTTCGGAACGCAGTTCATGAAGGAAGCCGCCGGGAGGGGCGAACGTTCGGTCGTGTACATGTTCGAAGAATCGACCGAAACGTTCCACGAGCGAAGTAGGTGCATCAACGTTCCCGTCGAACGGATGGTAGCGGATGGATCGCTCCGACTGGAGGAGATCGAACCGGTCAAGCGCTCTTCGGTCGAGTTTTCGGATATGGTTCGACGCGAGGTCGAAACTCACGACACGGATATCGTAATGATAGACGGCGTCGAGGGATACAACGTCTCGCTTCGTGACGACCGACTGAGCCTCGTCGAAACGATGCAGGCACTCTGTCGCTACCTCAAAAACCTGGGGGTGACGGTCATTCTCATCACCGAACACGATTCGATGACTGGACAGGTCAAGGCAACGGGGGAAGGGATCAGCTATCTTGCGGACAACATCATTCTCCTTCAACACCTCGAACTGGAAGGAGAACTACGGAAGGCCATCGGCGTCCTGAAAAAGCGAACCAGCGACTACGAACGTTACCTCCGGGAGTTCAGCATTACCGAAAACGGAATCAAAGTCGGCGAACCGATGGATAACCTGCAAGGAATACTCACCGGAATGCCTCGATTCGGCGACGACGGGGAGCAGATCAGTACCGAGGGCCACTGATCACCGGAAACCGAGAATTATACCGAGTATATCGACTTCGCTCGAGGTTTAATCGGCATTGTTATATGTTACCAGTGTCAGTTCTCGACTGAACAGAGTATGGGAATAACACTCACACTGTTACCATTCTGGGAGACCGTTCGTTGGCTCGGAGCAACCGTCCCGTTCCTTTCCGTACTTCCGACGTTTATCGGCATTCTCGTCGTTATCAAGATGTTCATGCCGGAGGTTTCGACACGCCGAGCAGTGCCAGCGTCTCATGATAGTGAGTACCTCTTCGACCCCGACGATTTCGACTGACGATTCGAGAGATCGGTCACAACGGATTTTATACAACGGACGCAAAACCCGTCCGGAACGAACCGTTCAAACACGCTCGACCATCGACTCCAGTCATGACGAACTCAGCACTCGACGGACGAAACGAGGAAGCGCCGGAAATCGTCTTCGCGATCGACGAAACAGCGGACGACCGATGTCCCGACCGAGCGATCATCGCCGACATCGTACGGGACGACGCATGGGTCGCAGTGGATCTCCCGGACGCGCTGGTGCTGGAAGAGTGGCGATAATCCTGAACATGGGGATACGGAAATGGGAGTCCTAAATTGAGGGACGTTCACCGACTAGCCTTACCCCACGGTACATATCACGAAAGAGGACTGTACAACAGGGAAAAGACAAATCTGTTGGCTTAGAATAACTTTAACACCCTTCTGTGAGTGACCGGAAACGATGTCTGGAATCAAAAAATCACCTGAGATTCCCCAATCCGTTCCGAAATTAGAAGCCGAACTCGTTCGAGAAGCGTACGAGACGGCAGGCCGTGGTCGTCGCCCAGGCGAGGACTTCGGCGACGGAACATCTATCGACCTTTCGGATGCGGAGCGACGAGAGATCCGACGACGAATCATCGAAAACGGCGTCTCTGAAGAGACGCTGGTCGAACTCGGGTTCGACGCGAACTGATAACTGCGGTTTTCGCATTTCACGCCGTTTTGGCCGATATCGAACCGCGTCGAGTGGTAACCGTCCGGATTGCACCGACCCGAACGGTTAACCCCCGTTCGGTCACGGTTCACGCATGCACGTTTCGTTCGAAGACCTCGAAACGCTGGTCGAAGCACCCGGTGCGCCCGGAAACGAGTACGCCGTCGCCGACCGGTTTGCGAACCTGATGGAACCACACGTCGACCACGTCTCGTTCGACGCGATGGGCAACGTCACGGCGACGAGTGAGGGAAGCGAGGATAGCGATTTTGAGGTTATGTTCGCGGCTCACACCGACGAATTGGGGTTCCTCATCGACCGAGTGGACGAAAACGGGTTTCTCACCTTTCGGATGCTCGGTGGACACTACAAAGGGAACCTGTCAGGCCAACGGGTTCGCGTCGGTCCGGACGGCGTTCCCGGCGTCATCGGCCCGCGCTGTCGCCACTATATGAACGAGGACGAAAAGGAGTCGCTTCCGGAGAACCTCCGCATCGACATCGGGGCAACGACGTCCGATGATGTGGCCGAACTCGGCGTCGAACCCGGCGATTATGCGATATGGGACTGTGGCGTCACTCGACTCGGGAACGACCGAATCGCTGGTCGGGCGCTGGACGACCGAATCGCATTGGCAATCCTGCTCGCAATCGCTCGCGAGGAGGATGTCGACGCAACGGTACACTACGTCGCCACGGTACAGGAGGAAGTCGGCCTCCGTGGCGCCCGTGCCGCGGGATACAGTCTCGACCCCGACGTCGCCATCGCGCTCGAAATCTTCCCGGTGGACGACTACCCTGCCGGACGAACCGACGGTGTAAAAGCGACGCTTGATGGCGGTCCCGTCGTCGAGTTCGGCGACGGGACGTCGGAGTACCTCTTCGGCGGCGTCATCGTGGACCGACAGACCAGAACGTGGCTGCAGGATGCCGCGGAAAAAATAGGAGTAACGATTCAACACGACCTGATGTTGACCGGTTCGACCGACGCGACCGAGCTCCAACAGGTTCGCGGCGGCCGCCACGCCGGGGCCATCGCGGTTCCCTGTCGATACTCACATTCGCCGGTCGAAACGCTCTCCATGGTGGACGCGGAGGAGACTGCTGACGTGCTGTTGTCCGCATTGAATCAGGAGTTCCCGAGTCGGGACGAGATTCGGAGACCACGCTGAACGACGGTCATCGACTGCGATCGACTCCACAACGTTCACCTATCTGCTCTCCAACCACGGAGTATGCGACTTCGAGGGCCACAGCGCGGATGGGCGAAGATAACGCTCGGCGTCTCGCTCCTGTTTGCGGTCGTGGTTTTCGTCGCGCTTTCCTTCGCGGGACAACCGTTCCGCGGCGTCGCCGGTGGCGTACTGATTATCGTCGTGGGTATCTGGGAGTGGCGCCGAAAACGAAGCGACGAAATCCGTGCCGAGCAGTTGGAAGCCGAGGCGGAAGAAAGCCAGCGAAAGCGTCGGGGATGACCGACGTAACGGGAGTCGTTCAATCGGACTCACCCTCGGTTGCTCGTTTCAGTCGTTCTATCAGTTCTTCCTCCGGGTCGGACCGTCGTTCCCCCGAAACACTCGAATCGCTCTCCTCGTTCGACTCACCCGCTTCGCTCGATTCGTCTCCCCGTTTCGATCTCACAACACGGGAGCGAATTCCATCCCACAACAGTCGAAGCACGCGACCGACGATGCGTCCGATCAGACCGCCGATCATCCGACCGACGAACGCACCCACCTGCGCACCGTGGCTGCTTGATTGACGGCTTCGTACCGATTTCGATCCCCCGGATCGGGGCACGTCGAGTTCTATCGCGTCCAAGCCGAGCGTGAGTCCATCGATGTCGGCTTTGACACCGGACAGGTCGAGCGACAACCCCCCGAGACGAAAACGAAAGTCGTCCGCGTCGTCATTTGCTTTCGTACTATCGTTCGTCATCGTGCCATCGTCGGCCCTCGTATCATCGTTCGTCCCACCGTCGGAAAGAACCCGAACATCGTTGGTATCGAACATATTGTATCAGTCAGGGACGTTCTCCGACCTTGTTCGACACTATGCGGACGGTACTGTAGTCTTCGGCCGATCACGGTGCCGTTTTCGAAAAGGGAGAGCGTTCAGTTGGCGGACGATTCCGCCGAGGGAGTGAGTTCCTCGGGTTTCGCCTCCTCGATTTCGGCGTACGGATCGAAGCCTTCCGCACTTTCGTAGCGGTGACAGGCGACTTCCCGTTCGCCATCGATGTCCGTCCGTTCGTGGAGTGGTGGGAGTGCATTGGCACAGACACTTTCGTCCTCGAATCGACCGGTGAGTAGGTCGTCAGCGTCGTCCAATTCCCCGGCGGAAACCAACGAGAGACCCTCGTCCACGATATTACCCGCTTCGCCATCGAGGGTTACGTCGGCAAAGAACTCACTTCTGATTTCGGCCTCGTCACGGCTCTCGATATTGTGTAACTGAACCGCGCGCATGAAGGTTCTCACAGCGGTCCACTCGTCGTCGGTGAGGTTGTACTCCGACGGTTGGATGAGTTTTTGACACCGCTTCCGGAACCGACAGCCGGACGGCACGTTGATCGCGTCGCCGACCTCACCCTCCAGTTCGACCCGTTCCCGGCCCGCCAACGGGTCGGGAACCGGCACCGCGTCGATGAGTGCCCGCGTGTAGGGGTGTTTCGGGTTCGTGATTATCTCCTCCGTCGGTCCCTGTTCGACGATTTTTCCCATGTACATGATGGCGAGTCGGTCGCACATGTGACGCAGGAGCGAGAGGTCGTGACTGATGTAGACGACCGAGAGACCGAACTCGTCGGTCATGCGCTCCAGCAGGGAGAGTACACCGGCGCGGAGACTCACGTCGAGCATGGACACCGGTTCGTCGGCGACGATGAAGTCCGGGTCGATGACCAACGCCCGAGCGATGGCGAGGCGTTGGCGCTGGCCACCCGACAGTTCGTGCGGATAGCGGTCGAAGTACGCCTCCGCCGGTTCGAGTTCGGCGAACTCCAGCGCGCGTCGAACGCGCGCGCGTTGGTTCGGCACGTCGTGGATGCGGAGCGGTTCGACCACGGTGTCGTACACCGTCATCCGCGGGTTCAGGCTCTCGAACGGGTCCTGAAATATCATCTGAGCGTTCTGCCGGAAGTTCGTGAGGTCGGAGCCGCTCTTGTCCGCGATGTCCTCGTCGTCGTAGTAGATGCTGCCACCGGTGGGTTCGTACAGTTTCGTCAGGCACATCCCGGTCGTGGTCTTGCCACAGCCGGATTCCCCGGCGATACCGAACGTCTCACCCTCACGGAGGTCGAAAGAGATACCGTCGATGGCGTGAACTGCATCTTCTTCCTCGCCGCGGATGGATCTCATGAGACTGCTCACGAGGCCGGTGCCGACCGGGAAATGCTTTTCCAGCCCTTCGACGCGGACGAGCGTGTCGTCGTCCGTGCCGCTCGCCGCATTCCCCGTCGTCGGGTCAGTCATCGCTCACCCCCATCGACGCCTCGTTCTCCCACGTCTCCGCTTGACTCGCGACTGGACGCAGTTGCGAATCGATCTTGTCGGCATGGTGGCAGTACGACCGCAGGTCGCCGTGGATCACCGCGGGTGGGTTGTCCTCCGTACATTTTTCCGTCGCCAGTGGACATCGTTCCGCGAACCGACATCCGCTGGGTGGGTTGCTCAAATCCGGCGGGTGACCGCCGATGCTCACGAGGTCCTGACTCGACTGTCGGATATCCGGGAACGCGCTTTTCAGTCCCAGCGTGTAGGGATGGTACGGTTCGCCGAAGATGAACTCGGCGGGGCCTTCCTCCGCGATTTCGCCCGCGTACATGACGACGACGCGGTCACAAGTCTCCGCGACGACCGCCACGTCGTGCGTGATGACCATCATTGCGGTGTCGCTCTCGCGCTGAATCCCGTTGATTCGCTTGAGAATCTGGTCCTGCATGATGACGTCCAGTGCCGTCGTCGGTTCGTCCGCGAGGATGAGCGACGGTTGAAGCACGAGCGACATGGCGATCATGGCACGCTGGCGCATCCCCCCCGAGAACTGATGGGGATAGTCCGTCTGCCGTTCGCGGTCGAGACCGACGAGATCGAACGACTCGTCGATGATCTCTTGCGCTTCGGTTCGACCCATCTTCGGGTAGTGTGCGTCGATGGCTTCCAGGATCTGTTCCCGGATGGTGTAGACGGGGTCGAGCGCGTTCATCGCGGACTGTGCGATGAGTGAAATCTCGTCCCAACGGAGTGCCCGACGACGCTTTTCGGGCATGTCGGTCAGATCTTCGCCCTTGAACCGGATGCTCCCGCCGTTGATGTAGCCGTTTTTCGGCAGGATTCCGATGAGGGCCTTGGCGAGCGTCGATTTTCCACAGCCGGATTCGCCGACGATGCCGATGGTCTCGCCCGCTTCGATTTCGAAGCTGACGCCATCGACCGCCTTGACCGGGCCGTCTTCGCTGTCGTAGTACACTTCGAGGTCCTCGACTTCGAGCAGGGCCACGTCAGCGTCCCTCCTCGATTGCGAGTCCGCGATTCGATGATAATCGTGAGAGTAGATTCATTGTTCGACCTGTAGTTCCGGATTGACGATTTCTTCGTAGCCGCGGCCGATGAGGAAGCCGCTGATGACCACGAGCGCGATACAGACTCCTGGCGGCACGAACCACCACCACGCGCCTTCAGTCATCGCGCTGTAGACGCGTGCACTCTGGAGCATCACGCCCCACGAGACGCTGTTGGGGTCGCCGAGTCCGAGGAACGACACCCCGGCTTCGGTGAGAATCGCCCACGCGATGGCGAACGCGCCGTAGAGGAACGCCATCGGGAGGACGTTCGGCGCGATGTGGCGCGAGATGATTCGCCAGTTGCTCGCGCCGGACACCTTCGCCGCCTTGACGAACGAGCGTTCGCGGAGCGAGAGGACGAGCGCGCGAATAACACGCGCCGAGGTTCGCCACTGCAGCAACACGAACGCGAGGATGATGTTCTCCAGGCCCGGTCCGAGCACCGTCACGAGGACGATGACCGTTGGGAGGAGCGGAAGCCCGTAGACGAAGTCTACGATTCGCATCAGTGTGTCGTCCACGCGGCCGCCGTAGTACCCGGCGGTGAGGCCGACGAGGGTGCCGAGACCGACCGTCATGAACGCGGCGACCAGGCCAACCATCAAGGCCGGGCGTGCGCCGTAGAGGAGTTGGCTGAAGATGTCGTACCCCTGCGCCGTCGTCCCGAGGATGTAGCCGCCGTCGCCGCCGAGGAACGAGGGCTTCACCCACTTGGCGAACAATCCGTTCGTCATCAGGCGGTCCTTCGGACCGTACGGCGCTATCCACGGTGCGATTGCCGCGATGATACCGAAGAACGCGAGCGTCAGCATCGCGAGAACGACCATCGGGTCCTCGACGAGCATGAAGAACTGCTCCGAGACCGTCTCCTTCCAGAGTCGGAGGTTCCGTTGCCACGCGCTGAACTGCTCGTCTTCGTCCCCCTCGATGTCTTCGAATATGGACCGTTCGTGTTCCTGGCTCATCGTTTCAGTCATAGGTCACCCGTGGGTCGAGAACGCCGTACAGTAGGTCGGCCACGAAGTTCATCACGATGACCGACAGTGCGAGGACGAGGAACGTCCCCTGCGCGACCGGGAAGTCGCGCCTGAGCACCGCTCGAATCATCTCCCGTCCGATACCCGGCCATCCGAACACCGTCTCGATGAGGACGCTCCCGCCGACCGCGTAGCCGACCGCGATGGCCGCGGCAGTCAGGACGGGAAGCAGGGCGTTTCTGGCGGCGTGTTTGAACATTATCGACCGTTCCGTCAACCCCTTCGCCCGACAAAGGTCGATGAAGTCCTCAGAGAGTGTTTCGAGCATGCTGTTGCGCATGATGAGCAGTGGATAGCCCATGTAATAGAACGCGAGCACGATGACGGGCGCGATGAGGTGATGGAGGAAGTCCACCGAGAAGACCATACCCCAGAAGTCCTTCGGACCGGAACCGAGGCTTGTCATGCCGCTCATCGGGATGACGCCCAACTTGGCACCGAATATCCAGAGGACGAGGATGCCCATCCAGAAACTCGGGACGCTCCGGCCGACGAGTGCCGTCACGACGGCGGATTTTTCGAACTGGCTCCCGCGATACCAGCCGGTGAACACGCCCAGCGTGATGCCGATGATGTACGCGACGACGAATGCGGTCAGCATCAGGATGAGCGTATTTGGAAGATACGTGACGAGCACGTCCACGACACGCTCGTTCGTTTTGAACGAACGACCGAGGTCGAGCGTCAACAAGTTCTCGATGTATCGAACGTACTGTACCCACAACGGGTCGTTCAACCCGTAGCTATCGACGAGTCGCTGTCGCACTTCCGGCGTCATCCCGGGTGAGATGATGTACGAGGTCGGATCCCCCGGCATGAGCCGAAACAGCATAAACAACGCAGTGGCGACCGCCCATAGCGTCAGCCCCAATTGGAGCGTGCGTCTGACAAAGAAATCTAGTTTTCCCATTTAATTTACGTGAAATATGTTGTTTCGCGTTACTTCGACGACTTCGCCTGAACCTTGCCGTTTTTGATACTGTACCCGGCGTCTTCGAGCACTTTCTGTCCCGCTGCTACGCCGTCGTTTTTCTGGTATTTCTTGACGTCCGGGTTGCTGAACTTGCCGAACGACTCGCCGACGAGGTTCCAGCCTTGCGTCGCGAATCCGTACAGGATCTGCTTGTTGATGGCTTTCTTCGGAATCGCGTGGACGGCAGCCTGCCGGACGGCTGGGTCCTTGAGACCTTTCTGCCGGGTATTCTGGCTGAAATGCCACCAGCCGTCGCCGGGTGCGGATTCGACCCCGATACTGTTGTTGTTCTGATTGTCGTTGAGCTGTTTGCCGATACGGGTGTATGGCAGGTAGTTCAGGTCGCCCTTTTTCAGCAGCGACCAGACAGTCGAACTCTCCGGGATGATACGCCAGATTCTGCGGTTGAACTTGACGGGGCGCCAGTGGCTGTCGTACTTTTTGAGGCTCAGTTCGCTGCCCTTGTCCCAGTAGTCGAACTGAAGCGGTCCACTTCCGACGGGTTCTTTGACCGACGCTTTCGCCGGATTCGAACGACTTTCCCATTTGTGCTTGGGAACGATCGGAATCTGGTTCGAGAATAGCTTGTGGACCGGTCCGATCGGGTCCTTGAACGTCACCGTCACCCACTGTCCGTCCACGGAGACCGATTTGTACAGTTCCCACTGCGTCGAGTAGAGCGGAATTTTGTTCTTCTTGATGTAGTCGAGCGTGAACTTCACGTCCTCGGGGGTCACGTCCTCGCCGTCGTGCCACTTGTGACCCTCCCGAATCTTGTACTTCACCGTCGTGTCGTCGGGGCGCTCCCAGTCCGTCGCCAGGCTGAGTTTCGGATCGGGTTCCAGCTTGGAGTTGATGCGCACGAGCTTGTCGTACATCATCTCGAACTGGTGGATGAGTTTCGTCTCGTTGTTGTAGCCGAGAACGTTCATCGTCCCGAGCGTCTCCGCCCACGACCCACGAAGTTCCTTCTTGCTGTTGTTCACTTCGACGTTGGTCATCGGCTCGAAGTGGAAATAGCCCGCGATGTGGTTCGTCCAGCCGCTGACCTGATTTTTGTTGTACGCCACGATGTTCGGCATCTGGACGATCGGATGCATCGGCACGTCCTCGTTGATGGTTTTTTGAATATCGTGGAGCATGTCGATGCGTTTTTGCTCGTCCTTTTCCTGCAGTTGCTTCATCAGGGTCGGGTCGAGGTCCTTGTTCGAGTAGCCGGTGAAATTACCCTGACCTTTCCCCGTGTTCGACGAGTGGAACTGTTCGGGCATTCGCCGACCGGGGTCGATACCGAGACCGCGTGACCACGTCGCGAACGAGTAGTTGAACTCCTCGGTGATCTTGGTGTACAGCGTCCCCCACTCGAACACCTGCACCTTCGTATTGAAACCGAGTTGATTGAGCTGTTCGCCGATGAGGTTGATCGCGTCGTGGCGAGCAGGGTTGTAGTTGGCCGGGTTGTTCAGGTACGTGTACTGTGGTAGTGTATTTCCGGAACTGCCCGAACCGTCACCGTTGCCGTCGGAACCGCTACAACCCGCAAGCGCGGTCATCCCCCCAAGTCCAGCGGCGGTCGAATATTTTAGAAAGTCACGTCGTCCAACATCCTTGTTATCGTTTGCCATTAGCCATTAGTGAACAGGTGCATCTACTATATAAGCTAAATTGAACAGATTTTATAGGAACCCAATGCAACATAGATTGTCGGAATCCAAAATATTAATCAGAACACCGACCTCTGCTTGCGATCGTATCGGTTCACGTTACTACCCCGTCACTCTGTTCGAACGCGCGCAGCGAGTCGAACTGCCGGAGCGGTGACCGCGTAGGGGAGCATCGACCGATGTTTGGAACACGTTCCTGTCACCGTCTCGCGCTCGATGCCGACGCCGGAAATGGAACGAACGTCCGAGAGCGACACGACGACGGAACCCTCGGTGATCATACCCGCCCGCTCCCCGTCGTGTATCGTGTTTCCGAGACGTATCGGAAACACGAACACCTGCTCGTCCGCTTCGTTTTCGAACTCGCTAGGCGTCGTCTCGGCGATGTCTTTCGCGTACAGAACACTCGGCGGCATGGAACTCTCCCGTTTCGTTCTGGTCGCCTCGTTTTCGATTCGCGGTGGTTCGACCGACTCCACGTACAGGTCGGCACCGTCGCTCCGCGACGGTGCCGTTTCGTCGGCGGCCACATCGAGATGTCGCGCGTGGATCCTCGGCGGTCGCTCGTGACCGAGACTCGGGACGACCGAACCCGCCGGTGTCGTCCCCTCCTCGATGGCGGAAACCATATCGTGAAGATGATTCCGAACGATCCCATCGGAAACGAGCGTCACCGGCGTGGTCGGCCGTCCCTCCGCGTCGAACGCCCTGCTCGCCCACGACCCGGAACGAACACCGTCCTCGATGGTGAGACCGGGTGGACCGAGTCGGTCACCCACCGAGAACGGACTCGACCCTAAGTAGACGGAATCGATTTCGAGATAGTGCATGAGATGGTGAAACAGCTCCGCCGACGCCCGCGGACCGAAAACGACTTCGCTCGTTTCCCCGAAATCGGGAGTCTCGTCGGTCGTCGGCCAGTTTACATACCGTCTGACGTCGGTCGCAAGCTCCTCGAAACGTCCCGGAAGCGACTCCAGAAACGACGACCCGGCAGTGCTTCCGAAGTGGCGCTGGACCTTCGGCGCATCGAACGGGTCGAAAACCACGTCCACCGACGCACGTTCGAGGGTCGTTCGAACCGTCGTCCCAGTCGTGGTCAATACGGTACTCTCGATTCGGTCGTCGCGATAGGAGACGTTCGCTCGGTCGAGCGACAGGCCTTCGGTCGTATCCGCGAGTGCTGATCGAACCCGTTCCAGCTTTTCCGCCGCATCGAAATCGCCGAGCGACCCACCTACCGTCCATCCGGAATGCACCGCTCGGTGAACCGTCCCACGGTCGTATCGTGCCGAGGTTCGCTGGTCGAGAACGGTCGCCGACCGTATCGACCGTTCGATGAGATCCTCGAGGTGGTCGGTTTCGAACGAGGTAGCGTATCGGTAGTCGGCACTCCCGTCCGCGAACAGTCGCCACCACACACCGGCCTGTGAGAGGTCGGTCGCGGACCGTACCTCCGCCGGAATCACCGACCCGTCGGTGCTTTCCCTGTCGATAGATCCGACCTCGGCGTAGGCGACCGACTCCTCGGATTCGAGTCGTGATAGCACCCACTCCGCGGTGTCGATGCTCTGCGTAAATCCTTCCATGCCGTCCGTTGGTCCGGGTGTGGTAAAATTTGTTCCGCAGATGCGCGGATTTCTCCCATCCAAACCTACATTACACCCGCTCCCATCTGTGTTTTCTACCACGGACAATGAAAACAGTACCCACGACAATAGTTGGCGATGCGTACACCAGTTCGCATCATTGGAATCTCCTCTGTGATCTCGTCGATTTGGACAATCGGATGGCCGGACAACAAGGCGAAATCGAAGGCGCGGCGTTAGTGAAAGACGCGTTCGAGTCACATGGCCTGCGAGACGCCTCGATAACCGAATTCGAGATTCCCGGTTGGTGGCGGGGGTCCAGTTCGCTAACCGTCGAACGCGAGCGAACCCACGAGTTCGATGCACAGCACGAGACGGTCGCTCTCCCGGGAACGCCGAGCGGCGACGTGAGCGCCGAACTGATCGATGTCGGTGATGGACTGCCGGAGGATTTCGAGAACGCCGATGTGGAGGGAAAAATCGTGATGGCGTCCAGTCTCACACCGGACGAGTACGGACGGTGGATTCACCGTGGGGAGAAATACGGCGCGGCAGTGCGCGGCGGTGCGGCCGGGTTCCTCTTTCGAAACCACCTCGACGGCAACCTTCCACCAACGGGAAGTATCGGCAACGAAGACGGCTCGGGGGATATCCCTGCGGTCGGCGTCTCGAAAGAGGTCGGCCATCGATTGGTTCGTTACTGCGAGGATGGCGAACCGACCGCCCGACTGACCGTCGACTGTCGAAACGAACCGACGAACTCCCGAAACATCGAGGCGGTCGTCGGTCCGGAAACGGACGAAGAGGTCCTCGTGACCGCCCACGTCGATGCGCACGACGTGGGCGAGGGTGCGAACGACAACGGCGTTGGCACCGTGCTCGTCGCCGAAATCGGACGACTGCTCGTCGAAATGGAGGACGAACTCGACACGAAGGTTCGCTGTCTCGTCTTCGGCGCGGAGGAAGTCGGCCTCTACGGGGCGTATCACTGGGCCGAAACCCACGACCTCGATTCGGTGAAATGCATCTTCAACATGGACGGTGCGGGCTACTCCCGGACCGCCGACGTGTACACGCATGGCTTCGAGCCCATCGGGGACGCGTTCGCGGAAGTGCGCGACGAACTGGGCGTTCCGGTCGAAATAAACGCGGGAATCCGCCCACATAGCGACCACTGGCCGTTCGTTCAGAACGGCGTTGCGGGTGCACAAGCACGGTCCATCGCCGACGACAGCGGACGGGGATGGGGACACACCCACGGTGACACCCTCGACAAGCTCGACCGCCGTGACCTTCGCGACCTCGCCGTCGTCTTCACTGCAGGAGTCGTCAAACTCGCGGACGGGTCCCGCGAAATCTCCTCGAAACCGGTCGCGGAAGTTCGTGATGCGACCATCGAACAGGGGTACGAGGAAGGGATGCGAAACGCCGGAAACTGGCCGTTCGAGGGTGACGAAGCCGAAACAACCGCGGGAGCGATGGCGAAGGGTGACCGATGACCGTCCGTCTCGATTACGAGGAGTACGACCTCGGTGGGATGACGTGGGAGGATGCCGAAGATGCGATCCCGGACGCCGACTTTGTCGTTCTACCGACTGGAAGCGTCGAACAACATTCGATCCATCTGCCGGTCACCGTCGACACGCTCCGGGCCGAAGCCCTCTCGCGTGAACTGGTCGAATCCGCACCGGAACACGACCTATCCATGGTACGACTGCCGACACTACCCTACGGCTACTCCGAACACCACATGAACTACGCCGGGACGATTACGCTGTCGGGAGAGACGTATCAGCGCGTCATCATGGAAATCGCACAGTCGATGGCGGAACACGGCGCGAAACGACTCGTCCTGCTCAACTGCCACGGCGGCAACCGCCCGCCGATGAAGCTCGCTGGCGACCGTATCCAGCGCGACTACGGCGTGAAAACGTTCTTCGTTCACTGGACGGATTTCGCCCGCGAAAGACTGAAAGAGCGATTCGGTGAGGAGTGGGGTCACGCGGGCGACCACGAGACGAGCGTCATCGAGCTATTCTACCCCGACCTCGTGAAAGCCGACAAAAAGGAGCCACAGACCCGAAAAGCGAGGTTCAAAGCCCGACAGTACACGTACTACGATGACATCACGGAACAGGGCGGACGTGGCGATCCGACCGAATCCGATGCTGAGTTTCTGGCGGAAGTCGTCGAGGAGACGACCGGAAAAATCCTGTCCGCGCTGAAAGAGGACATGAACCAGGAGTGACTCGGACAGCGACCGATTCCCTACTGTCGGTCGAACTCCGGTCAATCCATGCGCCACTGAACGACCCGTTTCGTTCCCGATTCGCTGTACGACACCACCACTGCGAGATCGAACGAAGAAGCTGCGTCCTTCGGCACTTCGAAGGCGACGGTCGCTGACGCCGACTCGCCCGAGCGTACCGACGTCGAAACGTACTGTTGCCACCGTTCGGTTGCCGCATCGGCCAATTCGTACTGTCCCTCGTTCGTCCGCACAGACGCCGCCGTTCCTTCGGGCAGTGACTGGGCGGACTGTGCGGAGTTTTTCGTCTCGAACGTTACGACGAGGAACGTCTTTTCGGCACCCGATTTCGTCGTCGTCTCCCCATGCTCGTACGAACCTGACGTGTTCGCCTCGGTGACGGCGACTTCGAGACCGTCGCCAACAGTCGCGGACTCACCGAAAGCGACGGTTCGTGTCTCGTCCGTCGTCGTGGACGATTCCGACGTTGTCGTTTCGGTTGTCGTGCCGTCCGCCGTCGTTTTGGAGGCGGTGGTTTCGCCCGCCGTGGTGCCGGTCGCTCGTTTCGTTGTCGATTGCTCAGTTCCGGTCGTCGATGAACCGGTGTCGTCTCCGCTGGAGGAGCATCCCGCGAGAAAGACCGCACCCGCCGTCCATCCGATAAACGTTCGACGTTTCATAGCGTCTCGGCGGTTTCCGCTCGACGTATAATTCACTATTGGCCGTGAAAATGCAAATTATCCCAACATTTGTTCAAGAACGTTGCGAGAACCAACAATAATTTACAGTACCAATCAGACGACGGAGATGACGACTTCGTCGGTCGCCATCGCACCTTTGTCGTCGGTTACCTGCAAGGTGACTCGGTAACTTCCACACTCGGACGGCGTCATTTCGGTAGACTCGCCGTCAGTTTCGAACGAACCGTCGCCGTCGAGGTCCCACATGTATTCTACGATTTCGCCATCACCGTCTTCCGATGCGGAGGCGTCCAGTGTCACAGTCTCACCCCGTTCGACTGACCCGCCACCAACGTTTGGCGCCGTTTGAATATGCGCGACAGGTGCTTCGTTCTGCTCGTCACCGGTTTCGCCGTCCTCGCCGTCAGTTCCGTCGTCATCCTCGTTTCCGTCCTCCTCATTGTTTTCGTCTTCGCCGTCCCCGGACGTGGTGAGGATTTCCTCCTCGACGAGTTGTTGAACGAGTTTGGTGTGCCACTGCACTCGCTTGTCGATTCCCGTGTCCTTGGATGTCACTTCGGCCAGGAAGGCGAGGGCGTCGGCATCACGTGCGGCCTTGTGGGCGAACAGTCCGCTCGGTTCGTTCGACGGCGAGGAGAACGCTCCGATCGAGAACTCGTACTCGTCGCGCGAGACGTAGTTTTCGTTGAGATAGTCGGCAGCCTTTTTCGCGTCGCTTGACGCCGCTTCGTCCCACGAAGTGAAGATCACCTGTCCGACCCCGCCGACGAGGTCTCCATCGTAGATACCGACCGATTCGTGAAGGTCGATGACGACATCGGGATCGTACTCCTCGACGACGCCCCAGATGGCACGGGCGAGTTCAGTCGTCGGTTCCTGACCGGTCGGGAACTGGCGGTTCAGGTCGTCCTCGCCGTTCGCAGTGCGCGCGTCTTCCGCGACGGCTTCGGCGTTCGTTTTCGGAATCACGACTAGCGTTCCACGTTCGATATCCCATTGTGCGACTCGTTCGGCGGCGAGGTACCCTCCCTCTTCGTTGCCGTGCATTCCGCCGACGACAAGCGCGGTCGGTCCGGATTCGCTGGCCGTAGTTACGTAGACCTTCGTCGCATCTTCTGTTCCGCCCATGAGCGTGAACGAATCGCGGGAGAGGTCAGCGCCGCTATCGCCACCGCTCTGTGCCGCACCGAGGCCGAGGAGTCCTGTGCAACCGACAGCAGTCAAGAACGTACGTCGTGTAGTGGTCATCGATACTCATCTACACGTCGAAAGCCTAGGTTATCTTTTTTTGGATTTACTCAAAATTATGTGGGCCGTATTTACAATCTTGGAGTAATAAAGGATATATAATAACACAAAAATCAGGTCATACGGCCATATATGAAACAAAAACATAAAACTAGACAGACATATAATTTTTTTGAGTGACATGGTTTGGTAGAAACTGACGAACGAAATGGATGGTTCACGACGGGCAAAACGCTGCAAGCACGTAACCAACGATCATCTGACCGAACCGCAAAGCGACGATAGACTGTCTCCGACGGCGAATTCGACGACCGTGGGGAGCGGGAACTCGACCGACGCACACCCAATCGCCACAGCGTCTTTCGCATCGATTTTCATCGTTTGCCGACTCAACTGTTCGGGACCACGGGATTTGTGAATACTTCGAACCTCGCGCCACTCGTATCCCCCTCTCCGACCGTAATCGACCACCCGTGAGATTTCACCAGATTCTCGACGATGGCCAACCCGAATCCGGTCCCGTTTTTCTGCGTCGTATACCCCATCTCGAACACCTTACTGCGCATTCCGTCCGGAATGCCTGTCCCATCGTCTTCGACGTAAAATCCGTGTTCGGTCGTCCCGATTGTGATAGTTGTCGCCTCGCCGTGTTCGATGGTGTTTCGAAACATGTTTTCGAAGACGTGTTCCAGCAAATCCGGGTAGCCGTCGAGCATACGATCGTTTGTGCGCGCGAAAGACACCGATCCCGTTTCGACGTTCGACCACGCATGTTCGGTCAATTTGTTGAGTCGGATCGGTTCCTTATCGCGCCCCTCAGTACCGTACCGCATGAGGGAAAGGGCGTCATCGATGATGGCTTCCATTCGCAGGAGCGATGAGAGAACGTCATCGAGATAATCGTCCTCGATATCCATCGCCAGTATCTTCGCCGACCCTTGCGCTACTGCGAGCGGGTTACGAAGATCGTGTGAGAGAAGTCTTGCGAACTCCTGCAGTTCCTCGGTTCGGCGCTCGGCTTCCAGTTCCGCGACCTTTCGCTGGGTGAAGTTCTCGTGTACGACGACGAGATAGTCCGACTCGCGTGCATCAGAAACCATCGTTTTCTCCCCGGAGAGTGACACGGGTATTCGAACGAGAACGTCTCGCGTTCCTCGTCGATGATTTCACGAAGGCCAGCAACAGCGGTTCGTGCATATTCATCGTCCGATCGGTCACAGATGTCGATATAGTTGTCACCGACCGTGTCCGCAGGCGGCCGAATATCGTTGTCACGACCGAACTCCTGCCACGCACGATTTGAGGCGAGTATCGTCGCATCCGAATCCAGAATGGCAACGTTGAGTGTGAGCGAGTCGAGCGCCGGGCCGAGGAGATTCCCGGGAATCTGCATCCGTTTTCAGTCACTCGATTGAGGTACCTATACCTTCTCCCTTCGAACGAACACGATCGCTTGCTTATGTGCCTAACTGACTGTCCAATCCCCACTCCTCGGCGCGGCGTTTGGCTTCTTCGCGCGCCTGTTTTCGAATCGCATCGATTTTCTCTTCGTCTTCGAGAAACGCCTCCACCGCACTGACTGGACTATCTCCCTCGTCGTCGGGTAACGCTTGCTGTCGGTCGATGGGCGCACATTTTCGTGTCCGCGATGCCAGTTCCGGGTCGCCCGCCAGTCGCTCGGCGGGCATTCCGGGGGGAACTCGACGATTACCGTTCGCACCGACGTGGTCGAGTTCGTCCGAACGAAGCCGAAAAAGATCGATACTGTACGGTCCGGGGACGGCGAGGTCAGCCAACGCCGGGGGGCCACCGCGACCAGTTCCGGTATGGTACGCAAAGACTGGAACGCCCGCTTCGAACGTAATGATTCCATGACCATCAGCATCCAGGAGGAGGGTATCCTGTGGTTCGAAGACGGCGTATCCTGTCAAGCGTCGCTCTAGGACGGTCGATAGCGCCGTTGCAGGGTCACTAACGACTCGGGACCGGACGAGTTCGCCACCCAACTGCATCATGGCGAATCGGGGATGACCGCGCTCCGAAAGCGCTCCGCGACGGCGGTCGATTCACCCGACCGAACGTCGAGGCTGGCAGCGGCATCTCGATATGCTCGTGCCGCTGGGCTTTCGGGCGCATGTGCGAGGAGCGGTTTTCCCGCCTGTCGTGCCGCACGTGCCGCGTCGTCGTCCGGAACCTTGGCGAGCGTTGGCCCGTCGAAGTAGCGCTCGCTTTTCTCTGCAATCGCGGCCACGTTCTCGTCGGCGTGGACCTTGTTGAACAGCACACCTGCGGTCCCGGTTCCGTAAGAACGAGCATACTCTTGGACCTTCAGACCGTCGCTGAGCGACGGAATCGTGGGTTGGAGAACGACGACGATACGGTCGGCGAGGACGATCGGAAGAATTGCACTCTTGCTCCCGAGGGCTGCGGGCGAATCGAGTAACAGCACGTCCGTTTTCGACGCGAGTTCAGCAACCACATCTTGCAGTCGATCCGGGTCGGCACGCTCGAATGCGGAGAGACTCGTGCCACACGGCACGACACGCATCCCGAACTGCTCGTAAACCGCATCTTCGACCGCCGCGTCGCTCCCTTCGATGAGGAGATCGTGGAGTGTCGTTTCTACATCGGTAAGACCCGCGTGGAACAGGAGATTCGCCATTCCCGTATCAGCATCGACCACTGTTACATCGTACTCCTCTGCCAGCGCCATTCCGAGCGAAAGCGTACTCGTGGTCTTTCCAGTCCCGCCTTTGCCGCTCGCGACCGCAAACGCCTCGACCATTGTTCAATACTCCTCTCGCCATTCGTTAAAAAATCATCCACTTCGAGAGTTCGGAAAACCGTCCACAGACGTACGTGACGAGTGGAGGCGATGTGTATCGACCGTACTCGTAGAAACGAACGACACACCGATTGTCAGCGGGGAAAATCCGAAGGTTCGGAGTTATCTCGTCCAGCGATAGGGTAGGGACGCACGCCGAAGCGACCGACGGCGACGCGAGTGGGGGAGGGTGTCGCAGTCCGCATCGAAATGCTCTCACACTGGTCGAACGGTGGTGACCAGTGTGAGAGCCGTGCGTACGAATCGGTCGTTCATTCGTTTCTCGTGCATCCCACCGCCATCTACAACTTACTTTGACTAAAAATTTATCGTTTAGTCGGACGTATATTAAAATGGGTTGTATCGAGATGGATCCGATATAGTTTCGAAACAAACATGCGATACCATACCAAATGGGTACTCCGCAGGACGAGCTCACCACACCGCCACTCACACGAGTGTTCGTCTATTCCGCACGCGTAAAATTTCTCGCAGTACTCGCGGACAACCCGGACGAATGCTTCAACGCGACGTATCCGGATACACGCTTGCTTCGACGGTGCATGTACAACTCCTGCGCCGACTCTCTGAGGACATCGACGCCGTCCTGTACGAACTCAATGACCCGCTCTCGGACGTTATCGGCGGTTTCGCGCAGTGAAATTCCGCAAGGCAAATTGACACTATTCATTAATTATTTACTATAATTAATTTTTAGTCCGTATTATTAAATTAAATATAAGAAAGAAGAACCACATGTATTAGTTGCAATGTCACAAGATGATGCAAAAGGGCTCGCACAGAACCCACGAATGATCGGCGCACTGTTCACACTCAGCGTGCTACTAACGCAAGCGGGTAGCGCTTTGGCTGGAACGTATCCCGGCCCATAGCTACTCGAAATCCGATATTTTGAGTTCATTGCACCAATAAAGACAATTTTCAACCTCGACGGGGGCGACTTCGAACGAAAACCGTTGGTCGAGTTCATCCGAGGTTAAAACGACGGTCGTCAGTGGTGCAGACGCGATATACTGCTTGTGGGATCGGTCTCGAGGAAGGTTGGCAAGCGTTCCGAATCCCTGTAGATCCGTTGGATATGTGTTGACTTCTACTTCAAATCGGTCATCGCCGATCCGTTCAACGACGAAATGAAACGGAATCCCACTTTCACACTGTACAAGCGACAACCCACCATCGCCAATTACTGTGTACTGGTAGCCATATACCGAGTGGCGACGCGCAATCAATAGCGCCGAGCGAAGCGGAAACCCGCAATTCAGGAGTCGTGCCAGTGTTTTACCGAGGTCTGTCGCTGACGGGTTACCGACCGGCGAGAGCGTGGCGACGCCGCCACGGCTTCCCTTTTTGACGAGTTCGTACCCCTGTTGGTATGATTCACAAGCGTTCAAGAGGAACGCCGTCACGCCGACGTCCGAGAGCGACCGAGCATCGAGCGACCCGTCGGAGCACAGAAACCCCCGGTCGTCGATGTGGCCGATGTAGTGGAGGAAATCCGACTCCACGGCGAGCAGGTCCCTGAGTTCGTCACACGAGAGGTCGTAGTGACCAGTGACGTCGAAATCGAGGAACTCACGCGACCCGTAGAACTCCTTTACCACGTCCTCGTCCTGCATTTTATCGTCGTTGCAGACGACGTGGATGTCGATAGTGTCCGAGGAGGGGGTCCGGTCGACCCCTCTTCGGAGCGCGGACAGGTCGAGTTTGTTGACCTCGAGCGGGAATCCCGGTCCGGCCCAAGCCTGTTCGATTACGTTCATCATCGGATCGACCTGAAACACGTCTTGGTTGTCCACTTCGTCCCATCCGTCCGACCCGCGTAGCATCGCGCCGGCCGGGGGTGAACGGAAGAATTCGCTTTGTGCATCCGACATCGGCTTGACCGATTTCGGGTTCGGGGTATCGGGTATCCGAACCAGGGCGACGTTATTCGCAAGATACGGGATGTACTCGATGTTTTCGACCGTCGGGGTGAGGTCAACGCCGAGCCGCCAGTTCGGGATATGAGGTTCGAGCGTCTCGAACGGAACCGATAGATGGGTCGCAAGACGTTCAGTCAGTGACGCGTCGTAGAGTGCCGAAAAATCTATCTCGACCAGCGGTTCGATCTGCTGGCGTTCGTGAAGGTCGACTCGATAAAATCCCTCAGTTCGAGTGAGACAGTCGAGGAAAAACGTCTGTCGAAGAACCCGATTGACGGCGTTTACATACCCATCCGGACCGGTCAGTTCGTACTCGAACTCCCCCGCGACGAGGCGTGGGCTACATCCCGGAACGACGTCCGCACCGAGGTAGTATGCAAGCGACGCCAGCGGATAGACGTGCTCTCTGTCCGGTGGAACGACCAACTCGACACCCGTATCCGGCGAACGAATTCCTGTCGGTGCCGAGAATTCGTCGCCGCGCTCGATAAGCGGCGGGTGCCCGCGGAGCGTCGGGAACGACCGTTCAGGACTCGTCGTCTTCAGTGCCGAACCGGATAGCGACATCGCGCGCATCAGGTCACGCACGTTGTCAGTGACCGTTATCGTTCCTGCAGGGCGGTCGTGATAGGAGCGTGCACCGACGCGAACGGTCGCTTTCGAGCCGAAATCGAGGACGACAGTGGCGTCTTGCTGTTCGAGTTTGAACGCGCTCTCGGCCGCGACGTACAGTTTCATCGGCGCTGTGCTTAACTCGATCAGATAGCGTCCGGGCCCGATGGTTTGATTACCCCCGTCGGAGGTTTCTGCGACCATCCGACCGTCCTGTGTTCGAATCGTAACCGGTAGCAGTTTCGGGACTTCCACTGTCGCGGTTTCGATCGTGACGGCCGCATCGACCGGAAAATAGAACGTCTCGGTCGCTATGGCTGTCGGCTGGACTGGGTCGGACGTCAACAGCGCAAACCGAACGTTCTCGATGGGGTCATAGATATCGAGACCGTCCCGGTTAGGATGCCGCCGAAACTCCATGGATGAAATATGTGTATCTTTTATGATAGTTGTACCCAGTATGTGGTCTCATCGAGATCGGGAACGTGCCAGCGCTGTTCTGCCACCCCGGGACGTTTTCGAAGTTCGATGCGTGCATCGAACAGGGGTGACAGATCCTCTACGAGCTGGTCGTCGTCAGGCACGCGGACGTGGTAGTGTGCCATTCCGTTCACACCGCGAACGATGGCTGTGAGACCGCGAAGGAATTGAGAGAACGAAACGATGTCCTCTCCTCCGGTGAGCATATCGATCGAGTCGATACCAAGTCGGAGTTCGGCGGGAGCAAACCCACCATTTTCATCGTCGAATCGACTGATGGCTGAGATCAACTCCGAGCGGAGCGTCTCTCGGTCGAGGTCGGAAACGCGTTCGTTTACGCTGTCGCTCGTCGTACCCCGGTGTTCGGTCCGCCGGTCGAAAATCCGTGTATTTCCGGTGGTCGGGTGGACCGGAAGATAGGACCCGGCATCGAGCGTGGTGGGATTCGTGAGTGCGAGAAGGCGCGACCGTCGTCCCTGCCCGAAGAGCGTCCGACTGAAGCCGGCACTCGTCTCTTTTGGCACGTCACCAGTAACGAGGAGATTGCTGCCGCTGGTTTTCAGTTCTGCGAGCCATTCGGTGAACTGCACGTCTTGTGTCGCCGAATCCTCCCCCGTCCGATTTCGAAATTCGAGACGAGAAGCCATTAGTAAGACGAACGTTCCGACCAAAAATAAGGGTTCGGGGTGTGGTGTTATCGGTCGTGGTGAAACGTTCCCGGCGAACACTATACGCCCCTCGGAGGCGTTCTCCGTCCCGTGTCCATAACGGAACCGATCACAGTCGAGCGGTTGACAAAATACTACGGGGACGTTCGCGGAGTCCAAACCCCCACGTTTTCGGCCGAATACGGGGAAATATTCGGTTTTCTCGGAGCGAACGGGGCGGAAACAGGCGGAATCAAAACTCCGAACATCCCCCACGGCGCGTAACTCAGGTACGACGGTAGCCGACAATTGGGTGGCGGTGAATCACCCGCAGAAACGGTTGCTTACCACGTGATGACGTTGCTCTCCAGGTCACGCGGGAAGTAAGTTAGCATTTCCGTGCCGTCCTCGGTGATGGCAATCGTATCGGAGTGGCGATAGCCGTAGGTGTCGGTGTAGAGTCCAGGTTCGATGGTGTACACGTGGCCGGGTTCCATCTCGGCGTCGCGGTCATCGACGTGGTCGCTCCATCCTCGGTCGATGTACGGCGGTTCGTGCCCGCCCATGCCGATATTGTGCCCGACGTGGTGCTGTGCCAGGTCGGTAACGCCTTGCTCCTCGAAATAGTCCCACACTTGCTGGTCGACGTAAGACAATGGGACGCCCGGACCGAGTGCGTCGATAGCGATGGTCTGGGACTCCAACATCAGTTCGAAGTACTGTTCCTGTTCGTCGGTCGGTTCACCGACGAACATGGTCCGCTCCAGTTCGGAGTAGTAGCCATCGACGTTCGCGGCAGCACCCGTGATCAGGACGTCCCCCTCCTCGATTCGACGGTTCGCGGTGTGTCCGTGGGGGAGAGCGGTCTGCGGGCCGGAAATGTAACCTGCATAGGCCGGACCGTCGCCGCGCGTGCGCGGTACATACGTGTCACCGAGCGTATCCAGCATCGCGCGAGATGCATCCGTCGAAGCCTGCTGGCTGACGGTTGCTGGGTGTGCTCCGGGTTCGGTGTAGTCGGCGAGATACCGGTGAGCGAGATTTCCCCACTTCGCCGACTCTCGGATGAGGTCGATTTCGGCATCCGTTTTTGCCCACCGCATCCGATCTACCCAACTTTGGGATTCGACTTCGATGAACTCGGAGAGTGCGGGACCATCGTACCCCATCACACCCGGCGCGCCGTCCGCGTCCGCAACGACGGTCCTCACGTCAAGCCCCGAAAGCATCTCGGCAGCGACGTCGATCGGTTTGCCGCCGGGATAATCGAAGTAGTGATGCACCGCATCGATTCGTGGGTTCGGTCGTACCCGCTCGACTTCGAGTCTCGGAACCGTGATTTCGATTCGGTCGTCAGTGACGGCCAACACGACCGGTCGCTCGGTTTGGATGTGGTCGAAGCCGGTAAGATATTCGATGCTCGTGGCGCCGAACCAGACCCCAGCGTCCGCATCCCGTTCACGAATCTTTTCTCGCACCTCGGCGAGACGGTGGTCGAACTCGGAATCGGGAAGTCGTGTACTCATACCGGAGCGTTCACAGGTGCAGAGTAAAAGCCTTCACGTGGCGGAAACCTGCTCCACGCATACTATTACGGACGAATCACGTCCTTACTCGGCGAGAAGGCCGAGCCTACTCACGTTTCGCAGGATATTCTTTACTGGTTGGGCGACGTGTTCCGTTCGGATGCTCATTCCCGACCTCGCGGTCCAAACCGGGTCGGCGATTCCGGAACTCACGCTGGAGATGGTCGTCGTTTTCGGTATCGCAGTGGCGACTTTCGTTCTGTTCGCGACGGAGACGTTTCCTCCCGACATTACCGCCATTATCGTCATGGTCGTCCTCATCCTCCTCGGCCCATGGACGGGAATTTCTCCTGAAGAGGGCATATCGGGGTTTTCGAACGACGCGACGATCACCGTCCTAGCGATGCTCGTCTTGAGTTACGGGGTGAGCCAAACTGGAGTCGTACAGGAACTCGGCGAACGAATGGCGTCGTTCGCGGGCACCGACGAGCGAAAACAGCTCGCTTCCGTTCTCGCATTCGCGGGTATTCCGTCGGGCGTACTCAACAATACGCCGATCGTCGCCATGCTCATTCCAGTCGTTTCCGACCTCGCAAATCGCGGACGGACGTCACCGTCGAAACTGCTTATCCCGCTTTCGTATGCGGCGATGGTCGGCGGTATGCTCACGCTCATCGGCACGTCGACGAACCTCATTGCCAGCAGCGTCGCCGCACGTCTCGGGCGCCAGTACCCCTCCCTCCACGCGTTTTCGATGTTCGAATTCACGAAACTCGGAATCGTCGTTTTCGTCGTGGGAACGGTCTATCTGATGACCATCGGCCAGCGACTCATCCCAGAACGAGTGCTTCCGGAGGAAGACATTTTAGAGGAGTACGAACTGTCGCCGTATTTGACCGAGGTCGTCGTCGGCGAGGACTCGGCGTTCGTCGGTCGAACCATCGACGAAACCCTCTCCGAAATCGAACTCGACGTGGATGTCGTTTCGCTTATCAGAGACGATGAGACGTTCATAGAACCGCTAATGAGGAAAACGGCTCGACCGGGAGACGTGTTGGTCGTTCGCGCGGATTTCGGGTCGCTTCGGGAATTGATGTTAACGGAGGGCCTATCGCTCGTCGCGTTTTCGTCCGTAACCGAGGAGGCACTCGAACCGGAGCAGGAAGGCGGAGCGCTCGTCGAACTCGTCCTCCCATCGTGGTCGTCGGTGACCGGTGAGACACTCGAAAGCACGACGTTTCGTGAACGATACGACGCCAACGTTCTTGCGATCAGGCGGGGAGCGGAACTGCTCCGGGAGCGGATGGACCGGACGACGCTCCGGCGGGGGGACACCTTGCTGGTACAAGCAACGGAAGACAGCGTCAATCGGTTGGCTACGAACCGCGATTTTATCGTCACGCAGGTAGCAGCCGAACCGGACTATCAGCGGTCGAAGATTCCCCTCGCCATCGCCATCATCCTCGGCGTTGTCGGGTTCGCTGCGCTGGGTGTGTACGATATTCTCACGACTGCATTGGCGGGCGTCGTCGTGATGATACTGACGGGTATCGTGAAGCCGGGAGAGTTGTATGACGCGGTGGAGTGGGACGTCATCTTCCTCCTCGCAGGCCTCATCCCGCTCGGCATCGCGTTCGAGGAGACCGGTGCGGCGAACCTCGTCGGTGCGGTAGTAGCGACGAGTGCGGACTTTCTGCCCGCAATCGGTGTCCTATGGGTGTTCTACGTCATCACTACCCTCGTTACGGCCGTCGTCAGCAACAGCGCGAGCGCCATTCTCATGATACCGGTTGCCGTCGAGGCAGCGACTCGCGTCGGTGGCGACCCGTTTTCGTTCGTCCTCGCCGTGACGTTCGCTTCCAGCGCCGACTTCATGACTCCCATCGGCTATCAGACGAACCTGCTCGTGTACGGTCCGGGCGGATACAAGTTCACGGACTACTTCCGCGTAGGCGCGCCGCTCCAACTACTGCTGTCGATAGCGACCGTCCTCGGAATCGCCGTATTCTGGGGCGTATAGCGTGTAATACACGAGGTGTTTGCAGCAAGTTTCATACAGAAAATTGAGGGACGACTCGACGACGATGCCAAAATCCAAATGTTTACGGACGAACGACCTGCCCCGTCTCGCTCGACCACGAAGCACAGAACGGAGCAGATGCACCCCGAACGCTGTGAGACGGTCCTGCTCACACGGGAGGGGACGAACTCTTCCCTGTTCCCGTTCGCTCCGTGTTCGTTCACGAGAACGTCGCTGCGCGGGCGTGCGACTCACAAGCTCAAACGCCCCAGTCGTGCGTATGACTGCTCACGTCGTTCGCAGTAAAAGTCCGCCCTCCCCGATTTGAACGGGGGACAAGTCGATCTACAGTCGACTGCTCTACCAGTCTGAGCTAAGGGCGGGCACGCACTTCCACCTAACCGGGTTGTGGACTTAAGAATTATTATTCGCGGCCGCGTGTCGGACACACGGAAAGGTTCAAGTATGATAGGCTGTGTGTATCGGGATACAGACGAATTCAGGTGGCCAACATGAGTAAAATAACATTTCGCGCGGACGACGACCTCGTTAAACGACTCGAAACGCTCGATGCATCGAAGAGCGAGGTCATGCGCGAAGCACTCCGCGACTATCTCGACGGCCACAGCGAATCGACGGAGCAGAACGACGGAACGCTCGATGCAGTCGTCGCAGAGCGCGTAGACGACCTTATCGACCAACGACTAGGCCCACGCGGGAGCGAAAACGCGCGCGACATCAACGTGAACGTTACCGTCGAAGGTAGTAACGTCCGAGCGAGCGAAGGGAATTCGGTAGCGAGCACGACGGACGAGCGTCCACGTCATACGACCGCCGACACATCTCAGGCAGGAAACACGTGCGGGCAGTGCGGCGAGTCGCTGGATTCGGGCCACGTTTACTGCCCGAACTGCGGCGAGAAGGCAGCCCATCGCGTGTTCTGTGACTGTGGTGACGAACTCCGTTCGGACTGGGCGTTCTGCCCCGGGTGTGGGCGACGAACACCATCGGCAGACGTTTTGGACTCGGCGTAAAACGATTGTTTTACGATCGCCGTTAATTATATATACTGTGCCTCTGTGGATACTTCCACGTAAGACGATTGTCTTACGCCGCGAACTAAATGGCCGAATTACTACGTCTCGGCTGCTAATACGGCGTAAGACGGGATAAACACCGCATCGCGTGTATCGTCTTACCATACAAGGGGAATACAACTATGGAGCGCGTGACACTACGAATTCCAAAACAGCAAATCGAAGAGGTCGAACAGATGGTCGAAACTGGCGAGTTCCCGAATCGAAGCGAAGCGATTCGCGCAGCAGTTCGTGACATGCTCAACGAGCAAGACGGAAACGGAACCGAGACCACGAACAAGCGCACCTGGGCAAAGGTGTGAACGATGCAGGACATCGTCCAAGAAGCACTGGAGAACGCCGAAAGCGAACAGCGTGAGATGGATGCCGTCGCAACCGGTGACGAGTTCGGTGACCCGCGAATCGTCATCGTCGGTTGCGGTGGCGCAGGGAACAACACTATCAATCGGCTCTACAACATCGGCGTAGACGGTGCTGACACGGTTGCAATCAATACCGACAAACAGCACCTGAAAATGATCGAAGCCGACACGAAAATCCTCGTCGGCAAATCCCTCACATCCGGTCTCGGGGCTGGCGGCGACCCTTCCATGGGCGAGCGCGCCACCGAGATGGCACAGGGAACGGTCAAGGAAGTGCTCGGCGATGCCGACCTCGTCTTCGTGACCGCAGGCATGGGTGGCGGCACCGGAA
Source organism: Haladaptatus caseinilyticus (assembly GCF_026248685.1). NCBI lineage: Archaea > Methanobacteriati > Methanobacteriota > Halobacteria > Halobacteriales > Haladaptataceae > Haladaptatus > Haladaptatus caseinilyticus. The sequence goes on along the minus strand of NZ_CP111036.1, from coordinate 1,794,335 downwards.
CCGGTGCTGCACCCGTTGTCGCGAAAATCGCCAAAGAACAGGGCGCAATCGTCGTCGGGATGGTCTCGACGCCGTTCAACGTCGAGCGTGCTCGCACAGTAAAAGCCGAAGAAGGATTGGAGAAACTTCGCAACGAGGCGGACTCCATCATCGTCCTCGACAACAACCGACTCCTCGATTACGTCCCGAACCTACCGATCGGCAAGGCATTCTCGGTGATGGACCAGATCATCGCCGAGACCGTGAAAGGTATCTCGGAAACCATCACACAGCCAAGCCTCATCAACCTCGACTACGCCGACATGACCTCCATCATGAACCAGGGCGGCGTCGCGGTGATGCTCGTCGGTGAGACACAGGACAAAAACAAGACCGAGGAAGTGGTGCGCGACGCGATGAACCACCCGCTTCTCGACGTGGATTATCGCGGTGCCTCCGGCGGACTCGTGCACATCACGGGGGGACCGGACCTCACGCTCAAAGAAGCAGAGGGCATTGCGGCCAACATCACCGAACGCCTCGAAGCGAGCGCCAACGTCATCTGGGGGGCGCGCATCCAGGAGAACTACAAGAGCAAAGTCCGAGTCATGGCAATCATGACCGGCGTCAAAAGCGCACAGGTGCTCGGCCCATCGACACAGAAACAGGCTGACCGCTCCCGCCAGAAGATGCGCGACGTGGATGCACAGTCCTACGACGCCAGTAACAACGCCGATGCTGTCCAACAGAAAACGTTTGGCACCCAAAGTGACGGTGGCAGAGACGAAGTAGAGAAGAACAACGGTCTCGACGTTATTCGATAATTCACGGCCCCTCCTTTTCTCTCTCGGTGACCGACGGATTACTCCAGCGCGAGCAGGTGATATTTTCGTTCGCCAGTCTGCGCAACGACGTAGAGTACTCCGTCGTTCAGGACGGGACCAGGGCCGACGCGACCATGAAACGATGTTTCGAATCGGAGACTCGGACCCGTTCCCGGAATCCGAAACGATGGCGTCGGGTCGAAAGCGTACAACTTATCTCCACCCACGAACAGCGTATCTCGACCGAGCGCGGGGGCGGTCCACCGCCAGTCACCGATGTCGTGTTTCCACACTCGTTCACCGTTATCCGGGTTGATAGCGTGCAGTCCCCTCGTTCCGGCGGCGTACAGGTGTTTTTTCACCGCCAGTCCTCCGCCCGCCCAGCCAGTCCGTCGCTTCCAATCGATGTTCAGTTTTGGTGGGTTTTCCATCGTCATCCCGTACGTCCTTCCGTCCATACAGGTGACGTAGACGCCGTCCGCGTCCGCGGTCGGCGGTGCCCGAGGCTCTGCCGGCAGGTTCCATTCACCCTCGCCGGTGCCATCCGGGGCGAGAAGATACAGCTTCCCAGCTTTCGTGGCGAGTACGACGAAATATCCCATAAAAACCGCGGGTGAGCCGAGGATTTCGCCGAAGAGCGCGCGAGACCATTCGATTTCCCCCGTATTCGAACTGACTCGGTACACGGTTTCCCCGACGGGAACGTATAGCCAGCCCGAGTCGTACATTGCCGGGGTTCTGACGCTCCCACTCTCGTCGAACGTATGTTTCCACTGCGTCCCGCCAGTTTCGACATCCAGCGCGAGCAATCTGTCGCTTCCACTGACGTAGACGGTCTTCCCACGAACGAGGGGTGTCGCATACGTATCGACACCGCACTCGCGAGTTTTTCGCCACAGTTCGGCCCCGTCAGTCGCATCGTAGACGACGAGTGCGGACGGAGTAGGAACGAAAACTCGACTATCGGTGACGAGCGGTTCCTGATACGTGGTTTGTGGAACCTCGACCCGCCATCGTTCGGAAACACCATCGACGGGAGCTTTTCCGTCGGCGACTGCACGCGTATTACTAGCGTTACAGCCGAAACTCGACTATTCGCCGTCCGCGCCGTAAATATGTCTATCGGGGTCCGTCGATTGGTTCGACCCTGGCTCGGGTGGGTCGTCGGCAATCGTCGTACACCCGGTTATGGCAGTAACCGCACCAAGCGCGAGGAACCGTCGTCTGGAGGGCATATCTTCGGCGTTGGTGTTCGTCGTAATAAGTTTTCTTTACCGCAGGAGAGGCTACAAACGGCAGGGTTTCAGTCGTTGCTACAATAACTGTTGATCTATTACAATAGTGAAACACGCATGGACGAGTTCGAACCGGTGCTCGTTTCGCCTTGGTCAAATACTGGCTTCGAGAGGACGAGATCTCCCTCCGGTGACGAAACTTCGGCGAGGAATCGAAAGCGAGGCTTCGCCAGTTCGGCTATACCGCGTGAATCGATTCCACGAGCGCGCATTTCCGACAGACGTCGCGGGTCGTGGATGCACCGCAGCGTTCACATTCGTTGAGTTCCCGTTTTCCGTCTCCCGCACCGAATTCGTCCGCGGCAACAGCGGCGAGTTCTTCGTACCCGGCCATGATGGAGTGGCGCGTTCCGGGGTGATTTTCCTCCAGTGAAAGCATCAGCTCCTGAATTTCGGCCCGATATGCCTCGCTGGAGTGTGGACATTCGGTGATGTGTGCAGGTAGGTCTTCCAAGTGTGCGTACAGCGCGACTTCTTTCTCCGGGACGTCTCGAAGCGGTTTTGCACGGGGCACAAACGAATCTTGGTCGCTTCTCGTCGGTGAAGTGTCTTCGTCCGACCCGCCTCGCGCGTCTTCCGCGAACTTTCCGAGACTCGCATCGAAATGTTTGGCGATTTGGGCAACGTCGCCTTCGAGGAAGTTCATCAGCGCGGTTTCGGCCTCGTCGTCCAGATTATGCCCCGTGAGTAGTTTATCTGCCTCGTATTCTTCTGCGTACTTCGAGAGCAAATCCCGGCGGAACACGCCACAGTAGGCACAGGCGGCCATACTTTCGGGATCCTTTTCCACGACATCGTCCATCCGAACGTCGAACTCGTCCTCGTAGGTGACGACTTCGTGCCGGATGTCGAGGTCGTCGGTGAGTTCGAGGCAGGCGTCCAAGCTCGCATCACGGTAGCCCTCGATACCTTCGTGAATCGTCAGCGCAACGAGTTCGATCCGTGGATCGTTCGCGAAGGTGTCGTGGAGAATCTGGGTGAGAACGACGCTGTCTTTGCCGCCCGAGAGCCCGATAAGCCACGTCTGGGGATCATCGGGGGTTGCGGACGAGGGGAGGAGATTGTCGTCACGGATCCGCCGTCGAAGACGCTTTTCGACCGACCGACAGAAGTGGTCTTCGCACAGATGAAGCCCGGAGTAGGCCGCATGCATCACCGCTTCTCGGTCGCACTTATCGCAGTCCATTACGTGTCGTTTTCGTCGCGGGCCGTTTCACGGTTTCGCTCCGTCGTAAACCAGATATCGCGATAGCAAATTGGAGGTGTGTCGTACGAGGGATATCGAACGAACTCAACCGTACGTCGGACTGTTTCGCCTTTCGAAATTCGACACCCAAATGTGAGGATGACGGGGACACCGTGACCCTCTCGTAATCGGTCAGATAGGCCGGCAACCGCTCGCCACCTCGAGGTCAGACATCAATACAGTTCCAACGTTTCGGATACCGACATTTACGTCGGTGCCAGCGACAGCCGAGTGTACGTACTGTCGGCCGACGACGGAACCGAATTCGACGGTTCGAGACCGGCGCTGAGATGGGACACGTCGCGGTCAATGAGAGCGGGACGAGCGATGTAGCATATGCATCGAGCGACGTCGTGTACGCTTTCGAATAGTACTCGACGTGCTAGACTGCGCTATAGTCCAGAACCATGAGAGATTGTAACGTCGTCTGGCTGTTCCAGCGGACTTATCCACGCCAAACCCGAATCGTGAATCGATGGAGCGAAGCGAGGCAATCGAGCACATCGAGAAAATCGTCGAGACAGTCGATACCGACACTATGCCCGTCCCTGTCCGTGAAATCTGGGTGTTCGGCGACGTAGCGCTCGGTCTCGATCCGATCGATCGCCTCGACGTCTACATAACGAAGGATATCCTGCTCCGCGGCGACGATGCCGACCGCGAAACGGAGTTCGTTGATACTCACGCGGTAAAAGGCATCGGGAAGACGGTACGTGCCGCGTGGGCAGACGAACATCCGGACCTGATTCGGGCGAACGACAACGGCTATGCCGCTCCCGAAAAGTGTCTCGCAGCGCACCTACTCCCGGAGGACGAACCGGTTCATCTCGAAGTCTGCAATTCGAGTTTCGAGGATAACGTCACGCAACGATTGCGGGGTGCAATGGCGCGCGACGCCTACGAACAAATCCTTGACCCGCGCGGAGTCTGTCTCTGGATCGATGGGCAGCGGAGCACGGAAGCGTTCCGTAAACTACGGGAAGGCGAGTTTGCCTTCCCGACGCTCCCTGCCGCGTTGGAAATGCTCGGAATGGACGATGAGAAAATCGACGAGGCCGCAGAAGCGGTCGAATCGTACCGACGGCGACAGGAAGGCACGACTGTCCGCGGCGACGTGGTATAGTCGTCGGGGTTGGTTGGGCTAACGGGCGATGCTTGCGATTCACGTGGGGGCGCACCGCACGACCGCTTCGACCACCCACGCGACCGATTTCAGGTCACGTCGAGGTTGGCCGCGCTTCAGTATATAATATCACGCAATTCGGTTGTCGTGACTTCGTCCCGTCTCATTACTCGGACACACCGAGCCAGAAGACTCGTTTGGCAGTTCGATCGTTCGATCGACTTCGATATACGAGTGTATGACGATCGGCGATCGCGTCGAGTTCATATCCGGCCAGTCGTAACGTAGAACGGTACGACCTCCGCCCGCCGATACTCGCCCGTTTGCATTTGCTCGATGACCAACCGACCCATCTCGCGCCAGCGGGCACGAAGGTTTTCGTATTCGTCGGGAGAAAGTGATTCGAGCAGCGTCTCGCGTTTCTCGACGAGTGCGTCCGCAGTGGCTTTTTTCTTCGCGGCCTCGAGGTCGCGCGCCGAGTACGGCGGCGCGACCGTTTTCCCGTGATGGTGTTTGTGGGTCGAAACGCCGTCGAGACCGATCGCGTTGAAAGCGTTCCGTGTTCCCTCGCCGCCGAGAGCCACGTCCGTATTCACACCGGCGACGTACGCTTCACGGGCGCGACGTGCCAGTTCCGCTTCCGCGGAAACCGTCGATTCGACCGACACGGCCGAGTTATCCGGTTCGATCGCCGAGACGATGTTGGACGAAACGCGGGCGAACTCCCGCACGGCTCGTTCCGGGTCGGGGAGATTGATGAGCAGTGCTTGACAGACGACGAGGTCGAAGCTGTCGTCCGGAAATGGAAGACGGTGAGCATCGCCCGCAACGACCGAAACGTGTTCCCGGGCGACGGACAGCAGTTGCGAGTCGGCGTCCGTCCCGACCACTTCCCCCGGCGTCTCTTCCGCGAGGACACGGGCGAGTTCACCCGTCCCACAGCCGACATCCAGCACGCGCTCACGGGTGTCTAGTCGGAGGTTGGACAAGGACTCGCGTGATTCCCACATCCCGTCCCGCGTTCGTCGCAGATAGTCGGCGGAGAACTCTCGCACACTTGATTCCTCATCTCGATTTCGAAGGGGAACGGGAAAAACGGGGTGGTCTGTGATTCCGGGCCACTCGGTCGGAACGTAGCCGCGACTTACCGAGATACCAAGCTTGATACCGGAAAGCGAACCTACGATGAGACAGTGTCTTCATCACGTGCGGATTTCCTCTCCGGAGTTCGGGTTTCCCTTCCGATTATTCTCGGTATCGTTCCGTTCGGAATGGTCGCGGGGGTTGCCGCCGTCAGCGCCGGGATACCGGCCGCACAAGCGCTCGCTATGTCTGTCGTTATTTTCGCTGGAGCGTCCCAACTCGCCGCGGCAGACCTCATCGGACGAAACGTGCCCGCCGCCATCGTCGTGCTGACTGTCCTCATCATCAATCTCCGGATGATGATGTACAGCGCCTCCATCGCTCCGTACTTCCGCAAGCAGTCGGCACGGTGGAAGGCGGGGCTTGCATATTTCCTCACCGACCAGGCGTATGCCGTCTCCCTGATGCGGTTCGAACGCGACGACGAGACGAACCGGCGATGGTACTACCTCGGCGTCGCAACCCCGCTCTGGGTAGCGTGGCAGTTCGCCACCGTGGCTGGAATCCTTCTGGGCACGAGCGTCCCCCCGAGTTGGAAGCTCGAATTCGCCGTCCCGCTCGTCTTCCTCGCGGTCCTCGTCCCGAGTGTTACCGACCGCGCGACGACGGTGGCCGCGGTCGTCGGCGGGACGACTGCAGTCCTCGCCGAGGGACTCCCGTTCAACCTCGGGCTGGTGATCGCCGCAATCGTCGGCATTCTCGCCGGGTTGTTGGTCGAGGAGGTGGCCTAAGATGGCGCAGACGGGATTCACCCCCGAAATGCTATGGCTCATCATCATCGGTGCGGGAGTCGGGACCTACGCGATTCGGGTGTCGTTCATCGCCTTTTTCGGACGGTTGGACGATATTCCGGACTGGATCGAACGGGCGCTTCGATTCGTTCCCGCGGCGGTGCTTTCCGCGCTGGTCGTCCCGCAGTTCGTCTATGCCGACGGCGCGATTTCACTCTCACCCGATAATCTCCGCCTGTTCGCGGGGGGATTAGCGATACTCGTCGCGTGGAAAACCGAGGACATTCTGGCGACACTGGCCGCGGGAATGGGCGCGCTGTGGCTGTTGAGTTTCCTGTTCGGCTGAAAACGGGTCGCTATTTACTGACGGTACATCGATCGTCGAATCGTCATGAAGAGTGCGATGATGACACAGCCGACCGTAAATGCCATGACGACGGGATTTCCGGTCGAATCGAGCCGCCAATCGAAGACGATGGAGCCAACGAGTCCGACGACAACCGCCAACAAGCCGACGAGTTAGAGAGCGTTGGACTGCGAACGCATGATCGATAATGATCCGTGTCAATACAAAAAATCGGTCACTGGGAAGCGGTGTGGAAACGGATATGGTGTAGCTGTTCGCTGACGACTATTTGTTCCTGAGTTCCTTCACGCGGTCGATATTCCACGCAAAGCCTTTGCCGTTCTCGGTCGGCGTTTCGAGGACGAGCGGCACGTCTTCGAGTTCGGGATGGTTGATGAGCGTCTCCATCCCTTCCTCGCCGATGAGGCCCTTGCCGATGTGGGCGTGTTCGTCCTTGTTCGTGCCACACTCGTGTTTCGAATCGTTGAGGTGGATACATTCGAGGTGTTCGAGTCCGACGACATCGTCGAACTCCTCGATGGTCTCCTCGACACCCTCGCTGGTGGAGAGGTCGTAACCCGCCGTGAACGCGTGGGCCGTGTCGATACAGACGTCCAGGTCCTGCTCCGACTCGGAGAGTACCTGCGCAAGGTGTTCGAAGTCGCCGCCGAGTTTCGTCCCGCTTCCGGCGTCGCTTTCGATGAGCACCGTCACGCCGTCCGGGATGTCCAGTTCATCGAGTGCGCTCGCGGCGTTCTCAAGTCCGCCTTCGACGCCTGCGCCAGTGTGTGCGCCGAGATGGACGTTCACATACTCGACGCCGAGTTTGTCCGCGGCATCGACTTCCTTTTGCATGCTGTCGATGGATTTCGCGCGGAGGTCGTCCTTCGGCGTGCAGAGGTTGACGAGATACGAGGAGTGGATAACCCACGGTCCGTCGAGTTTCCCTTCGGTTTCCCGCTTGAACAGTTCCGCCTCCTCGTCGCTGATGTTCGGTTCCTTCCACACCTGCGGGGAAGTCGTGAATATCTGCCCGCAGTTGCCACCGAAGGTAACCTGCCGACAGACGGCGTTGGCGATGTTACCGTGCTTCGGTTTCGACTCGTCACTGGAGACTTTCGAACTGGAGATGGACACGTGTGCTCCGACTCGCATATTCGCTGACTAGTAATTCGGGGGTCAAATGCACTTCGAAGCGCTTCCGAACACGAATGTCGATACCCCAAGAGAGTCGCGAAAGTCCGATTCAGGTGGCCTGTCGGTCGGGAAGGGGGCAGCCGAGTAGAGGTGGCCCACCCGTTACCAGCGACGGGACGGTCGAAGCCATCTCGCTTTCGTCATCCTTGCGAACAGTTCTGTACCGTCATCGTTTTGCACGAACGATTTCGGACCGGAATCTCCCGATAGACCCGACGATGGACCTACCGCCGCTGTCGAAGTTTCAGGAAGCGATTCAGATGCATACGGTCCTGTACCGGAACGGGTTGGCTTTTGAGCCGATGGTACACGACAGGACAGGTTGGATTACGCAGTCGGGTCGTCGCGCCGTTTCGTCCACGCCTCGCTTCCGAATTTGGCACGGGCGTGTTCACGTCCCCGAGACAGTTCGTCGTCAGTCCACTCTCCTCCGCTCGCGTCGGCCCAGTCCCGAAGTGCGGATTCCACAGCCGTGACGGCATCTTCGCGGGAGAGACTGACTTGTTCGTTTATCGTCGTCACGCGTTCATGGAACGTCTCCGGCGTGGTATCCGGTTCTGCGAACGTCGAAAGGTGGCGCTCGGCGTCCAGGGCGAACTTCAGTGAACCGTGTTGGATGACGGCATCTTTCCGGCGGTACTGGGCGTTTCCGCTGATTTTTCGCCCCCTCGCTACTACGTCGTGTGCGGGATGGAGTTCGCGAAGGTAACACGCGGGTTGATGGATGACGGGGAGTTTTTCGTCGGTGAACTGCGCGTCGATACCCATCCGATCGAATGCATCGAAGAGAGGGTTACAGAGCAGTTCGTACGTGTCCATCAGGTTTCCCGGTAGTTCATCGGCGGGCGCGATGATGGAATAGGAGATATCCCCGTAGTTGTCGTGGTAGATGCCGCCACCACCGGTGGGTCGCCGGGTGACGGTGATGTTTTCGGTTTCGCAAAACTCCCAATCGACCGTTTCCGGTTCCTGTCGGTAACCGAGCGACAATGTGCTCGGCTCCCAGCGATATACGCGAAGGGTTCGCGGGCCGCCCTCCGCTGCGGTTTCGGCCGCGATTTCGTCCAGTGCCATGTTGAGCGGGCCGTCCCACGACTCCTCTCGAATCAGCCGCCAGTCCCTATCCGCCAGCGTCATACCACGGGGTTGGGAAGGGGGAGCAAAAGCGATTGCGGACGACAGACAATCGAGTTGACAAAACGCTAGTGGATGGTAAAGGGATTCGCAGATGTAGCTGAAGCCATTGTTCGTCGAACCACAGGCCGAGTTCGGAAGTTACGAACTCATCGAAACGACCGTCACGTATCGATCGTTGGACTTCTATCGTGACAACCCGGTGCAGGTTCGAACCGTCGTTGATCCACGAATCACACCGCCACCCGACCTCGCACAACTGGTGGATGATCGAATTACTCGACGAACCGGGAAGGAAACTGACGTCGAAGTAGCGTTCGTTCGATCGCAGGAATCGTCCTGACCGAACTGATTCGACCGACCTTCGATTCGGTAATCATTTGTCAGCGTACCGCCCATTTCGAGCGTGACATCCGATTCTCGATCCGGATTACTCCATCACGTCGAACTGTACGCCTCGGACTTCGACACGTCAGCCGCTTTCTGGGAATGGTTACTCGGTGAACTCGGCTACTCCGTCTACCAGAACTGGGACGGTGGTCGGTCGTGGAAGCGTGGACCGACGTATCTCGTTCTCGTGCAGGCGGATGAGAAGTATCTCGACGAACCATATCATCGCAGTCGTCCGGGTCTCAATCACCTGGCGTTTCACGCCGACTCGCGGGAGCACGTGGACGAACTGACTGCGCAGCTTCGCGAACGAAGTATACAGATCCTGTACGAGGATGACCATCCGTATGCAGGTGGAGACGGCCACTACGCCGTCTATTTCGAGGATCCGGAACGGATGAAAGTCGAAATCGTTGCACCGGAGTGACTCGGACGCGACAACGGTTCGAAGTCGTCTCCGAACCGACTATCGCTCGGTGATGAACGTCTCGATTCTGCTCATGGCCTCCCGGAGGTCGGCCATTCCGGTCGCATACGAGACGCGAAGATGGCCTTCACCGCCCTCGCCGAAGACGCTTCCCGGAACGATGGCGACTCCCTGTTCACGGAGGAGATTTTCGGCGAACGCTTCGTCGTCGCCATCACAAGCGGGAAAGGCGTAGAACGCGCCGCTGGCGTCGAAACAATCTAGCCCCATCTCGTCGAACCGTGAGAGCACGAATCTCCGGCGACGATTGTACTCATCCCGCATCTCGGCGACCTCGTCCGCACAATTTCTGAGCGCGTCCAACGCGGCGTACTGGGCCGTTACGGGAGCCGAAAGCATCGAGTATTGGTGAATGCGATTCATCGCGTTTATTGCTACTTCCGGGCCGAGGGCATAGCCCAATCGGAGCCCCGTCATCGCGTAGGCTTTCGAAAACCCGTTAAAGACGATAGTTCGTTCGCGCATGCCCGGTAAGGTGGCGATGGAGGTGTGGTCGCCGTCGTATGTGAGTGCCGCGTAGATCTCGTCCGAGAGGACGAAGAGGTCGTTTTCGCGGACGAAATCGGCGACTACCGCGAGTTCGTCACGAGTCATCGTGGCACCCGTGGGATTGTTCGGATAGCACAGCACGAGCACTTTCGCATCCGCCGCACCCGCCGTCTCGAGTGCTTTCCGCGTCAACACGAACTCGTCGTCTGCACTCGTCGGAACCGGGAGTGGTTCACCACCTGCGAAGGTGACGCCTGGGACGTAGGAGATGTACGACGGTTGTGGAACCGCGACTGAGTCGCCGGGGTTCACCAACGCTCGCATAGCCACATCGATGGCTTCGCTCGCTCCTGCAGTTACGAGGATTTCAGTATCCGGGTCGTACTCCAAGTCGTATCGCCGGACGTGATCGGTAATCGCCTCGCGGAGATCGTGTCGTCCTCGGTTGGCCGTATACGACGTTTTTCCGCGCTCCAGCGCATCGATTGCGGCGGTACGCGCCGACCATGGTGCAGAGAAGTCCGGTTCGCCGACCCCCAGCGAGATGATGTCGTCTCGCTCCTCCGCGAGTTCGAAGAAGCGACGAATACCCGACGGTGGAACCCGTTCGACGCGGTCTGCTGGGTTCATGGTGAGACGGAGAGTCGGTCGTCCTCGTCGTGGTCGTCGAATTCGATGCCGCGCTCCTTGTACGTCTCCATCACGAAATGGGTGACCGTCTGTGTCACTTCCGGAATCGGAGCGATTTGCTCCGCGACGAAGTTCGACACGTCGTGCATCGACTCGCCCTCGACGTCGAGGGCGAAATCGTAGTCGCCGCTAACCAACCGGAGGGACGCCACCTCCGGAAACTTGGCGATTCGACGGGCGATCTCCTCGTAGCCGGTTTCACGGTCGAGTTCGACGTTCAGTTCGACCTCGGCCTCGACGTGTTCGTCGGTGAAGCGGTTCCAATCGACGACCGCTTGGTAGCCTCTGACGATGCCCTCCGATTCAAGGTCAGCCACCATCGATTCAACGTCGGATTCCGAAAGTCCGATCTGTCGGGCGAGGTCGGCAGTGTCCTCACGGGCGTTCGACAGCAGGAGAGTCAGTAGTTCTCGTTTCGACTCCATAGCGGTTCTGCGGTTGTGGGGCACAAAAACCTGACCGCACCTGACAGCCAACCGTATCGGAAGTCGGATTTTGTATCGCGGTATTTGATTTACTGCAGGGGTCGCCACTTACTGCCATCGTGCAACGACGGACAGAGATGGTATCCGCGCGCTCTCTATTGCGTGTATTCCGTCTACGTTTGGGTTACACCGATGTCACACCCGATTCGAGTCGTGGCGCAAGTCCCTTACGCACCCACCGAGTAGACGAAGCCGATGGTTCGGAACGTCGCCCCCGAGATGGCCGAGTTGGAGCAAGCGGATTTTTACTTGCTCTCCGGCGTCGAACAGGGCATGCGCTTCAGCGAGTGGGTTCAAAAAGAGAAAATCCCGAACTTCTCGCGGTTGACCGCCGAGGAAGTGGATTACCGAATCGACCGCTGTCTGGACCGTGAACTGCTCCAGCGTAAAACCATACAGTACGAGGGATACACCCTCACGTTCGAAGGATACGATGCCCTGGCGCTCCGAACGTTCTCACAACGGGATACGATTCAAGGAGTCGGCTCGCCGCTCGGCGTTGGCAAGGAAAGCGACGTGTACGAGGTGCAGTCGTTCCGCCCGCTCGCGCTGAAATATCACCGGGAGGGGTATACGAACTTCCGCGAAGTGATGAAAGAGCGCGATTACACATCAGACCGCGAGCACGTTTCGTGGCTCTATACGGCCCGAAAAGCGGCCGAGAGGGAGCATGAGGTGCTCGAGACGCTCTACCCGGACGTAAGCGTTCCTCGGCCAATCGACCACAACCGCCACGCAATCGTGATGGAGAAAGTGGACGGCGTCGAACTCGCTCGTGCGAAGTTCGAAGACTCACAGGTCGTCCCGGTGTTGGACCTTGTACTCGGTGAAATGAACGAGGCCTACGCGCGCGGCTACGTTCATGCCGACATGAGTGAATACAACGTCTTCGTCAGCAGTGAGGGGGTCACGGTGTTCGACTGGCCACAAGCCGTGCCGACCGATCACCAGAACGCGGTCGAGTTCTTGGAGCGCGACGTGCGAAACGTGGTGGGGTATTTCCGACGCAAGTATCCCCGACTCGTCGGCGACGTGAACGTGTCGGGTGTCGCACGAGCGATCGCTGATGGGACGTTCGAATCAGTGCGAGACCACGTAGCGGACGAGCCATAGACTCGACACTGCTGAATAATTCGGGGAAAAGCGAGTCGCCGGTCAGAGGACGTACGATATGATAGCTAAGACGAGGAAGACGATAACCAACCACTTGGCGATATCCATCGATAGCCCCGCAACGCCGCCCGCGCCGAGCACCGCGGCAATGATCGCGAGGACGAAGAACGCGATCGCGAGTTCGAGGATAGCCATCAGTACGCCACCTCACTGATTTCGTATCGGGATACGAAGTTCATGAGAATTGGTAGGCTAGCAAGCGACTTCTGACTGCGGGCTGAATTAGCAAGGTTCAGATATGGCTTTCGGCCATTCCGGGGGTGAAAATTTGGGAAATTCGATGTTCGAATCGTGATTGCTGCGGGAAAGGAAATCGATCAACCCGTACTCGTGTCACAATAGAGACGGAAGGAGGAGGAGGAGGTTCCGATGGTAGCGAGTGACAGTACCACGAATCGGGTCCGGAATGGATGCCTCACCAGACCCTCTGGTATCCCGTGTGACGAAAGATGATCGCCGCACCGTCGAAGCGAACTGCTTCCCGGACCACATGTGCGTTTCCGGAAGACTACCCGACGGTCGCTCATCGGCAATCGGAACGATGGTGAACCTCGTGCGAGTTGTGCCAGAGAGAAGACGAAGCCCTTAAACCCACGAACCGGGAATTTTCGATAACTCGCTGGTCGACGGGCACCAGTGGGCACCTGCGATCGCAGGACGGAATGTGGCGTGTCCGATTCGAACATCGTTCACACGCTGAACCACTCAACGCCCGTGGTGATAGACCATGGCAAAAAGCTTCTATACCCACATTCGAGACGCGTGGAAGGACCCGGACGACGGCAAACTCGCCGAACTCCAATGGCAACGAAAGCAGGACTGGCGCAAACAGGGCGCGATCGAGCGAATCGAGCGCCCGACCCGACTCGACCGTGCCCGCTCCCTCGGCTACAAAGCCAAGCAGGGCATCGTCGTCGTACGCGCGAGCGTCCGCAAGGGTGGTGCACGCAAACAGCGCCACAAAGCAGGCCGCCGTAGCAAGCGCCAGGGTGTCAACCGCCTCGGCCGGCGCAAGAACATCCAGCGCATCGCCGAGGAGCGCGTGAGCAAGAAGTACCCGAACCTTCACGTGCTCAACTCCTACTGGGTCGGTGAAGACGGGAGTCAGAAGTGGCACGAAGTGATTCTCGTGGACCCCGAACACCCCGCCATCCAGAACGATGACGACCTCAGTTGGATCTGTGACGACTCGCACCGTGGCCGCGCACAGCGCGGTCTCACGAGCGCGGGCCAGAGCAACCGTGGCCTGCAACAGCGCGGGAAGGGAACGGAACACACCCGACCGAGCAACTCGAAAGGCAAAGGCCGCGGTAAGTAACGACGTCCGCGGTTCGACAACGACCACGGTTTTTATGGGACCGATTCGGCAACAACTGCTCTTTTTGTCGAGCGTCGGCTTCTGGAGCTTCGGCGCTGGAGCTGTAGAGGGACCCGATTACCGTTACAATTCATAAACCAAAGCGTACGATTCGGGATTCAGTTCGTGATTCCTCCGTGAAGGAGAACCGATCGAATCGTCGTCGATCAGTCGTCGTTGTCGCTGGTTGCCGTATTGTCGTCGTCCGGGGACGCGTTTTTGTTGACGGTGTCGGGATTCGTTCCGATGGACCCACCCATCGAAACGGTCGGCGTGAGTGGTTCACCGTGAAGCAGCTGTGGGAGAACGATTCGAATCGCTTCGAGCATCAGGATGAACAGAATCGGGAGCAGGAAAAAGCCATACCAGCCGAACAGCACCGGGCCGAGCAAGTAGGCGAACATCATTACGATCATATCGAGTTGGCGGCCGGTCATGTACGGCTGAACGAACGTCTGCGGAAGGATATCGAGGACGAGGAAGTAGACGACGAGAACGGCGCCGACGAACCCGAGATGGTTGCCGCCGGAGTTCATCGCCTGAAATCCGAGGTAGCCCACGACCGGGAGGTAGATCAGTTTCCCGACGACGATTGGAATCAGGCTGGCGACGCCGGTCAGCAACCCGAGCACGAAGACCATCGGGACGTGAAGTGGCCCTGGTGCGAAAAGGTTCGTCGCCGAGTACGTCACCACAGCAATGAGGGACATGGCGATGACGAACAGGAAGTTCCCGAAGAAGACGGATTCGAGGTCCTCGTCCACGGCAGTAGCGTACGCGTGGGCCGTCGTCTCCCGCCCACCGAACAGCCGCGTCAATCCATCTTCGATATCGTCGTCGTTCTTGAGGAGGAAGTACGAAAGTGTTAGGGACAACCCCACGAGGAGAATTCCACCGATGAGACTCGAGGCCACCTTTATTCCCGTTTGCAGTAGTTTGCCGGGATTGGTCACGAACCGCCGTGGGTTCCGAACGGTCGACAGCAGTGTTCGACGTTGTTGGTTCGACAGTGCGTCGAGAACGTTTCCCGGGATCGGAACGCCACTCGTGCTCCCGAGAAGCTGTTGGGCCTGTTGAACGAGATGAATACCGGCGTAGAACGCGAGTAGGATGACCGGAAGCAAGACCACGACGAGTGTCAGTCCAGCCACGACGCCGTCCGAGTCGGTGAGGGAACCGAGCCGCCGATAGATCGGTCGCGTGGCGTAGTACCCGAATATACCGAGTACCAGCATCCCGACGAACGAGTATGCGATGAACGCCGCGATAACGCCGAGGGCGAGAACGAATAGCCACCAACCGATACGAAAGCGATTATCGGTGGTAGCCGAGAGAGGATTGTTCATCTCCTTTCGGATAGCGGTTTCACCCCTGAAACGGTTGTGGCTGCACGGTGAAAGGTCCCGGTCGAACGACGGCCGTCCCCTCCGTCTCGTTCGTTCTTCGTGCCCCGGATTAGTCGTCCGATACTAATTCCAACTCGATTGTTACGTCCCCCCCGATTTCGATTTCGATTTCGAACGGTCCCCACTCGAACTCGAACTTGCCGACCTTCGCGTCGATTCGCCACTGCAGTTCGTTTACGTCTTCTTCGCCCACCTGTACTTTCATAGTAGCAGACAGGCTACGATAACCACGAAGAAAATTCTTCGTGCCGCCGGGAATGACGGCACCTCCCGGACCTACGCGGGAGAGCATCGTGTGGGGGACTACGCCTCTCGTTCGCCGACTTTTACCAACTGCTTTCCGATGTTTTCCCCTTCGAACAGCCCCAAGAAGGCATCAGGTGCGTTTTCCAACCCCTCCGTCACCGTCTCGCGGTAGGTGAGTTCGCCCGACGAGACCCATTCGCCCAACTGCCGGGTCGCCTGCTCGAAACGGGGGGCAAAGTCAGCCACGAGGAGGCCCTGCACCCGTGCACGACTCTTGATGAGTGTACCGAGTTTTCGCGGGCCCGTCGGTACTGACTCCTCGTTGTAGAGCGCGATTTGGCCGCAGACGGCGACACGCGCATCGACGTTCAGTTTCGAGAAGACGGCGTCAGTAATCTCACCGCCGACGTTGTCGAAGTAGACGTCCACGCCATCGGGTGCGGCCTCGTCGAGTGCCGCACCGTAGTCGTCCGTGGTCTTGTAGTTGATTCCGACGTCGAATCCACATTCCGTTTCGAGAAAGTCGATTTTTTCGTCGGAACCGGCGAACCCGACGACGCGAGCGCCCGATTTCTTCGCAATCTGGCCCGAAACGGAACCGACCGCGCCTGCCGCACCGGAAACGACGAAGGTATCACCCGCTTTCGGTTCCGCTACTTCTCGGGTCCCGAAGTACGCGGTTCGACCGGGCATCCCGAGGACGCCGAGCGCGGTCGAGATCGGCGCAAGGTCGGGGTCGACCCGCTGGAGTTCGGTACCTGGAGCGGTCGCATAATCGGCCCATTCGAGATTGCCAGCCACGACCTGCCCCTCCTCGAACCCCGAACCGTTCGACTCCACGACTTCGCCGACCACGCCACCTTGAAGTGGATCGCCGACGTCCCACGGTTCGGCGTACGATTCCGCGTCGCGCATCCGCCCACGCATATAGGGGTCAACGGAGAGGTACAGCGTTCGGACGAGAGCTTCACCCGGTCCCGGTTCCGGAACGTCCACTTCGACCAGTTCGAACGTCTCGCGATCCGGTGTCCCATCGGGGCGCTGTGAAAGGAGGTATTTTCGGTTAGTCGCCATGGGAGAACGAACGGCAGGGAAACGGAACAGTACTTCGGCAGAAGCCGCGTTTGCCGCTTACACGACGAGAACAAGTGACACGATGACGAGTGGCAGATGAAACGACACGTGACCAACCATCGCCGTTTCGAGGCTCTGTCGCCAGTAGAGCCAGCCGAACCCGATTCCCGCGATTGCGTTGAGAAGCACCGTTCGAACGACCACGGCGGATGTCAACGGTGCGGTTATCGACTGGGCAGGGAGGTGACCCAATCCGAAAACGATGGCGGAGATGACGATTGCAGTCCACATGAGCGGGTCCGACGGACGCTCGCCGCCGGTCAGTTTCCAGAGACTCCACGCGACGAGTGACATGATCCCGTATCGTAGCATCAGCTCCTCGGTAATTCCACCGTAAAGGAATCGTACGGGAATCCCGGCGAGAACGTCGAAGATTGACACGTTACTCGCTGTTACGACGGTCGTCGTCGAGAGTCTTGGAACGAACGACGCGAACCCGAAATCCAGCACGAGTGTGAGGAACGAGATCCCAACGCCGACACCGATGCCGATAGGAACCTCCTCCGCGAACAGGTTCGGCGGCTGAATTCGACCCGTGATTCGGGCCAGCAGACGGGAGCGAAGTCCCACTCGGGGGGCAAGAGCAGTTCCGACGAGGCACGCGAGTACGAGCAGAATGAGTGGTTGTGTAACCGCCAGGAAAAACAACGCCGTCGCCGATAGTTCGGCCAGTTGTGGAAGCGTCCGAAGCACACCGATCGACGAAACACCGACAGCCACGATGCCGGGGAGTCCGAGAAGAAACATCGCTACGACTCCTTTCACAAACGAACGCGATCCCGTTCGTTTCGTTCGGGCTGTGACGGTTTGCATATCACAGGGGCCGCATCGAAGGGCGAAAAACTATTCCAATTCCCTTTCACCGTGCGCTCGACGTGAACCGAATGTGGGGTCGTTGAACCACGGGTTTATACATCGATACAACCAATCCGAACGCATGAGCGGCCTTTCGCTCGACGCGACACAGCTCGACCGGTACTCTCGGCACATCATCATGGACGAAGTGGGGCCGGAGGGCCAACAGGCACTCCTCGATTCCGGCGTTCTCGTCATCGGAGCGGGAGGACTCGGCGCACCGGCAATCGAGTATCTCGCCGCCGTCGGCGTCGGAACGCTCGGCATCGTGGACGACGACGTAGTGGAGCGAAGCAACCTCCAACGGCAAGTCGTTCACGGTGACGACGACGTTGGACGCCCGAAAGTCGAGAGTGCGAAGGATTTCGTCGCCGACCTGAACCCCGACGTAACCGTCGAAACCCACGAACTGCGGGTCGAGCCCGAGAACGCCGAAACGCTCGTCACGGACTACGATTTCGTCGTCGATGCGACCGACAACTTCCGGACGCGCTACCTCGTCAACGACGTGTGTACGCTGGCCGGGATTCCGTTCTCCCACGGCGCGATTTACAAGTTCGAGGGACAGGTGACGACGTTCACGACCGACGGACCGTGTTATCGGTGTCTGTTTCCCGAAGCACCGCCGGACGGCATGGTCGCTGACTGTGCGACGACGGGTGTTCTCGGCGTGCTACCCGGAACCGTGGGTTGCATTCAGGCCACCGAAACGGTCAAATGCCTCACCGGAATCGGCGAACTACTGGAAGGCAGAATGATATTTTACGACGCCATGGACATGACCTTCGAGGAGGTCGAGTACCGCAACAATCCCGACTGCCCGGTCTGCGGTGACGAGGGCATCGACTCGATAGGCGAAGTGGAGTATACCGACGAGTCGTGTGCGGTGCAGGCTGATTAAACCGAGGTCCTCTCTCGATGGCAACTCGATAGGCGGCGTGAATCCAGTGCCTACATGTCGACCGAATCGTAAATCCGATTATGGACTCGAACGTGAAAGCATGGGGGAGCCGAGCGCTCGTGGTACTGACGGCCCTCGCCACGCTTCCGATCGCTTCCGCACACGGCGGCGGCCATGGACCAGCGTATCCACAATGGCTCGCACTGGTCGTTCTGTTCGTCGGCGTTGGTATGGTCGCTGGAAGCGTCCTCCTCGGACGCACCGTCTGGGTACATCAACGAACGGTGGCACTCTGGGGTGTTTTCGTTGGCCTGTTCGTCGCCGCCGCCGGAGCGGTTGGACTGGTACAGTTGTCGCCGGTCGAAACGCTCCATGCATCACAGGCACCGCTCGGTAGGGAGTGGTATCAGCCACTGACGCTAGCAGCGGGGACGATCGTCGCCGTCGGGAGCCTCCTCGTCGGACGCCTCAAGTGGCCCGAGCGCCCGCGTTATGCCGGTGTCGGGATGCTACTCGGGGCGTGGGTAGCCTATCCCGCTGTGATGGACGCTTTCGGCGCGCGAACGCATCCACTCGGTTATCTACTCGTCTTCGGTGCCCCGCTGGGCGTTGGCTACGTGCTCTGGCGGGACGCCCGTCGGCCGCTCTCGTGGGTGACGAGCGACCGACCTGCGCGCTGGTTCGGTATCGGAAGCGGCATCCTCGCGGGACTCTTTTTCGCGTTCTCGATGGGGATGCTCACCTTCGTCCCGGAACACGGTATCGGTGTTCCCGACGGTGCGTTCGTCACGACGATTCCCGTCGCCAATCCGCTCGTTTACTGGACCGCCGTGGAGTTCAGCTTCCCGTCGATTCCCATCGCAGGCGTGTTCTCACCCGGTATGCTGATTCAGATCTGCATGGTCGCGGTCCTCGTCGGTCTGAACGCCTCGGTCATCGCGTTCCAGTGGCAAAGTTCGACGAAATCCGGCACGAGAGAGGTCACCTCAGGGACGGCGGCAGTGGCGGCCCCGAACGCCTGCTGTTGTTGTGGCCCGATCATTTCGGAACTCGCCGTGGTATCCGTCGGACCGTCCGCCGCCGCCCCGCTCTACTGGTTGTTCGTCGACCTCGCCTCGCCAGTCGGCGCGCTGTTTTTCGTCTTCAGTATCGCCCTGTTAGCCGGAAACCTGGCGTGGTTCGGCATGCAGAACGAGTGACACAACCGTCAGTCCGCCAATAGATCATCCACGAGTCGGGTAAACCGGTCCACCATCCGTTCCGGGAACGACGGCGTGACGGTCGCCAGCAGTTGACCGGTCGCTTCCGGACGTGCTGGAACGAGCGTCACCCGATTTCTCGCGTCGCGTCGTTTTTCGACTAACTCCTGCTCTACGAGATGGTCGACGTGCCATTCGAGCGTGCTCCGGGCGATACCCAGATCGTCCGCGAGCCTTGCTGGGCGGTCCGTTTCACGCTCAAGAAGGGTGACGAGAACGTCACGTGCAGTCTCCCTACGGAGGAGGGCGAGCGCGGACCGCTCCCACTCGTCGTACTCCGGGGGGTAGTAGTGTGTTTTCCCGTACAGTTGTTCGCTCGTGAGTTGTCGTTCTCCGAGTAGATCACGGAGATGATACTGAACCTGTCCGGGTGCGAGTCCCGACCCTCGAACGAGGTCGTTGAAATGGACGCCGGGACGGGATTCGACGTATCGTGCTATCTGCGTTCGTGTTTCTGTCATCGTCGTGTTTCAGTTATCGCGTTTCGATTTTCCGTGCGTAGTACACCGCGCCGATGAGAAGGGCGATGATTACTACGTCGAGCGCGTGTTCCGCGAGATGGTGCGTGCTTCCCGTGAGATAGTTGGCGGTCGTCAAGCCGCCGATGAGCGTCTGCCCTGCGAGTGCCCCAAACGCCAACGCGACCAGCAGGTACGGAACCGACCGACGTTGTCGAAAGGCGACCACCGATAGCGTGAAGACGACTGCCGACCCGACGGCCGCCAACACGAGGACGGTCGGGAGCATCAGTTCGGCACCGCCTCCCGCAAGCGCGTGAAGCGGCTGGGCCACGGATGCCATTCACAGTAACGTTAGTGCTCCGGCTACCTCAGGTGTTCGGTTCGAGACGGGTTCGACGCGGGCGATGCATCGGCAATTCCCTCCCGATTCGTCTCCCTTTACAGGCGGAACCCACAAGAAAGGGTATGAGCGACTCACAGAACAGCGATCGAGTGACGGTCTACTCCGACTACGTCTGTCCGTTCTGCTATCTCGGACGCAAATCCCTCGAACGCTACGAGGAACGAAGGGACGACACTGTCGAGATCGACTGGCACCCGTTCGACCTTCGAAGCGGGAAGCGAAATCCGGACGGCAATATCAACCACGGAGTAGACGACGGCAAGGACGACGCCTACTACGAACAGGCGAGGGAGAACGTCCGACGGTTGCAGGAGAAATACGACGTCGAGATGGCGCAAGAGATCGCGACCGATATCGACTCGCTTTCCGCGCAGATCGCCTCGTTCTACGTCAAAGAAGCGTATTCAGACCGATGGCGAGCCTTCGACGAGGCTATCCTGGATGCGCTCTGGCAGGACGGACGGGACATCGGCGATTCGGACGTGTTGGCAGAAATCGCCGAAAACGAGGGTATCGACGGTGACGAGGTTCGAGAAGCGATCGAAGACGAGGAACGACAGGAGCGAGTTCACGGGAAGTTCGCCGAAGCACAGCAACGAGGTATCACGGGCGTTCCGACGTTCACCTACGAGGGCTACGCGGCCCGGGGTGCGGTTCCGCCGGAGCAGCTAGAACGGCTGATAGATGGTGTATAGGTCGAGAAAAAGCGCATTTCGCTATTGCAACGGTGCCAGCTCTTTTTCGGTCTCGGGTTCCACATCCGCGAACACCGAGTGAGCGCCTTCGCGCTCACGTGCGCTCGGGGCAACCTGAATGAACTCGGCGTTCTCGCGGGCCGCTTCGATGTCGTGACCGCCACAGTAACTCAACCCGGAGCGGATTCCGGCGAGGAACGGTTCGACTTCGCTCGCGAGCGATCCTTTGTACTCTGTCAGGCCCGCGATACCCTCGTCCGCATCCGGCGTGAGGTCCTTGTCGGTGCGGTTTTCGTTCGCCGCGGTGGACGCCATCCCGCGAGAACGTTTGAACTTCCGGCCATCGACGGTCACCGTCTCACCAGGTGCTTCCTCGGTTCCGGCGAAGAAACTGCCCAGCATCACGGTGTCGGCACCCGCCATCAGCGCCTTCACTGCGTCACCGGAGGTTCGAATACCGCCGTCCGCGACGATGTGAATGCCGAGTTCGTGGGCTTGCTCCGCACAGTCATCGACCGCGGTCAACTGCGGGGACCCAGCGCCGGTGACCTCCCGGGTCGTGCAGTGGGAACCGGGGCCAACGCCGACCTTCACGCCGTCCGCACCCGCAGAATAGAGGTCGGAAACCGCCTCCGGAGTGACGACGTTGCCCGCGACGAGTTCCGCGTCGGGGAACTCGCCGTCGATGCGCGAGACGGCATCGAGACAGCGTTCCATGTGGCCGTGGGCGACGTCGACCATGATACAGTCCACGCCCGCTTCGAGCGTGGCTTCGACGCGCGCCTCGAACTCCTCGTTGATGCCGACAGCGGCGGCGACGAGTTCGCCAGCGTCCTTGACCGAGCGAACCATCTCCGCCTGTTCCTCGATGCTCATGAACCGGTGGAGCGTTCCGAGACCACCCATTTCGGACAGCGCGATGGCGGACTCCGTTTCCGTGACGGTGTCCATGGCCGCGCTCAGCAGCGGTGCATCGAGTTCGAGATCGGGAGTGAGATTCGTGGAAAGGGAAACGTTACTCCGGCTATCGACCGGGGAGCGTTGTGGAAGCAAAAGCACGTCGCCGTACGAAAGACCAGTCCTGATGTCCATCGGTAACCTTCATTTTCGAGTTTTCGGCTCTACTTAGTTCTACTGAAACCGGTTTTTCGTGGAAATGGCCGGACGATTCCGGAGGCTTATTTGCATGCAAGCACTGGGTTTCTCGCATGGATTCGGCGCTGGGGCCACCGGAGAAGATGGCCGAACACAGCGAGGAACTGACGCCGATGATGCGTCAGTACTTCGAACTGTGTCGGCAGTACGAGGACTCGTTGGTGCTGTTTCAGGTGGGCGATTTCTACGAGACGTTTTGCGAGGCTGCCGAACGAACCGCCCGTATACTGGAGATAACCCTCACACAACGTGAGGACAGCACGGGAACGTATCCGATGTCGGGAATTCCAATCGACAACGCCGAGTCGTATATCGAGACGCTTCTCGACGCCGGATATCGTGTCGCCGTCGCCGACCAAGTGCAAGATCCGGCGGATGCGTCCGGCGTCGTCGAACGAGCAGTTACGCGAGTCGTAACGCCGGGAACGCTGACGGAAGACGAACTGCTCCACACCGACGACAACAATTTCGTTGCATGTCTCACCAGCGGCGGCGAGCACGGTAACGGCGACTACGGGGTGGCCGTTCTCGACGTTTCGACGGGCGACTTCTACGCGACGACGGTCGAAACCGAGAGCGATGTTCGGGACGAGATCGGCCGGTTCGCACCTGCAGAGGCGGTCGTCGCCCCCGAGACACCCGAAACACCGTTCGACACCGACTGTATGGTCACGGGATACGAAGAATCGGCCTTCGACATCGAAAATGCGAGCAGCCTCGTTGCGGAATACTTCGGCCCGCCGGAGCGACTGCTCGCTACCGACGCCGAGATTCGGGCCTGTGGCGGACTCCTCGCCTACGCCGAGTACGTCCGGGGCGGAGAGTATGCAAGCGAAGACGGCGGAGAGGAAACCGAACCCGGCCATCTCGACTACCTGAATCACCTCACCAGATACGATCCGCGTTCGTACATGCTCGTGGATGCCGTCGCGCTTTCGAGCCTCGAACTGTTCGAATCGCGGGCCGTCCACGGACAGGACGACGCGACGCTCGTCGGCATTCTGGACGAAACTGCGTGCGCGCTCGGTAGCAGGCGATTGAAGGATTGGATTCGCAGACCGTTGCTAGAGCGAGAGAGAATCGAGGAGCGACTCGACGCGGTCGAAGAATTGACGACCCGAGTACAACAGCGCGAGGAGGTTCACGAACTTCTGCGAAACGTGTACGATATCGAACGGCTCATCTCCCGAGTCGCTCGTGGGCGTGCCAACGCCCGCGACCTACGCTCGCTGAAATCCACGCTGGACGTGGTGCCGGAAGTGGCCGACGCGATGGCGGACGTAGAGTCGGACAAACTCCGGACGCTGCACGGAAACCTGGACGAAATGGCCGACGTGCGCGATCATATCGGTCGCGCGATTGCCGAGGAGCCCCCCATCGAAATCACCGAAGGTGGCGTCATCAAATCGGGGTACGACGACGAACTCGACGAACTCCGAGAAACCGAGCGTTCGGGGAAGGCGTGGATAGACGACCTCGAAGCGAGCGAGCGCGAACGAACCGGCATCGGGTCGCTCAAAGTCGGCTTCAATCAGGTGCACGGCTACTACATCGAGGTGACGAACCCGAACCTCGACGACGTGCCGGATGATTACAACCGCCGACAGACACTGAAGAACTCGGAGCGGTTCTACACGCCGGAACTCAAGGAACGCGAGGACGAAATCGTCCGCGCGGAAGGACGCGCCGACGACTTGGAATACGACTTGTTCCGCGACGTACGCGCGACGATTGCCGAGGAATCGGAGCGAGTGCAGTCGCTTGCCGACACGCTGGCCGAACTGGACGTGCTCGTCTCGCTTGCGGAAGTCGCAGCGAAGCACGGGTACTCCCGTCCCGAAATCGGGAACGATGGGATCGAGATTCGAAACGGTCGCCACCCGGTCGTCGAGCGGACCGAAAGCTCGTTCGTCCCGAACGATACGAATCTCGACCGGGACACGCTCGCAGTCATCACCGGGCCGAACATGTCGGGGAAATCGACGTACATGCGCCAAGTCGCGCTGATTACCCTCCTCGCACAGGTCGGCAGTTTCGTTCCCGCGGACGGAGCGGAGGTCGAACTGGTTGACCGAATCTTCACTCGAGTCGGTGCGAGCGACGACATCGCGGGCGGGCGTTCTACCTTCATGGTCGAAATGACGGAAGTCGCGGACATTCTGCAAAACGCGACCGAGAAATCGCTCATCCTGCTGGACGAAGTGGGACGCGGCACCAGTACGACCGACGGGTTCGCTATCGCACGGTCGGTGACGGAACACATCCACGACGAAATCGGCGCGAAGACGCTTTTCGCCACACACCACCACGACCTCACTGCCGTCGCGAACGAACTGTCGAACGCCACCAATCTCCACTTCGGCGCGACCGAAAATCACGGCGAAGTCGTGTTCGAGCACGACATCTCGCCGGGCGCGACGATGACATCCTACGGCATCGAAGTCGCGCAGGTCGCGGGCGTTCCGAAATCGGTTATCTCCCGGTCGAAGGAACTGATCGACGAAAACGAGGAGCTAGAATCCACGTCGAGTGGCACCGCGGACATCCTCGCGGAACTAAAACGGACGAACATCGCGGATACGACGCCACTGGAGGCGCTACAACTGCTCGACAGACTGAAAGGGCAGTTGGATTAGGGTTCGAGCGAGACGAACTCCAACCCGCTCTCAGCCAGCATATTGCGAGCGCGTTCCGTAACCGATGGGGCTACCAGCACCCCCCTGACTTCCGCTCCGGCGTGAAGGTCGCGCCGAAGCGCGTCGATGTACCGCCGGAGTTGACCGACCGCGTCCGGACCGACACGCCGACGCTTGAGTTCGACGACCATCGTCGTTCCTCCCGCGTCCTTTCCGTAGATATCGATGGCACCAGCGGTGGTCTGGCGCTCGGTCGCTAACGGCGTGAACCCCTTTTCCACGAGGTCCGGGTCGTTCAGGATTCGCTGGCGGAGGTCCTCTTCGCTTCCAGCGAGCGATATTTCCTTCGCGTCGGTCACGTCGAACGCCGAGAGTTGGACGATGCGTTCGAAGTGGACCGCGAGCGTTTCATCCGGGTTCGGTCGTCTGCTTTCGACGAGCAGTCGCTCGTCGTTCAGTTCGGCGTCGAACGACCCACCTGGTGGTTGCCAGTTGACGGGTTTTTGTCCCTCTTCGGTGTGGACGAGTGCGGTGCCGTCGGGTTTGAGCACGACCAGTCGGTCGCCGGGACCGAGGTAGCTCTCCGCACGGCCGTCGTACTCGACGGTACAGCGTCCGAACAGGGTAAGGAGGTCGCCTCGTTCGATTGCCGCTTCGACCTGTGTCAGTGCCTCACCGTGGGTCGGCATCAGTGTCGTGGTCGGTTCGCCGCTGCCCTCGATTGTCACTGGTGGACGATAGATGGCGGTCGGATAAAAACCGACCGTCATCGGCGTATCGAAACGGTCACGACATCGAAATCACCTCCCGACGGTCACCCCCCCATTCGACAAGACGGGCAGCGAGGTAGTTCGTCGCGGAGTGCTCGGAAAGCACTCCGCGACGAACCATATCCCAAACGACCGCTCGCGTCGCCCGATACCACTGTCGGACGTGTGCAGCGTCGTGGTCGTCGGAGACCGCAACGAGCGCCCCCGAATCCGGTGCCGTATTCGCGGGAGTGCCGAACCAGAGCGGAAGATAAACAGTCACGACCCACGTCAGCGAGACGACGTAGAACGCTTCGATCTGCTGATAATCGAACGACGCCGCGCCCTTGCACGACAATGCTGTTGCTTCGGGGGTTGGCTCGATGGCGGGTATCCATCGGTTCGTCGAACCACCGCGGGAACTCCTCGAATCACCACCGAAAGGCGTTTCGGGCGTGATTTTGTGGCGGAGCGAAAGCGACGTCGCTCCCCAATGTGCGTAGTGGCGGTCGTAACGGCCGTCGGGTCGCTCGTAGGCGACAAATGCTCGGTGTCCCACGGGTGGCTCGGAGTGGGCCCGTTATCCGATAAAAAGGTTCGTGAGAGGAAACGTCCCTTCAGAAAACGTTCGGGAATATCACGTAGACGAACAGCATCGTCAGCGTCCCGGTCGCGACGGCGTAGTAGGCCAACGGAATGAGTTCGAGACGGATGACCCGCCCCTCCTCTCCCACGAGACCCACTACGGCGAGCGCCGCGACGACGTTGTGGATCGCGATGAGGTTGCCGATAGCACCGCCGACGGCCTGAGATCCGACGAGAATCGTCCGGGAGACGCCGAGGTTTTCCGCGACGTTGTACTGGAACGTCCCGAACAGGATGTCGCTGACCGTGTTCGACCCTGCGAGGAAGGCACCAAACGCGCCGACGAGCGCCGCGAAGAACGGATACACGCCCCCGGCGAAGTTCGCAGTCGCGTCCGAGAGAACGGCGAGCATGCTGTCGATGCCGGCCGCCTTCCCCGATTGAATCATGATTTGGACGGTCGCGACTGCGAACAGCAGTGCGACGACTGCTGGCATGACCTTCTCCGCCGTTTCGACCCACGCGGCTTTGATTTCGCGGCCGTTCATATCCTGAAGCGGTATCGTCAGGAGGTGGACGAAGACGAACACCGCGCCGGGAAGGTACAACAGCGGGAAATCGTTTTCGAGGCCCGTTCCGAGGATGTCGGACCACACGAGTACGAGCGTATGAGTCAGGAAATCGGTCAGCGGCGACCAGACTCGCGTAAGGACGAGCACCGCCGCCAACATCGCGTACGGCGTCCACGCCTTCCAGAGGGGCATCTGCTTGGTGACGACACCACCGTCGGCGGCGATGGTACCGTCTTGCGTGGTCGTTTCACCCGGCTCGATGTCGCCGACCCAGTGGTTCGGCCACGTCTCCTGGGGGCCGAAATCCCACTCCTCGTCTGGGTGGAAGAAGCCGGCTTTGAGCGCGGCGACGGTGAACACCATCCCTGACATCGCGCCGATGAGACCGGGAAACACCGGCCCGATGAAGTAGGCAGTGATCCAGTACGGAACGGCGAAGGTAAACCAGGCGAACAGCGTGAGCGGAAGCACTTCGAGCGCAGGTTTGATGGATCGCTCCTCGCCGAAGAACCGAGTCATCATTGCGACACCAATGAACGGAAGCAAGAGGCCGACGGTGACGTGAAACGTCGCCGCCCAGACGCCGATTTGAGCGACCCACTCCGGAACGGTCGTTCCGGCGGGCGTCGCAACGTCCGAAGTGGCGAACACGTCCTGAAGGCCGATGATAAGTGGCGTTCCGACTGCGCCGAAGGTAATGGCCATCAGGTTTCCGGTGAGGGCAACCACGACGGCCGCGAGCGGCGGAAATCCGAGACCGACGAGAAGGGGTCCGACGACCGCCGCGGGCGTGCCGAATCCGGCCGCAGCTTCGATGAACGACCCCAACAAGAAGACGAGCAACACCACTTGGACGCATCTATCTTCGCTGATGGAGGTGAAGCCCGCGTTGATGGTGTCGAACGCACCGGTCTGTTTCAACGTGTACAGGAGTAAAATCGCGCCGAAGACGATCCAGAGGATGTTCGTCGCGGTGATGAAGCCGTTGATGGTCGCCGCGGCGACCCAGCGCGGCGTCATCTCCCAGCCGAAGAAGCCGACGACGACGGCGGAGACCCAAGCAACCGGCATCGCGCGCGTTGCTGGCCAGTACTCACCGACCATCAGGTACGCGATGACGACGAGTGGAAGAACCGCAAGGAGGATTTCGGTCGCGCTAGCCATCCGGAGACACCACCGTGAAATCGATTCGTGAAGCTGTGGAATGGGTGTAGGTCGTATGACGACCGAAACCATGGCTGTGACTATCTGGCATGAATCCAAAGTATAGACTTCAATATTTATAGTTAACTACTATGCAATAATTGAGTGGTCAGGTTCAGTACCTATCGATTCATTTGATGAAACCCCAACTTCGAAGCGTCTCTACTGAACGTCCAACACTTCGCTCGCGTTGTCACGGGGGCGATACCCGAGTGTTCGCTCGGTTTCGAGGAGCGAAAGGAATCGGTCGTCGTTCCGCGATGTCGCGTGGGCGGTCACGGTCGGTTCGGGGAGTAAAGCGGTGGCGGCCGCGTACATCACGTTTCGACAGTCGCGGGGGCTGAGCCACATCGCACGCGAAAATCGGGCGTGTTCGTCCGACTCGGTTTGTGTGTCTCGAAGTTCGTCCTCCGAGATGAGCCACCCGATTCGGAGGTTGACGACTTCGATACCGTGGCGATCGGCGAAGTAGGTTCCGAGTGCTTCCCCCGTCACTTTGCTCACACCGTAGTAGGAGTCCGGACGTGGCGGGTCGTCGGGATAGACGGGGTGGGCGCGCCCGGTAACCATCGTTTCCGTCTCCGACGGGTCGTCCGCGTTGTACATACCGACGGCGTGATTCGAGGAGGCAAAGACGACGCGGTCGATGTCGTGCTCACGGGCGGCCTCGAAGACGTTGCGAGTACCCTCGATGTTCACGTCCACCGTGCTTCGCCAACCTGCCTCCGGGGAGGGATTCGCAGCGAGGTGAACGACGACGTCGTGACCGGCGAGAATCTCGGAAAGTGCGTCGGCTTCGGTCACGTCGCACACTTCGCTATCGAGATCGTCGTGCTCACTGTGAGTAATCGGGGTTACGTCGTACTCTTCGAGAGCGGCGAGCGTTTCCCTCCCGACGTTGCCAGCGGCACCCGTCACTGCGATTCGCGTCATGTGGGCGGAATTGGTGTACTATAATGTATAACTCCCGGCCCGTCGAACCACCACCGATTTGTGCCACCGGGAGATATCTCTGGTATGACGGAGCTCGGAAAGATAGATCGGGATTTTTTCGACGAACATATCTATCCCTCCCTCGGTGCGGAGCGTGAGGACGAACTACTCGGGCCGAAACACGGCGTGGATTTCGGGGTCATCGACGTCGGTGAGCACGTCGTCGCACTCGCCACCGACCCGCTTTCGATTCTACCGGAACTCGGATTCGAACGTTCGGCGTGGTTCGCCTTCCACGTCGTCATGAGCGACGTGGCGGTGAGTGGCCTTCGGCCGACCCACCTCGCCGTGGATTTCAACCTGCCGCCCGAAATCACGGACGAGGAGTTCGCCACCGTTTGGCGGACGTTCGATCGCGAAGCCAAAAAATTGGGCGTCAGCGTCGTCACGGGCCACACCGCCCGCTATGCGGGGTGTCAGTATCCATGGGTCGGCGGAGCGACGACGCTCGCAGTCGGGAAAAAAGACGATCTCGTGCGACCGGATGGAGCACGACCAGGCGACCGTATCCTCGTCACGAAGGGACCGGGCGTTGAAGCGGCGGGCTTTCTGGTCACGCTGTTCGAGGAGCATATCGACCTCCCATCGGAGACCATCGAACGAGCCACGGAACGGTTTTACGACATGAGTCCCGTCGAGGACGCGCTGGTCGCGGCGGACGCGGGCACCGTCACCGCGATGCACGACGCGACGGAGTGTGGGATTCACGGTGCACTGGTCGAGATGGCTCGGGCAGCGGCCGTTCGGTTCGATGTGACGCACGACGACGTGCCGATATTGCCGGGTGTGTTGGAAGCGTGTGAGTTCTTCGACATCGACCCGTGGGAATCCACGACAGAGGGGACACTCCTCCTTTCGGTCGCACCCGAGGACGTAGAACGTATCCTCGGCGCGCTCGCAAACGTGGGGATTCCGGCGGCCGAAATGGGTACGGTGTGTGAAGGCGATGGGGTCTACGTCGATGGAAGTCGAATCGAACATCCCGATGTAGACCCCTCGTGGCAGGTGTTTGCCGAGTATGCAGACCGGGACTGAACACCACTAAATACCACCTAGTAATAATACCTTCGTATGGACAAGCTCGGCAAAGTAGATAGGGCGTTTTTCGAGGAGTACATTTACCCGCATCTCGGTGCGGAGCGCGACGACGTAATGCTCTCGCCACAGCACGGTGTGGACTTCGGCGTGTTCGAGGTCGGCGGGGAAGCAGTTGCAACCGCGACCGACCCGATTTTTATCATGCCTTCGCTCGGGTTCGAGCGTGCGGCGTGGTTCGCCTTCCATATCGTCATGAGCGACGTGGCGGTCAGCGGGCTTTCGCCGACCCACCTCGCCGTGGATTTCAACCTGCCGCCCGAAATCACGGACGAGGAGTTCGAAACGATTTGGACGACGTTCGACCGCGAAGCCAAAAAACTAGATGTCAGCGTCGTCACGGGCCACACCGCCCGCTATGCGGGGTGTAACTATCCGATGGTCGGCGGAGCAAACGCCATGGCCGTCGGTAATCCCGATGACATCGTTCGGCCGGACGGGGCGCGCCCCGGTGACCGCGTCCTCATCACCAAAGGTCCGGCGGTCGAAGCGACGGGGCTGCTTTCCATCCAATTCGAGGAACTGATGGAACTATCCGAAGAGACGGTCGAGAACGCCAAGGAACGGTTTTACGATATGAGTCCTGTCGAGGACGCGCTAGTCGCGGCGGACGCGGGCACCGTCACCGCGATGCACGACGCGACGGAGGGCGGTGTCCACGGTGCACTGGTCGAGATGGCTCACGCCAGCGGCGTCCATCTCGACGTTTCCCGGAACTCGGTCCCCGTTCTCCCGGGTGTACTGCCAACCTGCGAGTTTTTCGACATCGATCCGTGGGAGTCGATAAGCGAAGGAACGCTTTTGCTTTCGGTCGCGCCTGAAGACGCCGAGGTCGTGCTTTCGGCGCTTTCCGCCGCCGAAATCCCTGCCGCTGATATCGGTGAAGTCCGCGACGGGGATGGCGTGACGGTCGATGGCAATCGAATCGAACATCCGGAGGTAGACCCGTTCTGGGGCGCTTTCGAGGAGTACATGGGGCGATCCGAATGAGCCGGATTCCAGCACCGGTCGAACTGCCGGTCGCGTTGACGATCGCTGGAAGCGATTCCGGAGGAGGTGCGGGAATTCAAGCCGATTTGAAGACGATGGAGGCTCACGGCGTCTTCGGTACCAGCGTCGTGACGAGCGTCACGGCACAAAACACGCGAGGCGTCGAAGGAGCGTTCACCCTTCCCGTCGCGGAAGTCGAAGCCCAGTGCTCCGCCGTCCTCTCTGATTTCGACGTTCGGGCGGTCAAGACCGGGATGCTCGCGGAAGCTCCGGTGGTTCGGAGCGTCACGGAACAAGTCTCCGGTCTGGATGTTCCAGTCGTCATCGACCCCGTGATGGTTGCTGCTTCGGGTGATCCACTGCTGGACTCTGACGGACAGGACGCCTACGAGGAACTCATCGAACACGCGACGCTCGTGACGCCGAACGCCGACGAAGCCGAAGTGTTGACCGGAACGAAACCCGTGAACGAAGAGAGCGCCCGTACGGCGGGCGAGAAACTGCTCGAACAGGGGGCCGACGCGGCACTGATGAAGGGTGGGCACGTTCCGGACGAAGACGTTCGAGACGTGTTGGTGACCGCGGACGGCGTCGAAACCTTCATTCACGACCGAGTCGAGACGGACGCGACCCACGGGTCCGGATGCACGCTCGCCAGTGCCATCGCCGCCCGACTCGCGCAGGGTGACGTCCTGCGCGAGTCGGTTGCAGGTGCGACGGCGTTCATGGAACGTGCCGTTCGCTACCATCTGAACGTCGGCGAGGGGCCGGGATCGGTTCACCATCTCGTGGAACTGCGAAACGAAGCCGACCGCGATTCGACCGCGGAAGCGGTCGAACGTGTCGTTCAGTCGTTCGTCGAGCGCGACGTGAGTGCACTGGTTCCGGAGGTCGGAATGAACATCGTCGGTGCGACACCGTCCGCCGAGTCGGTGGGCGAAACCGCAGCCGTCGAGGGGAGAATTACCCGAACACTGTCCGGCGTGAAGCCGAATCGCGGCGTGCGGTTCGGCGCGTCGAGTCACGTCGCCCGATTCCTGCTCTCCGCGCGCGAGTTCGACCCCGCCCTCCGATTCGCCGTCAACTGCCGGTTCGACGAGGATGTGGAAGCGGCGCTCTCGACGCTCAATGGCGAAATTTCGGAGTTCGACCGCGAATCGGAGCCTGAAGACGTGAAAGAACAGGAAGGGAGTACGATGCAGTGGGGGGCAAAACGAGCGTTCGAGTCAGCGAGCGGGACGCCCGTGGCGATAATCGACCGCGGAGAGGTCGGTAAGGAGGCCATCGTGAAACTCCTGGCGACGGATACGGAGGAACTGCAACGCCGGGCGTTTGCAGTGCTCTCGACGTTGGAGTCCTGAAGGAGTAACCGAAGTTCCCTCCCACCCTTACTTCTCACCCATCCAGTTGTAACACCGAAACGTCTCGCGGTCGGTCGTCAGCATTTCGATGGGGATGAAACCCGTACCCCCTCGTGCACCCGCCTTCGGTTGGTCGGGGTCGTCCGCAACGAACATCGGCTTCGCACGGAGTTTGAACGTCACTTCGAAATCGCCAACCCCGCCATCTTCGGGTTCGAACGACATCTCGACGCCGGATGCGCCGACGCCGAAGGTAACGTATCCGTTCGGCGATTCGACCGCTACGTCGTGGCTCGCCATCCCGTCAGCGAGGTCCGAAAGCCATTCAGCCATCTCCGCTCGGTCGAGGTCGGTTTCGAGGGCGAACGAACCGTCGTCCCCGATGGTCCCCCCTTCGAAGACGAACTCCGGGTACCGGAGTTCGTCGGGAGAAAGCGCGTGGTCGTCGTGTTCGTCACCCCCCGTATGCTCCTCGTGGTCGTCGGTCATGGTCTGGACACGAATGCGAACGGACATTATGTTATCGGGAACCGGCGGTCGAGGCGAAAAGATGGCCGACGATGACCGACTTACGACGCGATCATCGAGCGGCAGCTTTCGGCACAGTCTTCCAACACGTCGGCACAGAGTTGACAGTGGTCGTGGTCGTGTCGGGAACACTCCTCGGCACACTCCTCGCACGCACCGGCACAGGCTTCCGCGAGTTGCTCGCTATAGTTCGAGTTCCGGGCCATGAATCGGGCGTGCTGGCTGGCGAGGTCGGCCACGTCTCGGCAGAGTCGAATACACCGCGCCATATCCCCGTCCTCCCCGGCACATTCGTCGGCACACCATTCGCAGGCTTGGGTGGCTTCGAAACAGTTGTCGATGCAGTCGCGCTGTTCGTCGGTCAGATGGTCGATTTCGCTGAGTGCCATGGAAGAAGTGAGGGGAGTGTCCGCCGAACGAACTGTGGTTGCTCATGCAACCGTCTTTTCCCCGCCTCGAACGAACAGCCAGAGTCCGACGAGGAAAAGAAGGAGTGCGACGGAACTAACCGCGAGATGCCACCCGGCCAGCCAGTACGGGAGGGAAACCACGTGTCGAGCACTGTCGAGCAGATAGCCGAAAACGGGCAGCGTTATCGTTCCGGTGCCGACGTCGCTCGCGGAATCGTACGATCGCCCAGCGGGGTATTCTCCGGGGTCGCGGTCCGCCTCGTAGGGAACAGTGGGAACCCGCGCGCTCCAGACCATCGCGCCGGATTGGTTCAGTTCCACGACGCGGTTGTTCCGACTGTCGGTGATGAGCGTGTTGCCGTTCGGCAGGCGGTCCGCATCCCGCGGCCAGTCGAACCCGATTCCACCCGCGCCGCGGGCCTGCCACGCGACGTTCCACTGCCCGGTCGATCCGTTTCGGTGGAGCTCGACCACCCGGTCGTTCTCCGAATCGGCGACGAGAATCGTGTTTTCCGAGAGCCACTGTGGGTTGTGCTGGTAGTTCAAGACGCTCGCGTCGCGGTTTTCGTTGACGACCTCGACGACACCCCGGCCGCGTTCGATGACGAGCAATTGGTTCGCGTTCCGAACCGAGACGAGATATCTCCCGTCGCCGATTCGATCCACGTCGTTGATGTGGAGCCAGTCGGTTTTCGTCGGGTCGGGCGGCGCGTCGTAGAACTGGCTCGCGTTCCATTGCCACGTTATGGTTCCGTTTGGTGCGAGCGTGAACACCCGTTCCCTGTCCATGTCCGCGACCAGCAGTTCGCCGGAGGGGAGAAATTCCGCGTCGTGGACCTCGCTGTTGAGGCTGGTTCGAACCGGGAACGACCACTCCCGGACGACGTGGGGGGTCGGCTCCGGGTCGATGATTCGAATCCCGGTGCGTTCGCATGGTGACTCGTAGGGGCCGCAGTCGTCATACCCACGTGCCATGAACGACGCGAGAATCGACCCGTTCGGAAGACGGGACACGTCGTGATAGCTGGCCGCCTGTCCGAAATCCCATACTTGCTGACCGCTCGCGTCCAGAACGGCGACTCGTCCCTTGGTGGTCGTCGATTGTACCCCGACGACGGTTTCGGCCGAGTCGTTCGTCAGCGACGGCTTCGAAATCGGGGGCGCGGCGAGGGCGCTAACAACGAGTACGAGAATCACACTGACGAGCGCAACGCCCATCAGTCCGGCACCGAGTCGACGTCCCGACGGGAACCCAATCGAAACCACGTGAATGGTGTCAAATGCCACGAAACGACAAAACTGTGCTGGCCTCCGGTCCTCCGTTCGACCCGCCCAGGGAATGTGCATTGGTAGCACTCGTAGGGCAGTACGAGGGAACGCTTTAGACCGTGAGCAACAATTCCACGATAATGCTTGGGTCCCTTCAACAAGAAATCGATGTAATTGCAAGAACTGTCGAAGTTCTCGAATTTATCGATATCGAGCAACCGGTCGGAATCAGACGGACGTCGGCGGGTACCAACACCCCCGAACACCGAATCCGAACCTCCTTTCAGATACTGGAAAACCACGAACTGATACGCTCGACGGACGATGGTGCGGTCACGACCGAACTGACCGACGAGTTTCTCGCCGCGTACGACGAGGAGGTCGAATCAGTTCGGGAAACCGTCCTCGAACTCGTGAACGTGATCGATTATTGACAGTGTGCTGGCTATCGTCGGAGAATCCACACCGTTTTAGTCGCCCTCCAACTCACTTCCGTACATGATTTCGACTGCCCGTCTTCGGTGGTGTCTCCCGTGAGCGAGGGCGGCATCGTCGGGGAGTTTTTCTCACTGAAGGAGAGCTCCGATGCGGATGTGCTGACGATGCAAGTCGGCGACTTCTACGAATTTTTCGCCGACGACGCGGAACTGGTCGGCGACGTACTCGATTTGAACGTCTCGCAGAAGTCGAGTCACGGCAGTAGCTATCCGATGGCGGGAGTCCCGCTGTCGGAGATAACGCCGTACATGAAACAACTCGTCGAACGCGGTTATCGGGTGGCAATCGCCGACCAGTACGAGTCGGAAAACGGCCACGCTCGCGAAATCACGCGAGTCGTGACGCCGGGCACACTGCTCGAAACGACCTCAGCGGACGCCCGATATCTCGCCGGAATCGTCCGCGTGGACGAGGGTTACGGCTTGGCCTTCGCGGACGTCACGACTGGACGATTCCTCGTCAGTTCGGTATTCGGCCCCGACGCGGATTCGAAGGCGCTGACCGAACTCTACCGGTTCGACCCCGCGGAAGTGCTACCCGGCCCCGAACTTCGCAACGACGATTCGTTCCTCGAACGGGTTCGGGAACGAACCGACGCGTCCCTCTCGCTACACGACGCGAACGCGTTCGCACCGGGAAAAGCGAAACACGTCACCCGCGAGCAGTTCGGCGCGGAAACGATATCCAGTCTCGGCTTGGATTCGGACGACGGAGGGGAAGTACGTGCCGCGGGCGCAGTGCTCTCGTATGTCGAGGAAACCGGCGCGGGCGTTCTCGGTTCGATGACGCGTCTCCAGTCCTATCACGCCGACGACCACGTCGAACTCGACGCGACGACCCAGCGAAACCTCGAACTCACGGAAACGATGCACGGCGACCGAAACGGGTCGCTGTTCGAGACGGTAGACCACACCAAGACGAGCGCGGGTCGTCGCCTGTTGAAGGAGTGGCTCCAGCGTCCACGACGGTCGGCCGAGTTGCTCCGTGAACGGCAGTCGAACGTCTCTGCGTTCGCCGAGTCGGCACTGGCTCGCGAGGAGATTCGGGACACCCTGTCGGACGCATACGACCTCGAACGGCTGGCGAGCAAAGCGACGTCGGGGAGCGCGGATGCGGACGACTTACTTCGAGTACGTGACAGCCTCGCAGTACTCCCGGCGGTTGCGGATTCGATTACGAACGCACCCTCCCTGTCGAGTTCGCCACTCGCCGAACTCGTGGGTCGCCCTGACGGCGCACAGTCGGAACGCCTACGCAAGGAGTTGGCCGAGGCGTTGGCCGACGACCCACCGAAAACCGTTACACAGGGCGGCCTGTTCCGCCGAGGCTACGACAAGGAACTGGACGAAATCATCGACCAGCACGAGGAGAACCTGGAGTGGTTCGACAGCCTCGCAAGCCGGGAGAAGTCCCGGACCGGAATCTCGCATCTGCAGGTAGACCGCAACAAGACGGACGGCTACTACCTGCAAGTCGGCAAATCGGATACGGACAAGGTTCCCGAGGAGTACGAAGCGATAAAGACCCTCAAAAACTCGGAACGCTACGTCACCGACGAACTCCGCGAGCGGGAGCGCGAAATCCTGCGGCTCGAAGAGCGACGGGGCGAACTGGAGTACGACCTGTTCGAGCAACTCAGAGCGCGAACCGCGAACCACGCGGAACTCATGCAGGACGTAGGACGGACGCTCGCCGAACTCGATACGTTGGCGAGTCTCGCGGTTCACGCCGTCGAAAACGGATGGATCCGCCCGGAACTCGCGGACTCCGGACTCGACATCCAGCAGGGTCGTCATCCCGTCGTGGAACAGACAACCGAGTTCGTCCCCAACGACGTTCAAATGGACGACGAACGCGAATTCCTCATCGTCACCGGGCCAAACATGTCGGGGAAATCGACGTACATGCGCCAAGTCGCGCTGATTACCCTCCTCGCACAGGTCGGCAGTTTCGTTCCCGCGGACGAAGCACGCGTCGGTCTGGTCGATGGTATCTTCACCCGGGTCGGCGCGCTGGACGAGTTGGCCCAAGGGCGTTCGACGTTCATGGTCGAAATGCAGGAGCTATCGAACATCCTGCATTCCGCGAGCGAGGATTCGCTCGTCATTCTGGACGAAGTCGGGCGCGGTACCGCGACCTACGACGGGATTTCGATAGCCTGGGCGGCCACGGAATACCTCCACAACGAGGTTCGCGCGAACACCCTATTTGCGACTCACTACCACGAGCTGACGACGCTGGCCGACCACCTTCCGCGAGTGTCGAACGTCCACGTCGCGGCGGACGAACGGGATGGCGATGTAACCTTCCTCAGAACCGTTCGTGACGGACCGACCAACCGAAGTTACGGGATTCACGTCGCGGACCTCGCTGGCGTACCGGTTCCGGTGGTCGAACGCTCCCGCGACGTGCTCGACAGACTGCGCCAGGAGAAGGCAATCGAAGCGAAAGGCGGCGCGTCGAACGAACCCGTGCAGGCCGTCTTCGACCTCGGGTGCGGCGAGTTCCAGCAGGGAGAACGCGATTCGGGTGCCGGAACTGGTGGTGACGAAGCGAGCGAAAACGGGAGCGACGAGGCGAAATTCGACCCGGAAACCGAGGCGGTGCTGTCCGAACTTTCCGGCGTCGAAGTCGCCGACGTGTCGCCGATCGAGTTGATGTCGAAAGTGCAAGAGTGGCAAAAACGACTCGAAAGCGATTGAATGCCGTCAGAGGGCGGGGACGTTCGCTGTTCGCGTTTATCGTTCGATTCGAGAACGAATAGCGTGCCGAAAAACCCGCTCGTTAGAAGTAGCTGTCCGCGATTCGGTCGGCAGTTCGCAGGGCGAGTGCCTGCCCACTGTTCGTCGGATTCGGGCCCCCCAGACCGTTCGCCAGCGCCGAGTGGTCGGCGACGAACAGGCGCTTTACGTTCTTCGCTTCGGCGTTCGAATCGAGGACCGTGCCCATGCGCATCGATGACTGCATATGTAACAGGAGCGGCGGCCAATCGCACCTGTGAACGTGCTCGGCCCCTGCCTCCTTGTGGATACGGGCCGCGATTCGGGAGAGTTCGTCGCGCGACCGTCTCGATGTCGGTGACGTAGGCGTTCGGTCGAAGTGCGACGTTCCCCTTTTGGAGTCGGTGTTCGTATCGAGTACACGCGGTACGTATCCGACGTTGCTGGAAAACGAACCTAGCTGAGACGGTACCTCTGTTCGGTTGAAACGATCGACGGGGAACCGTGGGGCTCGTCGGTTCGGTATCGAGCAGCAGTTGCCGGAACTGAAACGCCGCTATCGACCCGATGTCGGTCGAAGTCGCCGAGGATACTCGGTGAGGTTTTCGTAGCCCGATTCCGTGACGACGACGAGGTCTTCGATTCGAACGCCGCCGCGTTCCGGGTCGTAAACCCCCGGTTCGACAGTGACGACGTGTCCGACTTCGAGTCGCGCCTCGCTCGACAGGGATGGCGGTTCGTGAAGCGAGAGTCCGACACCGTGCCCGGTTCCGTGATACATCCCGGCCGAAACGGCTCCGACATCGAACCCATGACTTTGGAGCGCTTCCGAGACGCTCCGGTGAACCGTCTCGGCGGGGGTTCCTGCCCCTGCATCGAGCGTCGAGAGGGCGGCGTCCTGTGCATCTCGAACGGCGTCATAGGCGGCGCGTTCCCACTCGCCGACATCACCGACGACGAACGTTCGAGTGAGGTCACCGTAGTAGCCACGCGAACCGCGTGGGGAGATGTCGAGCAACACCGTCTCCCCGGAACGGATCCCGTCTTCGCCCGTAAAGTGGAGGTCCGCACAACTCGGCCCAGCACCGATGACGGTGTTTCCGGCGTCACCAACGCCGTGGCGTGCAAGGACGGCGTTGACCTCCCGTCGCAGACGTTCCGTGGTGAGCGGTTTGTCCTTCCAGTGAAGGTTTTCGCCCTGAACCGTCGTTTCGGCGAGGACGGTTTCTGCACGGGCCATTCCCCGCTGTGCGGCGGCCTGAACCCCGGCGATTGCGGTACGCTCGTCCGGCGTTTTCCGCGAACGACCGAAATCGGCGTCCGTCGTGATGAGTTCGAACTGCTGTTCTAGCGACGTCGCCGTCCGGTGGGATATGTGGCCGGGGACGAGAATTCGCCGGGCATCGGCGAACTCCCGAATCGTTTCGATGGCTCGGGCCGGTGCTGTCGTCCCTGTTTGTTGCACACTCGTTCGTACCTCGTCACCGCCGAACTCACGGCGTGCTTGCTCACCGAACAATCGGGGCGCACAGAGTATCGACCGTCCGGCTACGTGGACGAACGCGTAGTCGCGGTCCGGCCCGGAGAAGTCGGTGAGATATCGAAGCTGGTCATCGAATCGGTCGCCGACGTGAACGAACGCATCCGCGTCGGCCCTGTCGAGTTCACGGATGATGTCGTCAAACGGTTTCTGAACCATTGTTCACTCGTCACTGGTATCCTTTCACACCCTGCCAATAGCCTATTCGCTGACCC
This sequence comes from Haladaptatus caseinilyticus, assembly GCF_026248685.1. NCBI lineage: Archaea > Methanobacteriati > Methanobacteriota > Halobacteria > Halobacteriales > Haladaptataceae > Haladaptatus > Haladaptatus caseinilyticus. The sequence continues at coordinate 1,754,367 of NZ_CP111036.1, read as the reverse complement.
CTATCGATTGCCGCTTGTTTGGAATCCCCGTGTTCTAGTCCCCGATGCAGGATAGAAGAACGATACTGTACTCGGACGTGGGATCACTGCGTAGTAATGTTCTACGGAGGTACCAGCGAGATTCAGAGGAACGTCATCGCGGACCGCTTGCTAAAAGCATCGACCCGGGGCAGATTCGACAGTGAAGGGTTCGATTTCGCCGATTATCGTCGGTATTCGGGAAACGGTTCCGTGTACGTATGATATAACTCGAAATTGTAAACAAGATATATTAACAGGGAGGATGAGATGAAGATGCTATGCCAAACCTTAACAGAAGAACGTTCGTAAAAAGCGTCGGTGCCGGAGCCGTCGCGTTGGCCTCGATGGGCGTCGCGAGCGCGGCGGACGGCCGCGACCAGTTCGTCGTTACTGTCGGGGGGAAGGGTGCTCGAAAACGACTCGAACGGTCGGGCGCGGATGTACAAGACAGCGTCGCCGACGGTCGCGTCCTGCTCGTGGCGGCGGCCGAAAAGTCCACGATTCAGCGCGTCAGCGGCGTCAAGCACGTCGAATCCAACCTCGGTTATCGGGCGGTCGGGCCCAAACTGCAATCGACCGAGGAATCGACCGACGAGGAGTATGCGGACATCCAGTGGGACAAACACGCTGACACCACCGGTGCCTTCCAAGCCCACGATACCGCGACAGGTGACGGTCGAACCGTCGCCATCATCGACACCGGCATCGACACTGCCCATCCCGACCTGCGAAACCGGGTCGAACGAGGACGACTATTCCGTGCAGATGGGGCGTCGAGTCCCGATGGCGGCCCGGCGGTCGACGGCGATACGACGATCGACGCCAGACTGCCACCCAGTGGCGAAGAGATAGAATCGTACACCTATCTCGGTGCCCCCGCCATCCGGTCTCAGATGGCGGCAGACGACGTTCACTCCCACGGCAGCCATTGTGCCGGTATCGCCACGGCAAAACACGATGACACGTCCGCGGGCGAAGACTTCGGTATCGTGGGTATGGCACCCGACGCCGACGTGGTTCCACTGCGGGTGTTCTATTGGAAGCGGTTGGACGACTATCAGTACGATACGGACGGCGATGGTGAGGACGAAAGCGTCACCGTAACGACGCTGTGGACGACCGATTTCGATATTCTAAGTGCCATCGACTACGCGGGGACCATCGGTGCGGACGCTGCGAACATGAGCCTCGGCGGTGGCGTTATCAAGGGCAGTGCACACAAAGACGGCGAGCACGTCGGCTACCAGAAGGTTATCCAGTCGGCAGTTCAGCGTGGAACCGTCGTCACGACCAGCGCAGGGAATGCGAGTTCCGACCTCCAACACGAGGGATACTACACCCTCCCGAACAGCGTCCCAGGGTCGATCAGCGTCTCCGCAACGGGGCCGAACAACGAACGAGTATTTTACTCGAACTACGGCACCAGCGACATCGACGTGGGCGCACCCGGAGGTGGCTACGAGACGCTCGAAAAAACGCTCGCGAGCGATACGGAGTGGCCCTACCCACTCAACCTCGTCTACTCGACCGTGCCACCGGACCTGAACGACGGCACCGCATACGCCTGGTACGCGGGCACGTCGATGGCGGCACCGCAGGTCGCTGGACTCGTTGCACTCGTCCGGGAGGTCAATCCCGACTTGAACGCAAAGCAGGTTCAGAGTATCATCGAGAACACCGCGCGGTACAGCAACGGCAAGGGCGACGCCGATACCGGGGCCGGTATCATCTACGCCCCCGACGCCGTCGAGGAAGCCGATCACCGAAAATAAGCACTCACGAGGGAGAGCGGACGAAGAGTACGTAACGAATGGTGTTCCGGGTGGCAATGGATTCATCACCTTTCCCTCCCTCTCTGCAGGTAGCCCCTGTTAGCAGCGAGGAGCACAACGAGTATGACTTCGTTCCCCGACAAACGGGCGTCGCAGGATGCGGACGGGTTCGATGCTGTGGCGTCGTGGCTGTGCGGTAAAGAGCAGTCATTTGCCCCACTGTTCGCGGCGATAGACGACACGGTGTTCGCCTTCGCCTTTCGACCCGACCAACCCCTCACGTGGTGGTCGAATCGCGTGACCGTACTGACCGACTGGACGGATTCCGACCTCGGGTCACGTCGTGCCCGCGACCTCGTCGCGAATACCTGCCGAGAGCGCTTCGAAGCGGGAGTTCAGACCGCACTCGGCGACGGCGACACGACCCTTCCCGTGGCACTTACCACGACCGACGAAACCCGTATCGGCGAGTGTAAACTCGTCCGAATCGCGAAGGACGACCTCCTCTTCGGGATCGTAACCGAAGAAAGTGAACCGAGCGAGCGGCAAGAGGCGCTGGTCCGCGTCGAAACGATAATTTTCGCGCTCGACGCGGAGTTACGATTTACATACGTGAACGAATCGTGGTACGAATCGGCGGCCGAATGGGGACACGACGGGGAACCAGTGAGTGGAAAGCACATCTGGACGCAGTTTCCGGCGGCCACCGATACGCAGTTGTACGACGAAATCACCACCGCGCTTGAAACGCAGCAACCGAACACGTTCCAAGAGTACCTCTCCACGACGGACAGGTGGATGCAGACGCATCTCTACCCCTCGCCTGACGGCGTCACGGTATTCGCAACGGATATCACGGACGAAAAGGAACGTGAACGCGACCTCGAACGCTACGAAACCATCGTCGAGACGGTCGGCGACGGTATCTATGCGCTGGACGAGGAGTTTCGGTTTGTCTCGGTCAACGAAGCGATGGAGGAGTTGACGGGGTACTCCCGCGCGGAACTCGTCGGCGCACACGGGTCGCTCATCGCGGACGACGAGACGGTCGAAGAGGCGATTCGCCAGCGAGAGCTCCTTCTCGCTGGCGATATCGACGTCGGAAAGTACGAGATCACCATCAGAACTGCCGACGACGACCCCGTTCCCGTCGAGGTTCGGTTCACCTCCCTCCCGGTCGAAAACGGGGGGTTCGAGGGAACGGTCGGTGTCATGCGCGATATCTCGGACCGAGTCGAACGTGATCGGCGACTCCAAATCGAACGCGACCGGGTTGCGGCACTGTTCGAGAATACGGGTGACCCGATGGTGTACTGCGAATACGACGGCGACGTACCGCTCATCCGGTCGGTAAACGCCGCGTTTGAGGACTGTTTCGGAGTGATCAGCAGTGAGGTGTGGGGAACCCCCATCGACGACGTCGTCGTCCCATCGGAATTCACTGAGGAAGCGGCCGAAATCAACCGGCGCACGAGGACGGGAGAGTACCTCGAAAACGAAGTTCGACGGAAGGCCGCGGACGGCATGCGCGATTTTCTGTTGCGGTCAGTGCCGATTCGTCCAGGAGAATCCGGGGAACGGTCGTACGGCGTGTACACCGATATCACCGATCGAAAAGAGCGTGAACGCGACCTCGAACGCTACGAAACCATCGTCGAGACGGTCGGCGACGGTATTTACACGACGGACGAGGGGTCCCGGTTTACCGCAGTCAACGACGCGTTGGTCTCGTTGACCGGTTATAGCCGCGACGAACTGCTCGGGAGTACGCCCGCACTGGTGCTCGACGAGGGGACGCTCACGAAAACCACGGCAATGCGCGAGCGACTACTGAACGGCACCTCCGAAATGGAGTCTGCCACGATAGATTTGTGCGCCGCGGACGGGGAATCGATTCCGGTGGAACTTCGGTTCAAACCCCTCCCGACCGACGACGAGGGACGAGGACATGGGACCGTTGGCGTCGTCCGCGATATCACGGAGCGCGTCGAACGACAGCGTGCACTCCGTGAGAACGAAGAACGGCTGAGGACGGTCGTCGAGAACGTTCCCGTTATCCTGTTTGCCATCGATTCCGATGGGGCGTTCACGTTGTCCGAAGGACGAGGATTATCGGCATTTGACGCGACTGCCGGGGAGGCAGTCGGCGACTCGATTTTCGACTGGTTGGCCGAGTATCCCGACGCCGTTGCGGACATTCGGCGAGCGCTGGCTGGCGAGACGTTCGATGTCGTCCACAAGATGGACGAGTTCTACTTCGAAACGTGGTACCAACCGGTGTGGGACGGGGACGAAGTCACAGGCGTCATCGGTGTTTCGATGGACGTTACTTCACGAACACGTCACGAACAGGCGCTCACCGCCCTCCACACTGGGACACGGGAAATGCTCGAAGCGGATTCGACCGAGGCGATCGCTCAAATCACCGCCGAGGTGGGTGCCTCGATACTTGACCTTCCCGGCGTAGTCGTCTACATGTTCGACGAGGAGACGAATGAGCTCCGTCCCGTCGCTCATTCGGACGACGTCCCGGAACTCGTCGGAGAACCGACGCCGTTCGAAGCCGGGGAAAGCATCGCGTGGCAGGTTTTTGTCACTGGTGAGATAAAAGTGTTCGACGATGTGCGGGAATCCGAACACGTCTACAATTCGAATACGCGCCTTCGAAGTGGGCTGTACGTCCCGCTCGGAACTCATGGCGTCTTCATATCCGTCGATGATACGCCGGAAACCTTCGAATCGGATGCGGTCGAACTGGCGACCATCTTCGCCGCGACCACGCAAGCCGCGCTCGACCGGGTGAGTCGAGAATCCTCGCTCCGCGAGCGGGAACTGGAACTCGAAGAGCAGACCGCACGTCTGGAGCGACTTCACGAAACGACTGAACTACTCCGCGATATCGAACACGTTCTCGTCCTCGCGGAATCCCGTTCGGACGTCGTCAGGGACGTCTGTGAACGTTTCGCTGCAACGGACCGGTTCGCGATGGCGTGGGTTGGGACGCCGGACGAATCCGCATCACGGATACTCCCCGAAGCGTGGGCCGGGATCGAACGTGGCTACCTGAACAGCGTCCCACTGGAGTTGGAAGCAGACCCTGAGACGATTGAACCCGCCGTGCAGGCACTACAGAGCGGTGAACTCGCGACCGTACCGAACGTAGCGGACGTGACGGGAGCGACAAACAGGTTCCAGCGCGATGGCTGGCGAGCAGAGGCACTCGCACGAGGGTACCAAGCAGTAATCGGCATCCCGCTGGAATATCGCGGCCATACGTACGGTGTTTTGTCCGTGTACGCTGGTCGGGCGGATGCGTTCGACGAACTCTCACAGGCGGTGTTCGCCGAACTCGGGAGCACGATCGCCTACGCCATCAACGCGATCGAAACGAAGCGTGGACTGCTTACCGATCGAATCACCGAACTCGACCTACGTGTCCACGGTTCCGATGACTTACTTCAGCGACTTGCGGCCACCGGTAGTTGTCACGTCACGTACGAAGGCATCGTCGCCGGAGAGGAGGGGGACAACTTGTTCATCACGATTTCGGAAGGTGATATAGACGCGGTCGAAGCGTACTTGGACGAGGTCGTCGGCGTCGAAAACAGTCGTCTCGTCGGCGAACACGACGACGAGGTGCTGTTCGAGGTGACCGTCACGGAACCATTGTTCGTGTCCGCCCTCGTCGAACGAGGTGCGGTCCCCGAATCGATCACGGCGACCGAAGACACCGTTCGGGCAGTCGTCGATCTCCCACATGCGATGGAAGTCAGGGAGTTTATCCAGCGACTCCGAGTGCGCTATCCGAATCTCGAACTCGCCGCACGACGCGACCGTGAACGACCGGTACAGACGGTTCAAACCTGCCGCGCCGCGTTCGAGAAACGGCTCACCGACCGTCAGCGACAGGTGTTGGAGACCGCCTATCTCAGCGGTTTTTTCGACTCGCCACGAACAACATCGGGGCAGGACGTCGCGGCCTCCCTCGGCATCACACAACCGACGTTCATGAACCATCTCAGAACGGCACAGCGAAAGTTGTTCGGACAGCTCTACGGTATTGACTCGCTAGATACCTAGTGCATGCTCATCCTTCTCACTGCATAACTAGCTGGAATCGCTTTGTCAATACTACTCGTGGGTCCGGTCGTAGAATGCATGAGTAACCGAGACAACTCCGCCACGACATCGGTCGAAGACGGTGCGGTCAGTGAAGCGGTCATCCGTGCGATTTCACAAGTCAACGGTGTCGATCCGCTTGACCTCAGCCCCTTGTACGATACCATCGACCCCGATGCACTGGATCGCCTCTTTCGGCCGACTATCTCGACGGAGCGTGATATCGAATCGTGTGTCCAGTTTACCATGGCCGGTTGCGAAATCACGATCACCGACAATCAAGTCGTGGCCGCAAAACTGCTCTCGACGGTCGATACATGAGGGACGACGCAGAGGACAGGAACGTTGATACTCGAACCGAGGTCACCTCCCGAACGGGAACACCGATCTGTTCTCACTGTGGCTCCCCCATCGAGACGACGGAATGGTTTCCCATCGTCACGGAAACCACCGAAAGCGAGTCGGTCGTTCTCCACTCGTTCTGTGACGAGACGTGTCAGGACGCGTGGAATCGGTCGTAACGATCCCCGGAAACCCCTACCCACACACCCCCATGTCAACAACAATTGACGAATCAGCAACCGAACTCAAGCAAACCGAGTATCTCGACGGAACGGGTCGTGTCGTGATGATCTACGATCCCGAGAATCCTGATGCGTGGATTCGTTCCTGCATGACGTATCCCGTCGAACGTTAAAATCGTCGAAAAGGCCTCGGATCGGGTCCGACGCGGTCATCGCGTAATTTCGATATCGTTGGCCTCCCCTGCGAGGGTCCAGTCGTCGTCGCCAAAGCTGTAGTGGCGAACTTCCGGTACCGACCACTCCCCGTCGATACACTCCGCGCTGACCGCGCACCGTCGGATTTGCTCGTGGCCGGGTTCGATTTCGAGTCGGAAGCGTTCGTCCGGCATGTAGTCGATAGGACTCGCAGGCCCCTCGTAAATCGTCCCGTCAACGAGTTCGATCCGGACGTTGTCCCCCAGAACAACGATTTCCAGTGTTTCGGTGAACGTCTGCATGCCGCTAGGTAACACGGTTCGGAGGCGAGTAAGCGTTCCGGCCTTCGTGAGGGGTCGTTTCCGAAACGGATATTGGACGATTTGAATCCTTGTGTTGTTTTGTTAGGAATCCGTGGCAAACCCGGTCGCCAGCGACGACACTACGCCACCGCTTTCCACCAGATCAGTATCACGTGGGTCATTCTCTCATCTCGACTTCTTTCGCGCGGTCGAACACGCCAAAGTTGAATACGCCGGAATGAAACGGTACGAGAAATGAGCGATAGGGAGACGAACATTCGGGCACTGGACGAGAAAACCGTCCAGCGAATCGCGGCAGGAGAGGTCGTCGAACGACCGGCCTCCGTGGTCAAGGAACTGGTCGAAAACAGTCTCGACGCGGATGCCTCGCGGATTTCGGTGCGCATCGACGGCGGCGGCACGGACCGAATCGTCGTCGAGGACGATGGAATCGGGATGAGCGAAGAGGACGTGAGACTCGCCGTCGAGGAACACACGACGAGCAAGATACGGGATATCGACGATTTGGAATCCGGCGTCGCAACCCTCGGTTTTCGCGGCGAGGCCCTCTACACCATCGGTGCAGTTGCGCGGGTGACCATTCGAACGAAACCGAGAGGCGGCGAGGCAGGGACCGAACTCCGACTCGACGGAGGTGAAGTGGACGGAGTCGAACCGGCAGGCCGACCGGTAGGGACGACGGTCGAAGTTACCGACCTGTTTTTCAACACCCCTGCGCGCGAAAAGTACCTGAAAACCGACTCGACCGAGTTCGCACACGTGAATCGAGTCGTCACACAGTACGCGCTGGCCAATCCGGACGTGGCGTTCTCGCTGGAACACGACGGTCGCGAAGTTTTCTCGACGACCGGACAGGGTGACCTCCAATCCACGATCTTGTCCGTGTACGGACGTGAAGTCGCCACCGCGATGATTCCGGTCGGAAGCGAGGCGGAAGGCGAAAGCATCGAACACGGGACGGGAGAACTCGACGTTTCGGGGTACGTTAGCCACCCTGAAACGACGAGAAGCACGCGAGAGTACGTCGCGACGTACGTCAACGGGCGTTACGTACGGTCGTCAGTCGTCAGGGAAGCCGTCCTCTCGGCATACGGAAACCAGCTCGCACCCGACCGGTATCCGTTCGCCGTGCTCTTCCTCTCGGTGCCGGGTGAGTCGGTAGACGTGAACGTTCACCCTCGCAAGATGGAGGTCCGTTTCGGCGACGAAGGAACGGTACGGGATGCAGTCCGCACCGCGATAGAGAGCGCGCTCCTCGACAACGGACTCGTTCGGTCGTCCGCACCCCGAGGCCGCTCTGCACCCGACGAAACCGACGTAGTACCCGAATCGATGCAGTCCGAACTCGATGCCACCGTCGACGAACCGACCACTGACGAAACGGAGACCACTGCGTCGGTTGTCGGCGACGAGGACAGTCGGGCCGACAACTCTTCGCCGGTCGAATCGTCGGCCGGCGATTCGACACGGGCAACGAGTAGTTCGACATCGAGCAGCGAGAGCACGAGGAACGCCAACGATTCATCGTCGGCCGAAAGCGAACCGTCAGAGAAGAACCGACCACAAACCACCAGTTTCGCAGGTACCGACGGGAGCCACGGTGTGAACCGAACGTCATCGACGAGTGAATCCCCGACATCGCGAAACGAACCCGGCGGATCGTTTCAGGAACGAAAGTTCAAAGCCCCGACGGAAACCGGCACGCTGACCGAGGCGTCGGAATCGACCGACGAGTTCGACGGGTTACCACGAATGGACGTTCTGGGCCAACTCCACGACACCTACGTCGTTGCCGAAACGCCCGACGGGTTGGTGCTCATCGACCAACACGCCGCCGACGAACGCGTGAACTACGAACGACTCCGTGACCAGTTCGCGGGCGACACGACGTCGCAGGTGCTCGCTTCGCCCGTCGAACTCGAACTGACGGCGGCGGAGTCCGCGCTGTTCGAGGAGTACGACGAGGCGCTGGCGCGATTGGGCTTTCACGCGGCACTCACCGGCGAGCGAACGGTCGAAGTGACGACGGTTCCCGCCGTCCTCAGCGAAACGTTGGCCCCCGACCTCCTGCGTGACGTGCTGAGCGAGTTCGTCTCGACTGACCCCGACGAACACGACCGAAACTCCGCGGAGGCAGTGGCCGATACGCTGATCTCGGATTTAGCGTGCTATCCGTCGATTACCGGTAACACGTCGCTCCGGGACGGCGACGTGGTGAGCCTGCTCGCAGCGCTGGACGATTGTGACAATCCGTATGCTTGTCCGCACGGCCGACCAGTCATCATCGAGTTCAGCGAACGGGAGATCGAAGACCGGTTCGAACGGGACTATCCCGGCCATTCTGGGCGGCGGGCGGAGTGACTATTTTAGTACTATTCTCGACCATTTTTACGACCGGTAAGGAGAACCTTCATATCGACTGGCCGAATCAAATTCCGGTATGTCACGTGGGACGAGTCAGGGAGGACTCTTCGATGCGATACGATACGACGTACGGCAGTTACATACCGGGTGGATGTCGCTGTTCTTTCCACGGCAGCGACAGCAAGCACATTCGGTACTCGGACGGTGGACGCCACAGAGCACGTCCGGGAAGGTAGCCTATCGGATATGGGGTACGGTCGGCACGCTCGTGGTCGGCCTCCTGTATCCGTTCGTCCTGTTCGGGTTTGCGACTCGTTATTACACGAGTCGAATCGACCGAACCGCGGCGAGTCTCGGCGTGTTGGGCGTCATCCTGCTCTCGGTTGTCGTTTGGGGCGGATTGGCGGCGCTGGCTAGGGTCCGCTTTTCGACGGAGGGGTTTTATGCCGTCACCGCCGCGGGTGGCGTGGCGACCGTCGCAGCGGTGCTAGCGTCTCTCACCAGTCGGTACGGCGGTCGAATCACGACGGTGCTGTTCGCCTATCCGTTCGGCATGACGGCGCTGTTCCTGCCGCCCGTCGTCGCGGCGCTGTACTCGCCGACGCTCTCGGAGATCGTCTTTCCGAACAGCGAAACGCTAGCCATGTGGTTGCTCGATAACGTACTCGATTATCGCGGTATCGACGAGGTTCTCCGCGCCCGGTTCGAACTGGAAGGGTTCGCCTACGTCGGCATGTGGTTCGGCATCGCGGTACCGTTGGGTTGGTTCCTCGGGTTCTTCGTCACCTTGGCGAATCTCATGCGGCCGAAATCGGAGTAACCCTTTTCTATTGGTCGGCTAACTGTCCGGTATGGAGTTCAATTTACCCGTGACCGCCGCGGCACTGCTGGCAATCGTCGCCGTCGGTACGGCGGGACTCATCGGAATGGGAGTTATGGCGACGAGTACGGTGCTGATGATGGTCGCACCCTCGATGCTCGTGTTCGGCCTGATCGCACTCCTCCTCGGTGTCAAACACGGCGAGTACCGGGCGACGCGATAGCCAAACGAATTTACCCGACACGTCCGACCGCGAGGATGTGATTCGACAGGTCGGCGACGGTCGGGTCTTCGCGCAGTTTTCGAACGACTTCTGTGACGTTCTTTTGCGCGTCAGCGTCGATCTCTTCCAGCGGAGCTTCGAAGTTCGAGGCCGGACCTTCGAGTCCGGCGACGACTTCGACGGCGAACTCGTGTTTTTCCAGCAGGTTGCGGAGTTCCGCCGCGCGGAAGAAGTGACACTCAACGAAGGCAGGGTCGTCGTCCTCGTACTTTTTCGCGAGTTCGGCCGAATACGTAGCCGTCTCGATGAACTCGGGGAGTTGGCGAACACCCGCCTCGAAATGGGCCGCGCTCTTGATGAGGTTCTGGACGACGGAAACGAAGCCCATCACGGAGACGAAAACGGGAGCACTCGACTGCATCACACGATTCAGTTCGCGGATTGCCTCGCTCCGCTCGTCGTCCGAGATGATGTGTGAGAGCGGTCCGCCGAGACACAGGGTCGCATCGAATCGGGTTTCGGAAAACGGCAGGTCGCGAATGTCACCCTGTTGAATGGTAACCTGCGATTCGAGGTCACGTTCAGCAACCCGTGATTTGGCGATGGCGACCTGCTCCGCCGAAAGGTCAAGCAGGGTCACGTCGTAGCCTCGCTCCGCCAACCAAATCGAGTACCTCCCGGCGGCCCCGCCAGCGTCGAGCACGTGCCCCGATTCGGGAAGATACTGACTCAAATAATCGGTCGTGTTCTCGAACTCCAGCGAGTTCTTGAACGACTCTTGGAGACGTTCCCACTCGCCCTCGCCGAGGTCGTCGTAGTAGTTCGCCGGGTCGATTTTGGCCTGCAGGTCATCATCTGCCATCGTGACACGTCCATCTCTGATAATGAAATAAAGTTCTTCGTCCGATAGGGTGGTACTATCTGCTAGCGAGAAAGCGAGTGGGACGAGAAAAACCATCAGTTTTCCGTTTCATTCGTCGTGGAAGAGAATCACTTTGTCCACCGAATGCAATCGCAAACCTAAACTTCAACCGTCCAGTTCGTGTCGTCGTCTTCTGCGGCGTAGTCCGGGTTGTATTGGTACGGGAAGAGGTCCTACCGCTGCGTCGTGGTCGTCATCGGTTTTGCGTATCCCAAATCGACGAGTGCTCTCCGAAGCGTGACGATTTCGATGTTTCGCTCCTTTGCCAGTCGGATTGCCGTTCGAACACGCTCCGCACTGAAACTTTCGTAGGCGCTGTGACCGACGAAAATAGCGAGCACGTCGCTATTTGCCACCGTATCGAGATGCGTTTCCAGTTCGGGTTTCGACAGCCGGTCCGGTCTGAAATAGCGCCGATGGAGGTTGTACGGGTCGAGCCCTCGAATCGGATTCAGACCATCACCTCGCACTGCATTTGCGACGGCGGAGTAGTGTTTCGGAATCAACGCTTGCCCGCGGTCGCTGTTGACACCGTAGGGAAGGACAAAATTCGAGACGTGCACGCCGTACCCTTCCAACTGCGCTTTCGAGCCGCCGATCGCGGATTTCAATATCTCGTCCGAATAGCGAATCCGTGCGTGCTCTGCGCTGAACGCCTTCGTCACTGGACTTTCGAGCGTGATGTATTCCCCAGTTTCGTCAGCGCCGTTCCCAGTAACGGTCACGGTTTCGTGCTTTTCGGAATCGAAGATCCGAACGTCGTCGCCCGGGAGTTCGCCGAAACGGTTCGAACGTCCGTAGACTTTCACGTCGCCTTTCTCGACATCTTTCGTGACTTCGAGACTTCCCAACGCCCTGTGTTTGATCGTGTGAGAGATGATTTCGTGCCCGGCGGCGTTGATGTCGAGTAGTTGGTTTTTCGTGAGTCGTCCTTCGGTTCCGATCAGTCCCGAAACGACCGCGAAACATCCGGGGACGCCCGCTTCCTGATGGACGGGGTACGTTTCGGCGTAATCCGCCGTCGTTCCGTCGTCGTAAATGAATACGAGCTTTCCCGACCCCGAATTCTGTACCATCGCTGATGCAGTGGCGAGCGAAACGACTGCCGACGAGGTGAGAGTGAGACCACTGATTCCGGCAGTTCGGAGAAATCCACGGCGGGAACCCAATGCAGACTGTCTCACAGAGATACATGTACCCGTCTACTCAAAAATCGATTGTATCAATTTGAAGGTGGAAGGATTTGATATTAGCGACTTCACGCGAGCAGACCGCTCGACAGGGCGGGCAAACGGTAACATCGGCGACGTACTCATCCATCGACTAAACCGTCGCGATTCCCAGCAAGCGAAATGGTTGTGCGAGTTTGAGACTTCGCGAGTGAGGAACGCAGTGACGAACGAGCGGGCCGACGACGAGGTAAAATGGATTGAAGCGAAGAAGGAATGTCTTCGTGAGCAGTGCGAACGACGGCCCGGAAGTCGCGGCCGCGGAGCTCTCGTGAGCAAAGCGAACGAGAGCACGGAAGAGGGTGCCTCTTCCCGAGCGAACAGGGCCGTTTTCCGGTGCGTTTGGTCCAGCGTTTACAGGGAAACGGTCAGCGTCTACGTCGCCACGACGCAGACGCTTACCCCTCGACCATCGAAAAGGTGGGTGCCTACATGTAGCCGAGATCGCGCAGACGCTCCATCAGGTCTTCTTTGTCCTGGGCGCGGCCTGCACGCTCGGTCGTGTTCTCCATGTCCTGCAACCACGCAGGCTCCTGATCGCTCTTTTTCGTGCTGACTTCGCTGCCGAGCGAGCGGAAGCCTTCGAAGTATTTCGGCGAGACTGGGATGTCGTCTTGTTCCACACCCTCCGGCAGGTCGTCGAATCCCTGCGGGACGTAGCCATCGTCGGGGTACGCCTCGACGGTGTCCGGGACGACGAAGTACCAGAACGCGTCCCAAACGGCCGGTTCGTCGAAGTGGAGGATAGGCTGAATGCGGTCGTGGGGTGGGTAGATTTCGGGGTCGTGGCGCGGGCTGAAGAACGTCTCGTCGGCGCGGGCTTCCTGTTCGTCCCATCGGACGCCGGAGATGACGCCGTCCACATCGTACTCTTCGAGCGCGTCATTCAGCGCGACGGTCTTGAGGAGGTGGTTGCCGACGTAGGTGTCGAGCAGGAACGGGAAGGTGTCCTCCTCGTATTCGAGGAGGTCACGAACGTGGTGCTGGTTGTGCTCGGAAAGCTGGGTGATGTCGATGTCGTCACCCGGTTCGAGACCGTGCTCATCGACGTACGCACCGACGTCCTCGTTGCGGGCGTAGATGACGTCCAAATCCCACTCGTCGGCCCAACGTTCGACGAAGTCGTGGATCTCCTGAAAGTGCTGATAGTGGTCGATGAAGACCGCCGGTGGAACCTCCATGTCGTATCGCTCCGCCACTTCCTTGATGAAGTAGAGCGTGAGCGTGGAGTCCTTTCCACCCGTCCACATCACGGCGGGGTTTTCGTACTCTTCGAGACCCTTCTTCGTGACTTCGATAGCTTTCTCGACTTTGTGTTCGATCGAGGGATAATCCTCGGGCTGTTCGCCTTCACCATCGCTGTAGTCTACATCGAGATAGTCTGGGAACTCGGTTGCCATGACTCGTAATTAGATATAATTACCTCGCTAAAGTGCTTTTCGGCTCCGTGTGAAGAACCATTTAGGTTAGTGACACACCGCGTTCGAATTTTATGATGTGTGGGAAAAATCGTGCGGCGAAGGCTCGTCCGTTCCGTCTGAATGCGAACCCAGAACGCGGCGTTAGGAAATGAACTTGTTGTCGCGCCAGTTCACGCCGCTAGACGAGGAGTTTTCGTTCCGTGGTCCTTCCACCACTTCGATGGAGGCCGGTCGGTCGTCACCGTCGACGATACGGGTCGCTTCCAAATCACCATCGACCTCCGATATTGCGGTGAGTGTGCCTTTTTCGGCTTGGCGGGCGAGGGAACACAGCACCTCGAACATCGGATACTGAAGCGCGGTGTTCTGTAGCACCGTCTCCCGGTCGCCTTTGAATGCGGCCATCTCGATGAGTTCGCCGGTCGGTTCCTCCTCCTCTTCGTCCTCGGCGTCCGCGCCCCATCGAGGGGCGTTGCGTCGCGCCTCCTCCTCTTCGGTGAAGACTCGCGTCTCCGAAACGCTGGCTTTCAGCTGTGCCGTTGGCGTATATTTACTAATGCTCTCGTCCGTCGAGACAGCACTGATGATAAGCGTGTTATTCCGGCGGGTGATATCGACGCTGTCGATTCCATCCGGTAGTATCGGGTCGCTTTCAAAGTGGTCGTAGACGGTTTCAAGCGGCAGTTCGAGCGTCGAGTGTAGTCGGTATACCTGGCTCATTTGTGGTCGTGAGTTCCGTCTCCCGTCGGCGGTACGTTTGTTACTACGTGCCCCGAACTTATAGGGGCTACCCTTTCGGTTGCATATGCAACCGTCGGATTGACGTTAGTTGGTTCGAAGCGTGTCACCGAGTTCATCTCGTTCTTCCATTTCCGCGAGGATGTCGCTCCCGCCGATAAATTCGCCGCCGACGTACGTTTGTGGAATCGTTTCCCATCCGCTGTGCTCCGACAGCTCCTCCCGGTAGGCGTCCAGATTGTCGAGCACGTCTACCGTCTCGAACTCGTCGCCCCGGTGCTTTCCGATGAGTTCGAGGGCTCGTTGGGAGAACCCGCACTGTGGCATCATTCGAGTGCCCTTCATGAACAGTACGACCTCCTCCTCTTCGATCGTCGAATCGACGCGGTTCGCAACTTCCTCGGCGGAGAGTTGCTCGCCGGGTGTAAACGTCATGCGCTTGCGTAGGAACTCACGGCGCAAAGAAGTTGCGCCCGAGTTACTCGTCGCTTCCAACGCCAATGACCTGCACGAGCGAGTAGACCGGGACGCCGTTCAGTTCCTCGATGCCTTGTTTGTCCGCGAGTACGATGCAGGCGACCGGTTCGCCACCTCGATCCTGGATCGCTTCGATGGTTTCGGTCATCGTCGTTCCACTGGTGATGGTGTCGTCCACGACGTAGCATTCCCGGTTGCGAATCTGCGCGAAGTTGCGAGAGAAAGTACCTCTGGAATCCTCGATGTCGCCTTCCTCCCACTGGTGCTTTCGGGGGGCGTACGTTCCGAGATCGGTGTCGAGTTCGCGCGCGACCACGGTTGCGAGCGGTGCACCAGCTTTCTCGATACCGATGGTCAAGTCGACCTCTTCGCCGTGTTTCGACAGGAGATCCGCCATCGCCGCACCGATATGGGAAAGGCGGGCGCTGTCGCGCCCGATGGCGCTCCAATCGACGTGGATATCCTGCGTGCCACCTTTCGGTTCGGGGGTTGGGGTGCTCCCACTGCGCTCGACGAGCCAACTGGCCGTCTCGCGCGACACGTTCAGTTCATCCGCGATTTCGCCCTTCGAGAGGCCACGCTCTGCGAGTTCCGCCGCACTCTCTATCAAGTCGTCTACGTTCTTCATTGAGTGTGGAATTTAACCGCCGTCTTTATTGTCGTTTCGTCGTCCGCAAACGCCGACTCGAAATTCGACACATCGTAGATGCCAGTCACGAGGTCATCCAACAACCACGCCGGTAGTTCGGCGAGCGTTTCGACCGCCGATTCGAAATGCCGGTAGTTGGAGTTTACGCTCCCGACGAGCGCCTTGTTGTTCATCACGAGCTCTCGGTGAAGTGTCCCTCCGTCGATCTCGAAGGACCACGAATTCGGCACGCCGAGCAGTGCAGCGACTCCGTTCGGGGCGAGCGCACCGATCGACTCGAAGGCGTGTTTGGCGTAGCCAGTCGCCTCGTAGATGAAATCCATCGATTCGTCTTTGTCGGGAATGTCGGAAACGGGCGTCACGCGTGAGTCGATATACGTCGCACCCAACGCTTCGATGATATCGATAGTCGGGTCCGGCCTATCGCGTCGTCCAAGACAGTAGATTCGGTCGAAGTCTGAGTCGAGCATGGCGACGGTGAGTAGCCCGAGACTGCCGTTTCCGAGGACGAGCGCGCTTTCAGGTCGCCAGTCGAACGCGGATCGGGAGGCGCGAGCGTGCTCGATCGCTTTCACCGAGATACTGATGGGTTCGATCAAAAACCCCCACTCTGCCAATTCCTCCGGAATCGGAACGAGGTTCTGGGCAGGACTGACGAAATACTCGCTCATGAATCCGTGGTCACCCGAAATCCCGCGTTCGGCCGTTTCGTCCGGTGGAGCCATGTCAGGTTCGCCGCGCTCGAAGTACTCCGTTGGGCCGTCCGGGAGTGGTCTTCGGACGGTTGGAACGACCACGTCACCTTCCTCGAACGCGGTTCCGTTCGGGTCTTCCACGACGCCGACCGCTTCGTGACCGAGTACGAGGTGGTCGTCGTCCGCGGGGAATTCACCGTGGTGTCCGGCGAGGATTTCGTGGTCGGTGCCGTCTACCCCGACCCGGAGTGTCCGTACCAACGCCTCGCCCGGGCCGGGTTCCGGACGTGGTTTCTCGATAACCTCGGGGCTGTCCGCCCCGCGTCGAAGTGCGACTGCGTGCATATCGCTCCCTTGGAGCCACCGATTCAAAAGATTTATTCTTCACCGAGTAAATTTGTTTGTTGCAGGAAGGTGGCCACTGCACGACGTTTGGCTCACATCGGGTCCCGAACATCATCCCCGATTCTCCGTACTGGCCACCCTCGTTCTGACTGAAATGCGCTTCCGAACGAATGGCGATTGTATCCGAGTCGCTCGGAGGGGTTCCGAGCGGTCGCCACAACACCTGTCATCTTTCGCGTTGTTGTGAACCCATGCAAGCCGCACGACTCCACGACTATACTGACGAGATGGACGATGCGCTCTCCATCGACGAGGTAGACCGACCGGAGGTAACCGACGGGAACCACGTCGTCGTCGAAATAGAGGGTGCTGGCTGGTGTCAGACCGACAACCACGTCATCGAAGGTATGTGGGAAGAACAGATGGGTCAGTCGCTACCGATGACACTCGGCCACGAGAACGCTGGAATCGTAACGGAAGCGGGAGATGACGTGAGCCTCGTCTCGGCGGGCGATGCCGTCATTTGTCATCCGGCACGAACCTGTGGTACGTGTCGTGCCTGCCGACGTGGGCAGGACATGCACTGTGACAACCTCGTTTTCCCCGGCCTTTCGACGGATGGCGGCTTCGCCGAATATCTACTGACCAGCGAGCGTGCCGTGATTCCGCTTCCCGACGGGGTCGACCCGACGGAAATCGCCCCACACGCCGACGCCGGAATCACGGCCTACCATGCAGTGAAAAAGGCAGTCCGTGAACTGAATCCCGGTGAACACGCCGTCGTCGTCGGCGTCGGTGGATTGGGTCACATCGGACTGCAAGTGTTGCGGGCGATGAGCGCGGCGGAAATTACCGCCGTCGAGGTGAAAGACGCAGCGCTCGACCTCGCCACCGATTTGGGTGCAGACCACACCGTTAATTCGCGCGACGAGGACGTGGCGAACGAGGTGGACGCGATCACCGACGGTGCGGGAGTTCATCAGATCCTCGATTTCGTGGGCAGTGACGAGACGCTCCGGTACGCTCCGAACGTGCTCGCAGGGGGCGGCGACCACCACGTTGTCGGCTACGGTGGCCACATTCACGAACCGGCCCAGGCACTCGTAAACGGCGATTTCGACTATCGAGGAACCCTCGTCGGAACGTATCCCGAACTACAGGAACTCATGTCGCTCGTCGCTCGGGGCGACGTCGATTTACGAACAACGCGATACGACTTGGACGAGATCAACGACGTAGCGGAGAAGCTGGAACACGGCGAAATCGAAGGTCGGGCCGTCATCACCCCTTGATCAACTCCCGTTCGCCGGTCTCGGCGGACTCGTAAATCGCCTCGATAGCGCGCATATCCACGAGTGCGTGCTCCCCGTCCGGTACCGGGTCGCGTCCGGAAAGCAGGCGGTCCGCGAAGTAGTCGAACTCCTCGGCGACTTCGTTCACCGGTTCGACCGAAAAATCCGCTTCCGCGCCGCCGCGTCGAACGGCCAACTGTGCTTCACCGAAAAAGGCCGGGTCGAGCGTCAGTCGTCCATCGGTGCCGATGACGGTGAAGTGGCTCCCCTGCTGGGCGTACTGGCTGGCGACACAGGCTGCCGTGATGCCGTCCTCGAACTCGACTTCGAACGAGACGTGCTGGTCCACTTCGGTAAACCGGTCGTCCGAACTCGTAGTCGTCCCCTGTGCGCTCACGGGGTCAGTATCGAGCACGAACCGGGCGGTGTTGAGCGGGTAGATACCGAGGTCGATGAGCGCCGACCCCCCGGCAAGGTCGGCGTCGAGTCGCCACTGATTCGGGTCGGGTGAGATCATCTCGAAGACGTTCTGGCACATCCCCCCTTCGACCAGTACGGGATCGCCGACGAACCCTTCGCTGACGAGTTCGCGCATCCGACGCACTGCCGGGTTGGTATGCATCCTGTAGCCGACCATCAGCATCACGCCCGCATCGTTGCAGGCTTCGGCGATTCGCTCAGCGTGTGTCGTCGTCGCCGCTATCGGTTTTTCGCAGAGAACGGCTTTGCCGAAATCGGCAGCGCTCTCTACGAAATCGAGATGCGTCGCGTTCGGGGTGGCGATGTACACCGCGTCGTAGTTCGATCGGCCCTCCCCGGCGTGGAATTCGTCGTACGTGAGCGCACGGTCTGCACCAGCCTCGTCGCGGACTCTGGCGGCTTTGTTTCGATCCCCGCTGACGACCGTACCCACTTCACAGAGAGCGCTTTCAGCGAGGGCTGGGATGACCGCCCCTTCCGTGAACCACCCCAGCCCGATCAGCGCAAATCGGATGCGATCGTCCGGGTCGGTGACGGTCTGCCAGTCACGCTGCGTGAATTCGGAGAGATGTTCGGCGAGTTCCATCTGAAGTGTGGACGACGAGGGTTTGGTTAGCGTTTGGGGCCTCGTGGATGGAGGGAAAACGGTAGTGAGAACGATGCCTGTCGGGGATTTCCCGGTATTCGGACCGTTTCATCCTCGTTGCGAGCTACTGTCGGCACCAACCATCACATTCGCCGAGGACCACATTCCTCCCCGCCCGCAAGGAATGTGATTCGCGGTTCGCTCACGCTCACTGCTCGTGCGATGCTCGCAGGTGCAACATACGGAAAGCTACTCACGCGATATGACACGCGTCGGCGAAGCGGCGAAAATACACTGTTTCGCAGAAACCGCAAGCGGGCGTCCGAGACGCTTCGACGAAATTCACCGCGGTGTCACTATTCCCAAAGGTGGTATAGGTCGTCCCGAGGCGGATCCGAAATACGTTCTCCATCCAAGCGGAGTTCGCCGTCACCTGCGCTTACCTGCCCGATCTCGTCCGCCGAAATTCCCGCGTCTCGAAGGTCGGAGAGAACTCTTGAAACGTCGTTTTCCGGCACTGCCGCGAGCAGCGCTCCCGACCCAAAAATTCGCAACGGGTCCACGTTCATGGCTCCACAGAACTCACGGGTTACGTCCCGAATTGGAACGTCCTCGCGCGAGACTTCCAGACGCACATCCGAGGCTTCGGCCATCTCGAGCAGTCCCGTGACCACACCGCCCTCGGTCGGATCGTGCATAGAGGTGGCGTACTCCCGACAAACACGAGCGTCTTCGACCACGCTGATTTCCTCGAAAAACGATTCGCCTCGTTCGGCGTTGGGACCGACATCGTCGCTGAAGTCGGTGGCAAGGATTGCTGTTCCCTCGATTCCTGCCCCCTTCGTCAACACGAGTTTGTCGCCCGGTGTCGCTCCGCCGGTCGGAACGAACTCGTCGGTGAGGCCCATGCAGGTCATCGTCACCATCGGCCGTGAGAGGTCGGGTGCGTATTCGGAGTGTCCGCCGACGATGGCCACGCCCAACTCGCTCGCTGCATCATCTATCTGCTGCGTTACCACATCGAGAGTTTCAGGGTCGTCGTCGGGCAGAAAGACGACGTTGGTCAACCAGCGTGGGTCCGCGCCGGAGGCGGCCACGTCGTTGCAGGCGACGTTGACCGCCAGCGTTCCGAGTCGCTCACGGGCCAGCGAAAGCGGGTCGGAACTGACCACGAGTGACTGGTCACCGACTCGAATTTCGGCGGCGTCCTCGCCATATCCGGGACCGACAACCACGTCCTCGTCTCGTGCACCCGTGCGCGAGACGACCAACGCGAGGTCTTCCGGGTCGAGTTTGCCTATCATTGTCCGCAAATTCTCGTGGGGAGGGGATGTGCGTTTCGCCACGATGATGGAACGAAACCAACTACCGGACGACGTATCGGGATAGTTCTTTTGTGGATGCTCGCGTACCTCGGTTGGGGGTACCATGGCAAACAGAATGCAGAGCGGACCGATTCTGATACTGGGAGAGGACGCACAGCGAACCAGCGGGCGGGACGCCCGCGAGACGAACGTCACCGCGGCGAAAGCCGTGGCGGAGGCGGTACGAACCACGCTCGGCCCGCGGGGAATGGATAAGATGCTCGTCGATTCGATGGGTGACGTGGTCATTACGAACGACGGCGTTACCATCCTCAAACAGATGGACATCGAGCATCCGGCGGCGACCATGGTGGTCGAGGTGGCCGAGACACAGGAGGACGAAACCGGAGATGGGACGACCAGCGCGGTAATCCTCGCCGGGGAATTGTTGAAGCGTGCGGAAACCCTGCTAGAACAGGGCGTTCATCCGACGGTCGTCGCTCACGGCTATCGGCTCGCCAGCGAGGAGGCCCACCGCGTGCTCGAATCGAAATCCCATCCGGTCGAGGAGGCGGGCCTGCTGACGGCGATCGCACGGACCGCGATGACCGGCAAGGGTGCAGAAGCAGCAAAGGGAGCGCTTTCGGAACTCGTCGTAACGGCGGTGCGCGCGGTCAAAGACGAGGACGCTATCGACTTATCGAACGTCTCCGTCGAAACCGTCGTCGGGGGCGGGATTTCCGACTCGGAACTCGTGGAAGGAGTCGTCGTGGACAAAGAGCGCGCCGACGACAACATGCCCTGGCACGTCGAGGATGCGAGCATCGCGCTCATCGACACGCCGATCGAGGTGCGCGAAACGGAGGCGGACACGGCCGTGAGCGTCACCGACCCCGACCAGTTGACGACGTTCATCGAGCGCGAGGAAAACCAACTCCGGGAGATGGTCGATAGGATCGCCGACAGCGGTGCGAACGTCGTCTTCTGCCAGAAAGGGATCGACGACATGGCACAGGACCGTCTCGCACGGGAGGGTATCCTCGCCGTCCGTCGAACGAAAGCTACGGACATGAAACACCTCGCTCGTGCAACGGACGGCAGAGTCGTTTCCAGTCTGGACGACATCGACCCCGCAGACCTCGGCGAAGCGGGGTTGGTCAGCGAGCGTGACGTGGCAGGTGATACGATGATTTTCGTCGAGGAATGTGACAACCCGAAAAGCGTCACGTTGCTTTTGCGCGGCGGAACGGAGCACGTCGTCGAAGAGGTCGAACGAGCGGTTGACGACAGTCTTGGAGTCGTTCGAGTCACCTTGCTCGATGGACAACTCCTGCCGGGCGGTGGCGCGCCGGAAACGGAACTCGCGCTCGCCATCCGCGACTACGCCGACGGCGTCGGTGGTCGGGAGCAACTCGCCGTCGAAGCCTTCGCCGACGCGATGGAGGCAATCCCACGCACCCTCGCGGAGAACGCGGGCGTCAGCCCGATCGACGCTCTGACCGACCTCCGAAGCAGGCACGACGCGGGAGAGGAAAGCGCAGGCCTCGACGCCGAAACCGGGGAGGTGGCCGACATGCTCGACGCTGGCGTGGCCGAACCGCTCCGCGTGAAAACCCAAGCCATCGAGAGCGCGACGGATGCCGCGGAACTCCTCCTCCGTATCGACGATGTGATTTCGGCGGGTGACCTCGGCAAGAGTGGCGACGAAGAGGAACCCGAAATGGGCGGGATGGGTGGCATGGGCGGAATGGGCGGTGCGATGTGAAAACAGGTGTCGCCTAATTCACGTCACGCGATCGTGATGCGACCGCATCACGATCGCGTGAGGGTTCCGTCACTCCACGCTCCGAACCAACTACTACCGGCGAATCAGCGTACTGTTCGAAAGCACGACATACGCCACGTTTGTATTCGATTTGGGGGCCGAGAATTCTATCGTGGCGTTTCAGTTCCCCACTTGTCCAGCGCGGTTTTCAGTTCGGGGTGGTCTTCGGCGTACTCCTGGATGGGGATGGCTGCGACCGAAGCATCGACCGCTTGCCGGAGGGCCGCTGCACCTGCTCGGGTTCCGTCGGGGTGACCGTGGACGCCGCCACCCGCCTGAATGGCGATGTTCGTCCCCTCGCGCTCGATGAGTTCGGGGACGAGTCCGGGGTGGAGGCCGCCGGAGGCGACGGGGAGCACGTCGTTCATGCCGTAGAGGTCGGAGTAGAGCCACTCGTTGATGCCTTCCGTGTCCTCGTTTGCGAGTTTGCCGAGGTCTGCGGTACCCGTGTGAAGCTGGTCAGCACCGCAGAGTCGGGTGATCTGTGCGAGAACGCGCATCGAGACGCCGTGGTCTTCGAGACGGTCGAACGCGGCGTGCATCGCGCGATGGGCGTGAATCGCGAGGCCGAGTTCCTCACAGCGTTCGCGGACGGCTTGCACGGCGGCCCACCCGGTCGTGACCACGTCCACCATCACGTATTCACAGCCCTGTTCGGCCACCATGTCGGCGCGTTCGAGCATGGTGTTCGCGTCGGCAGTGATGTTGATCAGGTAGCTCTTTTTCTCCCCCGTTTCGTCCTGTGCATCGTCGCGGTAGGAGAGGCTCTCCGTGAGACGGTCCTGGAACGGATTGAACGCTTGGTCGGTCAGGTTCTCGTCGTCCTTGAGGAGGTCGAGGCCGCCCAGCCACGCCTCGTAGCCGATTTTCGCGTGCTGGTCCGTCGAGAGACCGACTTTCGGTTTCGGCACCGTCGCGGTGATGGGTCGGTCACCCGCGTCGAAAATATCGTTTCGCACGTCGCTTCCGAACTGCGGACCGGGGAACGACGTTGTGAGGGGTTCGGGCCACGCACAATCGAGCAGACGGATGCGGTCCACCGCCTTCATCCCCATGATGTTGCCCGCGATGCACGAGAGCACCTGGGCCATGTTGCCGTCCTCGAACAGTTCGTCGGGGTAAGCGACTCGAATCGTGTTCCCGTCGATGTCGAAGGTCGTGGCGCTCAGATCGGTGATACCACCTTCGACCTGTAGTTCCGCCCACGTTCCGTTGGAACTCTCGCTGGCAACGCGTGACGCGGCGGCCTCCATATCCATGTCCTTGGCGGGGTCGATGTGGAAGGTGCAGACGAGTTCGGTGTCGGCGGGGGTGTAGTCCAGGTTCAGGAAGTCTTCGTATGTGATTCCCGGCATAACCTGTTACTTCATCGTCATCGGTTAAAAAACCGACCGCCAGTTTTTGCTGGAAGGTGGAGACTACCGGGGCGAGAACAGCTAAGAATGTTCCCGTCGTTCTCCCTTCGTTATGCTACCGGAGCGAGTGCTTGTGGTGGGGGCAACGGGACAACAAGGAGGGGCAGTCACGAGACACCTCTTGGAGCGCGGTATCGAAGTTCACGCACTGACGCGGGACGAGCACAGCGACCCGGCGCGCGAACTGGACGAGTTGGGCGCGACGCTCGTCGAGGGCGACCTTCGCGATAAGGAGTCGCTTCACGACGCGGTTCGGGAGGGAGACGTGGACGCGGTGTACGGCGTGACGACGTGGGTGGAGGGACCCGACGCGGAAGTCGAACAGGGAACGAACCTCGGCGAAGCGGCCGCGGAACACGGAGTCGATCAGTTCGTCTTCAGTTCGGTGTGGGGTGCGGACGCGGACAGCGGCGTCCCGTTTTTCGACTCCAAACACACCATCGAGCGACGATTGGCTAATCTCGACCTGTCGCTCACCATCGTTCGGCCGGTGTTTTTCATGCAGAACATAGAACGAATGCGCGACGATATCATGAACGAGACGCTCGCGATGGCGCTCGAACCCCGCGTCCCGCTCTACATGATCGATGTGGACGACATCGGCGCGTTCGTCGCGGAAGCGTTCCACGACCGAAACCGGCACGTCGGGAAGACGTTCGACCTCGCGGGCGACGAACTCACGATGTCGGCGATGGCGATTCGACTGTCGGCGAGCATCGGCATCGACGTGATGACCGACCACATTCCGATCGAAGCGGTCGAAGAACGGGCAGGCAAAGGGTACGCTTCGATGTATCGGTGGTTCAATCGAAACGAGGCACCCATCGACATCGCGAAGCTACGAACGAATCACGGGGTCGATTTCACGACGTTCGAGGACTATCTCCGGACGCACGACTGGGGCGAGTAGTCAGTGCGAACAAAGGGGAAAAGTCAGGCGACTACCAGAGTGTTCGTCCCGCTTCGTCGACGCGACCGACCCACAAGAGATGGGCAAACGGAACGAATGCGAGAAAGTCGCCGTCCTCGTCGAACAATCTGACACCGACTTCCTCCATCTCGTAGTCGTCGCACCGTATCTGTTCGCCGTCGGAAAGCTGTGCTTTGTACATCGCTGTAGAGACACGACGTTCGTCCAGTAAAAGCTACCCCCGCCAGAGCTTTGTCCGAAAACGTCGTGTCAGAGCTATGGCTCGAACGTATGGGTTTGAGGGGGAAGAACCATCCATCCACGAGGACGCTCACGTCAGTCGGGAGACGACGCTCGTCGGAGACGTGCATATCGACGCTGACGCGAGCGTTTGGCCCGGCGTGGTTTGCAGGGGAGATATTTCGCCGGTGCGAATCGGCCGGGAGTCACACATCGGGGACAACGCCGTCCTACACGCCTCGGTCGTCGGCGACCGGGTGATGGTCGGTCACGGCGCGGTCCTCAACGACGCGGAAGTCAGGGACGGCGCACTCGTCGGGTTCAACGCGACGATAAACAGCGACGTTCGAGTTGGAGAACGAAGCATCGTCGCGTCGGGAACCGTGACACCGGAAGCGTTCGAAATCCCGCCGGAATCGTTCGTTCGCGGGGTACCGGCACAGGTCACGCCACTCGCCGAGACGGCAATCGACCCCGAGGAAACCTTCGAAGCCTACTCCTCCGGTGCCTATACCGACCTCGCGGAACGCCACGGCGAACTGTTCGAATAGCGCCTCGTGAAAGGAGAAAATATCGTTTCGGTCGGTCGTAATAAATCGACTTGCAAACGCAACCCACGCAGTGATTGTGCTTTCGCTCACAAACACGACAGTGAGCAACTCGGATACACCCGCTTCGGATTCTCGTTCCGAAGCGAACGGATTCCCTCCTTCGATGCCCGATTCCTTCGAGAATCGTGATTTCGTTCTGGTATCGAATCGAGAGCCATACACGCACGAACACGACGACGGGTCGATCACCGTCACTCGACCAGCAGGCGGTCTCACGTCAGCACTCGACCCGATGATGGCGGATACCGGAGGGACGTGGGTTGCGTGGGGAAGCGGCGACGCGGACGACGAAGTGACCGACGAAAACGGCTGCGTTCGGGTCCCCCCCCGAATCCCCATCATACGAACTGAAACGCATCGATCTCACCAACGAACAGGTGCGAAACTACTACTACGGGTACAGCAACCAAGTGCTGTGGCCGCTGTGTCATTCCGACACGGCGAAAGTAACGCAGGAGGCACGATACTGGCGACAGTATCGGGAGACGAATCGACAGTTCGCGGACGCGATCGTGGAGCGAACCGATCCGTCGAACGCCGTCGTTTGGTTTCAAGACTACCACTTCGCGCTCGCACCGAGATACGTGCGCGAGCAGTCGTCCGATGCGTTCTGCATGCAGTTTTGGCATATTCCGTGGCCATCGTGGGACGTGTTCCAGAGCTGTCCGCAGTACGAAGCGCTGCTCGATGGACTGCTGGCCAACGACCTCCTCGGCTTCCATCTCGATCGATACTGTCGGAACTTCCTCGACTGCGTTGCACAGACGCTCGACGCCGACGTGGACCGAACCCGCGGCCACATCGACTACGACGGTCGGACGATTCGTGTCTCGGCATTCCCCCTCGGTATCGATACCGAAGAACGACGGACGCTCGCCGAGTCCGACGAGGCGGACGAACAGTGGAGGTCTCTCCGAGAGACCTATCCGCTTCCTAATGAGGGAGGGATCCTTCTCGGCGTTGATAGGCTCGATTACACGAAAGGAATCGAACAGCGACTCGCCGCGCTCGAACATCTATGGGAATGGTATCCCAGCTGTCGGGAGCAACTCACGTACGTACAGAAAGTGACCGAAAGCCGGAGCCAAATCGACGAATATCAGCGCGTACAAGCGAACGTCGAGGAACAGGTCGAACGAATCAACGACCGGTTCGGAACGCCGACGTGGCAACCGGTCGTCTCGATAGACGACCACCTGCCGCAATCGGCGCTGGCCGCACTGTATCGGGAGTCCGATATCTGCCTCGTAAGCTCGCTCCGGGACGGGATGAATCTCGTGGCGAAGGAGTTCGTCGCCTCACAAATCGCCGAGCCGGGTGTGTTGGTACTGAGCGAACTCGTCGGTGCACACGAGGAACTCGGGGAGTCAGCGTTGACGGTTCACCCGAACGATACCGAAGCGTTCGCGACGACCGTCGAACAGGCACGAACGATGGACCAATCGGAGCGGTCGGACCGAATGCGTCGGCTCCGAGCGCAGGTCGAAACGAACGATATCGAGCGATGGAAACGCGACGTACTTCGTTCGGCGAGCGAAATGCTCACCCAACGCGAGAACGTCTAGTCAGCCGCCAGTTCCGCCTGCAATTCGTCCGTCAACGCTCGGAGTCCGTCGCTGATTTCTACCGAATACTCCTCCGATTCGTGCAGGGCGCGACATCGCACAGGGAGTTTTCGGCGTCGTTCCCCCGCTCGATCCGCAATCGCATCGAGATGCGGTAGGTCGATCACTCGATTTCCGTTTTCGAAGACCGTCACCAGCTGGTCGTCTGCCGCTTCTACTCCAGCAACGTCTTCGTTTCGCAGCGCGAGAACGTCCTTTTCGTACGTTTCGTCACCCTCTCCGCTCCGGACTCGATAGACGCTCTTCGCGCCGGGGAAGGTGACTTTGCCGGACGAAAGTTTCATGCTCGGGCGCATCTCGCCGTCGCGTTCGATTTCGGTGAGTTTGTACACGAGGTCGAGTGAAGGCGCGTCCTCGCTCGTCGTCAGTGCTGTACCGGGACCAAACCCGGTCGCCACGCCGCCGTTTTCGAAGAATTCGACGATTTTGTACTCATCCATGCTCGAGGAGACGAAGATCGGCGCATCGCCGACGATCGCTTCGACTTCGTTCGAGAGCACGGCGAGGTCGCCCGAATCGAGGCGCACGCCGACCTCGATATCGTGTTCGTTAGCGACGTCCATCGCGATTCGAGCCCCCTCGACGGAGTCGTACGTATCGACCAACAAAATCGGGTCATCGCCGTACTGTTCGATGAAGGTCGAAAACGAGTCACGCTCGTTTTCGAAGCTCTGAACCCACGAGTGGGCCATCGTGCCATAAACGGGGATATCGAACGTTTCCCCCGCAGAAACGAGCGAAGTGCCGTCGAAGCCACCGACGACGGCGGCACGAGCGGCTTTCATTCCGGCGTCGGTGCCGTGGGATCGCCGACAGCCGAAATCGACGAGCGACTGGTCGTCGCCGTAGCGTTCGACAGCTTCGCGCATTCGTGCCGCCTTCGTCGCGACGAGGCACTGATACCCGACTTGGTTCAACAGAATCGTCTCGAACAGCTGCGCTTCGAAAATCGGGGCGGTCACCTCCAGAATCGGTTCGTTCGGAAACACCGGCGTCCCCTCCGGAAGCGCCCGCAGTTCGCCGGTGAACTCGAAATCGGCGAGTTCGTCGAGAAACTCATCCTCGAATCCCCTGTCACGGAGATACGAAAGTGCCAGCTCGCCGAACGAGAGGGATTCCACGGAGGCGATCGCTTGCTCCAATCCCGCCGTGAGAACGTAGCCTCTATTCGGCGGCAGGTCGCGAAAGAAGAGGCTGAACGTCGCCCTGGGGGTGTGATTCGCTCTGTAATACCCCTGCAGCATCGTCAACTCGTAGAGGTCGGTAAACAGTGCCACGTTTTCGGGTGTGACGTACCCGAAGTTCGGGTCCTCGTCGTCGAACTCGCTCCCCACCATAGCAAGCGGGACGACGGGAGTTCAGTAATAGCTGTGGGCAGTCGAGCAACGGTTCGGCCACGTTAGATCCGACGAGATGCGTTTATTCGCTCGCGTCCTACTGGTGTCGTGAACCTCGAATCCTTGAGACCGGATTTCCTCACCCCGAACTGGAAATGTAATGCGTGCGGAAAGAAATACTGGCGAAACCGCCGACAGTGTCGGCGCTGTCAGAACACGGTTTTCGACCGTGTGCGCTAGTTAGCGCCCGGTAACGTCCTCCGCTGGATTGGGATGAACGTCCCCGTCTGCGTTGCGCCGTGCCTGTTCATAGGCGATCGTCTTTTCGAGCGAAAAGCCCCCTTCCGCGGTCGGACCGCAGAAGGCGTCGTACGTCTGTCCGCATGAGAGTTCGGTCGCAGTGTCGGCGTGAAGGTGTTCGGTTCGTTCAGTTCCTGAGGGTACGTCGATGTGTGCCGTCTCCGGCAGGTATCGCCAAACGAGAACGACGATGAAAACCATCGCTCCCGCCGCAATCGTCGTCGTGCCGTCGTACCCGACCGCGACGTAGGCCCCTCCCGCGAGTGCACCGCCGATGCCGGAACCGACCTGTCCGATACCGACCGTGAGGCTCATCAGAGACCCACGCTGGTCGCCGGAAACGAGTTCGGTGAGCATCGTCTGGAACGGTGTGGCCCGGGAGGCGAACAGACCCATCACGACGAAAAACAGCGCGTACACCGCGAGGACTCCGGCCGCAATCGCGAGGAACGGCGTTGCGAACATGACGACCGCGATGCCGACCGAGGCGGCGACGATGACTCGCTTACGACCCACGCGGTCGGAGAGGATTCCAGCCTGTGGCCCCGCGAGGACGTTGGCGATGCCGCCGACGAAGAACATCGCGCCGATCGCCGTCCCGCTCATTCCGAGGGTGGCTTCGAGCCACGTCGGGAGATAGGTCGTGTACAGCGCGTTGCCCATGAACATCACGATGAACACGATCGTCGCCGCGGCGATCTCCGGACGACGGAGAAGGGTCGCGTAGGCATCGATGGCCGACCCGAAGGAGAGTCGGCCGGTCGCCAACTGCACGTCGGGTTTCGGAACAACCGTCCAGACGAGGACGAAGGTCACAGCCATCAGCACGGCGAAGAGGAGGAAGGGAACTCGAAACCCGAGTCGTTCCGCGAGAATCGCACCGAGAGGAATCCCGGCGATCTGTCCGGCGGCGAACCCGCTGAACACCCAACCGTTCGCCCAGCCACGCTGTTCGCGCGGGAAGTAGTCGCCGACGTAGGCGACCGCCGCGCCATTGAGGACGCCGCCAGCGATGCCAGCGAGTCCCCGCACCGCCAGCAAGGACACGAAATCCCACGCCAACCCGTGTGCTGCCAGTGAGACGGTTAGCAGGGCGGTTCCGACCAGCAAAATTCGATGGCGACCGACGTGGTCGGAAATCGGGCCGACGATAAGCGAGAATACCCCGACTGCGACGGCATAGGAGGTGATGAGCGTACCCAAGACGGCCTCGGGAGCCGAAAGTTGGTCGGCGATTCGCGGAAGGATGGGCGCGATGATGAGTGCTTGGCTGGCGACGACAAATACCAACAGCCAGAGAACGAAGATGACGAGATAGTCGGCTCTCCTTTCGTTAGTCATCGGTCTTCCCTCTGCTCGTCGGTGGTTGGGTTGCTAACACTCCGGGTCCCCCTCTGGTCGGGGGAAGAAACGGGCTGAAACGGCAAAAGGGCATCTGAAATGGAAGCGGGAAGTCACCGTAGCACTGACTCAACTCGTCGCAGGATCGCGGTGACGTACTGAATAAGATCGTTGTTCCGACGTAAGTACTCCCGACCTCGACGAAACCGCGACCGTTTCAGTCACGCCCTCCTCAGCCGATTTCCACGCCCTTCCCAGCCGATTCCTTCGTCGCATTGCTTCCCACCCATCCTCGCGCGATGGCGAAACCGCGGTTTCGCCATCGCGCACCATATCGTCCGTTCATATCCCGTGAACCCGTTCGTTGTCGGTTGGTTCCCGCGAAGTCGTGGCGGATGCGCCAGCAAGTCACCGAACGTGGTCCACACTCCCGAGCCGTTTCCGCCCCGAACTTTATCCCCCATCAAAAGCCATACTCCTGTATGGAACGCTACGACGCCCTCTATCGCCTCTACGACGAGTTCGACGCGAAAACTCTCAGAGCGTACCAAGATTTCGTGGACCTCTTTCCGCCGGTCGATTCCCGAGTCGCACTCGAACACTGGCAGTCCGCGAGCGAGGAGTTGGACGAGCGAAAGGACGAGATTCGCGGGGCGTTCGATGCGGGTGAAACCTACGCCACCATCGCCGCACACGCCACGCGCGACCAGTCGTTTACCGCGCTCGACCTCTACTCGAAATACGGACGCGCCGTGAACGCACTGGTACTGGACGTGGACGAAACCCTGCGCTCCGCCGGGGGAACGGACAATGAGATTCCACGGGAGACGCTCCACCTGCTGACGGAATTCCACGAAAAAGGGATGCCCATCGTCGTCTGTACCGGCCAAACGCTGGAAAACGTGAAGGGATTCGCCATTCAGGGCCTTGGAAATGAAATCGTCCATTCGGGCAATTTGAGTATCGTCTACGAGGCCGGAACCGGCGTATTCACACCGGGACACGGGGCGGAGACGAAACGCCTGCTGTACGAGGAGTTGGACGACGAGATTCGGGACACCTTCGATACGGTTCGCTCGCAAGTGCTCTCGTCGGCACCCGACGAACTCCGGCGGTGTACCCACCTGCAAGGAAACGAGTTCAACATCACGATGAAACCGAACTTCGAGACGGGCAGTTCGCGGGCGGTCGAAATCATCGACGACGCGTTAGTCTACCTGCTGGATTTGCTCGGTAAGACGGTAGTCGAAGCGGAGGACGGAAGCGATTGGGCGCGGGCGTACTACGCCGACAGCGACCCGGAAATCCGCGGCGTGCTCGAAGAGCAGGGCGGAACACCCGAAAGCGACGTAGCGGGGATTCCGGAGGACGTGCAGGACACCTTCGAACGAATCGACGTGGCCTACTACGAGGGTGATGCCGCCGAAATCGGGAGCCGGGAGTTGAACAAAGTAGTCGGCGTGAAGGGTGCGCTGGACGTGCTCGGCGTGGACGACCCCTTTACGCTCGTGATGGGCGACAGCAAGAGCGACCTCCGGGTGATGCAATGGGTAGACGAAACCGACTCGGGGATCGCCGCCGCGCCGGAACACTCCTCCCGCGACGTGTTGGACCACGTCGTCAAAACGGACGAGCTCATCTATGACCAAGGAAAGGCGGGTGACATCCTCCGAACCGTATACGCGCTGAATCGGCTAGCGCGATTAGGGTGATACTCCATCGAGAAATGGGAGGGTTGCTTGCCGATGCAGGCAGAGCGCGTTTTCAGTACGCCCGCGAATGGACTCACATGAACGAATGTCCAGTCTGCGGAACGGCGCTGTACGAGAACCGGGAGACCAAGTTCGTTACGCGTCACATCGGCGAGGAGTATCACTTCTGCTCCGCCGACCACCGCGAGCAGTTCGAAGAAGCGCCGGGCGAGTACGTCTAAATCAGCCGTACGAGTAGACGAAACTGGCGACCGAAAGCGGAATCGCCGCGAGCCAAAGTAAGCCACGCAGAACGACGAGTTTGAAGCCGTAATTCGGGTGGGATTCCCCGATCATATCGATACCGTAAACGGATTCGTTTCGCTGGACGAGATAGTTTTGTGGCAGTTCCTCACGCATAGTGACGTTGCCACCGTCGAAAACACGGGCGGTTTTATCGGAAACGTGGTCGTACGGTCTGGCGAGTTCGGCGGCTACGGTTCGGTTGCTAACCGATTTCGAGGAGAGAATCAGCGACCCGTTTTCGATGCTGTACGTCGGCTCTCGAAATCCGTCGGTGAACGCGACGAAACGGTAGTCGTTTTCGAGATAATCGAGCGAATCCGTCTCGCTACGGTTGAATCGCAACGGGTCGTCCCGCACTCGGTGTTCCAATCCGCAGGATCGGGAGAAAACGATGTAACATTCCTTGACTTGCGGATGGTTGCTCACATATCGATTTCGGTTATCGTCAGTTAGTTCGACGGCGCGATACTCGTAGCGGGGTTCATCGCCGTGCGGAAGCAACCACAGCGTGTTCGTGACGAACGCGATGGCGAGGAGGAAACAGACGAGACCGGTCGCTCGCCGCCCGTTCACGAAACCACCGTCCGCAACCCATACATGGCCGCGAATTGTCAATAGCGGGGATAAGTTTTCTGGTGAGAAACGGGATACGGAATAGAGAACGGAACCGAAGTAAGCGTGTCGAAACGGACGGCTCAGGCGTTCAATTGAACGCACACCGTGTCGCCCGATTCGACGGGACTGTGTGCCGAGAGGGGTTCGTGGTCGGATTCACGGAGGACGCGCGTGTCCGAGCGGAGGCCGAGTCCGTCCACGATACCGGCACTGACCTGTTGGCCGTACTGCTCGCCGAGGCGACTGACTACGTCCTCGACGGTTGCTTCTTCCGGCACCGCGACGCGGGCGTCGCGGGTTCCAGTTCGCGCGACCATCGGGCCGGTAAGCTTAACTGTGACGTTCATACTCACACTGATGTCCGCCTGCAACAAAAAGTTTACTCATACTCGAAAAAGTCCTGCCGGGACGAAACCGCTTATGGGGGCGGAGGATGAGCCTTCGAGTATGTCGCACGCACCGAAACCGGGGTCGGACGATCCGCTTTCCCTACACGGCGTCGTTCCACCCACGATTACGGCGTTTCACGACGACGAGACGGTCGATTACGAATCGACGGCTGCCCACGCCGAGTTCGTCGTTGAAGGGGGCGCACACGGCGTCTTCCCGCTCGGAACGAACGGCGAGTTTCCACTGCTGACGGGCGAAGAGCGTCGCGGCATCGTCGAGGCGGTCGTCGATGCCGTGGACGAGGTTCCCGTTATCGCTGGTGTCGGCGCTCCAAGCACGCACGAGACTGTAGCGCACGCGGAACACGCCGAGGCCGTCGGCGCGGACGGCCTCGTCGTCGTCACACCGTACTACTTCCCGCTCGACCACGACGCCGCAGTTTCGCACTATCGACGCGTCTGTGAGGCGGTAGATGTCCCGGTGTACGTCTATCACATTCCAAGCAAAACCGGCAACTCGTTGTCGCTCGACACGCTCTCCGATCTCGCCGAGATTCCGAACCTTGCAGGTCTCAAGGATTCGAGCAAGAACGTACCGTGGCTGGGACAGGCCATCGACGCACATCCGGAACTCACCTTCCTCGCAGGTTCCGATTCCCTGCTCTTCCCGGGGCTCGAAATCGGTTGTTCGGGGATGGTCAGTGCGGTCGCCAACGCCTTCCCCGAACTGGTCGTCGAACTCTACGACGCCTACGATTCGGGTGACGAGGACCGCGCACGCGAACTCCAAAGTCGGGTCTACGACGTTCGGGACGCGCTGAAAGGGGGGTCGTACATGGCCGGTGTGAAGACCGCCCTCGACGTTCGGGACCTCGACTTCTCGCCCGGACCGCTCCGTAGTCCGCTCCGGAAGATGAACGACTCGGACCGGGCGGAACTCGAGTCCGACCTTCGCGCGCTGGGTTTACTCTGACCCTACTCCCGAGTAAGACGCTCTTTCAGGAGATGCCTATAACAGGGAGGCGGTTGTGCAAGTGGCTATGGTTTCCTCGCGCGTCTTCGCGATTGGCCTGGTCGTCCTGTGTTTGGTAGGCGGTGTTGCCGACGCTCGACCACTTGCAGCATCTATCGGTAACTCGCCGACCGAATCAACGTTAGTGACACAATCAGCACCGACGGTCGGTTCGTGTACGAAAATTACGAAACCCGGTCACTACACGCTAGGGCGAGACATTCACAACGGCAAGACACGCATCTCGACTGGTTGTATCGAAATCCGGGCGAACGATGTCGTGTTCGATGGCAACGGGCACCTCCTCAGCGGGTTCGGCGTCAGCGATACCAGCGGCGTCCGCGTCGAAAATGCTTCGAACGTCACCGTCAGAAACGTCACGGTCAACGACTGGAATCGCGGCATATTTGTCACCAACTCGGAGGACGTAACGGTTCGTGGCGTGGATGCATCGAACAACGCGATCGGTATCGACGTGACCGACGCCGACGCTCGGCTGGTCGAAAATACGGTCAGGCGAGACCTCAAGGGCGTCGTTCTCGCCGACCCGTGGGACGACGAACTCGAACGAAACCGGATCGAAAACAACCTGGTCGTGAACGTCTATGCGCCACTCGCGGTCGTCGATGTGTTCGGCATCCAACTCACGCTCGGACCGCCACTCGACCGTGACCAAGATGGGAAGTACGAGGACGTGACCGGAGACGGTCACGCAGGGTTCCTGGACGCGGTGGCGTTTCCGATCGTCGTTGGAGCGGACACGGTTGGCATCGCGGACGTTCCGTCGGAACAGCGTACCGCCCTCGATTTCGACGGCGATGGAGGGTTGGACCACGGCGACGTGCTCGCGTACGCCGGACTCACGCCCGCCGCGTGAGTCCGACCGACCTCCTGAATTTCCGGTATCCGATTACGCCCGTCGTTTCGCCTTCTGCGCCCACTCCGGCCATTCCTTTCGCTGACGTCCGGAGAACGAACTATCACCTGACATCGATTTGATGGCACGGGCGTCTTCCATGCTCCATACCGACCCGTCCTCGTGGAAAACACCGTTTAAGATACCGCGCTTTCGTTGGCTAAGCATATAGGCCGGTTTGAGCATAAGCGACCAGAAGAAGTTGCCGACGCCGGACTCGCGGATTGGCGGGACGAGAGAAGCATACTGTGGGCCGCGCTTGGCCGGGGGGACGTTTTGCTGTCCCCATCCGAAGTCGGCGATTCGCTGCCATTCGGTGAGCCACACCGGCATCCCGGCGCTTCGTTGGAGTTTTTTGGCCTGTTCGAGCACGCCGCGGTAGATGTCCTGCGTGTTCGGATAGTTGTAGTGGAACTGCGCGATGTCGATCCCCCAATCGTAGTAGTCGGCCACGTTCGCCAAACTCGTCGCACCGACCGTCAATGGAACGCTTCCTCGAACGTCGCGGACGACGCGGAACATCTCGCGGGCGAATCGCTTCTTCCATGGCCGCCATCCCGGTTCGTTCATCACCTCGATGGCGAGCACTCGCTCGTCGTCGCCGTAACGATCCATCACCCACTTCGCGAACTGGGTGGGCCGCCCCCACCGGTCGGGATTTCGCATCACGCGTTTTCCGGGGGACCAGACGGACGTTCCCGTCCATGGGTCCGTATCGTAGAGGTTCTTCGGAACGGGCGGACGGCCGACGCCTTCGAAAATCCCGAGCATGACGCGAATGCCGTGTGATTCGGCCGTCCGCAGGAGATGGTCAACCGCTCGGCCGAACGAGTCTTGGTCCTTGTGCCAGGCTTCGTAGCTGAGCCACGTTCGGAGGGCGTTTAGATTCAGTCGAGCGGCAAAACCCATATCGCGTTGCGTGACACCACGTTCGTAGGTATGCCACATCTGAAACGAGTTCATCGCTCGGGATGGGAGATACATCGCACCTCGGATATCGACCGGCGGTTCTCGGGCATCGGCTACGCATCCTGCCAGCGAAACAGCGGATGCGACGCCGGTAGCGATGAACCCCCGTCTCGTACACCGACGAGTCATACAATCGCGGACAACGGCGATCCTCCTGAAAGTGATGGTTGTCCTACTGATATTTGGTTGAAACCGGACATGAGTTTTGTATTTGGCTGGAATTTTGTCCGAGTCGTAGAATCACCGAACTCAGGTCGGTAACTGTTTGAAACGGTATGCAACTGATTAGGAGGTGTTTAGCAACGTTCAACGATTCCTCGTTTTATATTATAAACTGCTTTCGAAGAGAATCGTGACGCGACAAAACCCTATCCGAAACGCGACGCAAAACACGACACGACGAACGTTTATGCGACTCATCGGCGGTACTGCACTTTTCGGACTTGCAAATACTGTAAATGCGAACCACACCACCGCAGACCCCGTCTCCGGTGCCCCAGTACCTGATACTCCGGGACAGTACACCTATGCCACGATGGGTCACGGTGGCAACCCGACCGCGACGCTGTACGGGAATTTCAAATGCCCGTATACGAAGGATTTCGTCCTCAACAACCTCGAAGATGTGATTCGGGAGTTCGTCGAACCGGGACGCCTCGACATTCGGTTTCGGGCGCTTGCCTACGAACCCCCGGGACACTCCTCCCATGGCTCCTCGTACTACTTTATTTCCGACAGCGACCCGCTCATCTCCGAATCCGCGATGGGTGCATGGACGGCCGAACCGAACGAGTACTGGGCCTTCTTCCGCAATATGTTCGAAAACCGGGTCTCCGGCAACGTCTCTTACAGCGACATGCGTGTCCGGATGAATCGATCCGACCTCGAAGAACGTGATACCGCCATCTCGTGGGCGAAAGAAGGCAGATACGAGGATCCAGTCTACCAGACGCGGTACGCTGCTGGCGACGACGGTGTGACGTACACGCCCACGTTCGAACTGAACGGCGATACGACACCCCCACATCACGACACCCACGACATTCTGAACTGGATAGAAAACCGTCTGCCGGACGACGGCGGCAGTGGTGGGTCCTCCGGATCGCTCGGCGAATTCGGGTCGATAACAGCGAAACAGGGCGACGAAAACGAATGGTTCGATGAGGGCTTAGCGGGGTCGTACGATTCGCCGACCGTCATCGCCAAATCGCTGACCTACGACGGCCATGACCCCGCCCACGTTCGATTACGAAACGTCGGCAGTAGCGGGTTCCAGTACCGAATCGAGGAGTGGGAGTACGAGGATGGACCACACACCAGCGAAACGTTCGGGTACGCCGTCTTCGAATCCGGGGCACATTCGCTCGGCGGCGCGACGGTCGAGGTAGGACACGTGACCACCGACGACTCCTTCCGGACCGTCTCGTTCGAGCAGGATTTCGCTTCGACGCCCGTCGTCTTCAGCCAGGCTCAATCGCGGAACGGACTCGACGCCGTGATAACGCGCCATCACGAGGTATCCCGGGATGGGATGGATATCTGTCTGAAAGAGCAGGACAGGTACGGGGCGCACACGGACGAATCGGTCGGCTATCTCGCAGTCGAGGAGGGATACGGAAGCGTCGGTGGAACGGACTTCGAGGCGGGACGGACGGGTGACGTCGTCACCCACCAGTGGCACGAAATTTCGTTCGACGGATCGCACGACAACCCGACGTTCATCGCGGACATCCAGACGTACAATGGCTACGACTCCTCGGAAATCCGGTATCGGAACCTCACGAGTTCGAGCGTCGAAGTTCGAATCGAAGAGGAGCGAAGCGCCGACGACGAAGTCGCCCATCGAGCCGAGTCGGTCGGATATTTGGTGTTTGACCGCTAAAATGTAAAAATTCGTGTGTGTTTTCGAAGGGGACGTCGATTAGACACCACTTAATCGACAGAAGCGGCGATCGAGCGGGCGACTCAGATTCTACGACGTTCGTCCGCCAACAGACAGGAACGGTCGCCCTATTTTCCCGTGTCAACAGTTAACTGGTCAATAGTAAGGACGACGGCGACCGAATCGATAGTCGAGATGCCAGAACAGCAGACCGCTCCACGGGTCGTCGGCTACTATCGTCGCGGTCGATACGAGCTCCGAACGGAAGATTCCGTCCACGCATGGATCAGTGCGGAGAAGCCAGTCGACGTACTGCAGTGACTAGCCGATACCATTCGAACTTTTACTCTGGGCTGAGTACCCGCTGGCATGGGACGCGATTACTCGACGCTCCACGACCCGAACGCGGAGTACACGATGCGGAATCTTTCCGCAGAAACGATGGGCACGACGGCGAATCGAAGTGGTACACGTGACGTCGAAATTACCGACGTACAGACGACGATGGTTGACGGGAACTTCCCGTGGACGCTCGTTCGCGTCTACACCGACGCTGGAATCGTCGGCACGGGTGAAGCCTACTGGGGCGCGGGAGTGCCCGAGCTCATCGAGCGGATGAAACCGTTCGTCGTCGGCGAAAACCCGCTCGACATCGACCGGCTGTTCGAACACCTCGTCCAGAAGATGTCCGGCGAGGGGTCCGTCGAAGGCGTCACGGTAACCGCAATTTCGGGCATCGAAATCGCCCTCCACGACCTCGCGGGAAAGATTCTCGACGTTCCAGCGTACCAACTGCTCGGCGGGAAGTACCGTGACGAGGTTCGCGTGTACTGTGACTGCCACACTGCTGACGAGGCAGACCCCGAGGCTTGCGCCGACGAGGCAGAGCGCGTTGTTGAGGAACTCGGCTACGACGCCCTGAAGTTCGACTTGGACGTTCCGTCCGGTCTCGAAAAGGACCGCGCGAACCGCCACCTCCGGCCCGGAGAGATCCGGCACAAAGCCGAGATCGTCGAGCGAGTTACCGAGCGCGTGAAAGACCGCGCCGACGTCGCCTTCGACTGCCACTGGACGTTTTCGGCCGGCAGCGCGAAACGCCTCGCAAAGTCCATCGAGGACTACGACGTGTGGTGGCTCGAAGATCCGGTTCCACCGGAGAATCTGAAAGTACAAGAAGAGGTCACGAAATCCACCAGCACGCCGATTACGGTGGGCGAAAACCGCTATCGCGTCACCGAGGAACGACGTCTCATCGAAAACCTCGCCGTGGACATCATCGCTCCCGACCTGCCGAAGGTGGGTGGCATGCGCGAAACCCGAAAAATCGCGGACGTCGCGAACCAGTATTACGTCCCGGTCGCGATGCACAACGTCTCCTCGCCCGTGGCGACGATGGCCAGTGCCCACGTCGGCACCGCGATTCCGAACTCGCTAGCGGTGGAGTAC
The DNA here is from genome assembly GCF_026248685.1 of Haladaptatus caseinilyticus. Classification (NCBI taxonomy): domain Archaea; kingdom Methanobacteriati; phylum Methanobacteriota; class Halobacteria; order Halobacteriales; family Haladaptataceae; genus Haladaptatus; species Haladaptatus caseinilyticus. The sequence continues at coordinate 1,715,038 of NZ_CP111036.1, read as the reverse complement.
CACTCCTACCAACTCGGCTGGTGGGAAGACCTGGTGGAGGAGGACGTTATCGAGGACGGCTATATCGAAATTCCGGAGAAACCGGGACTCGGTATCACGCTCGACATGGACGTCGTGGAGGAAAAAATGGTCGAAGGCGAGACGTTGTTCGACTAAGCAAGGCGAAGTCGGACGAGCGAGGCGTTGCCTCACGCTGATTGACGAAGCTACGCTTGTCAGGCCAGCAAATCTTGGATTTGCGCTGTTCGATTCGGCACAGATGAATCGAGCTGGCGAATCCTTGGTTCGACTTATTTGACGAAGTGTAGTCGGGCCGGTGAATATCCGATTCGATCCATTTGTCGAGTGAGCAAACTGGCGAGGAACAAGACAGCCAACCGTTCGAGTATCTATATACGATCGGTGAATTACCGACGTGTGACAAACAGTAAGTGTGACCATATCCACGTTTCACATACCACTTGACAATCTTTCTATTTTCAGTGCTACTTGGTGAACACATTATTACGATACCAGTTTTCGAAAGAGGTTTTTAGGATTATTCTGGCATAAAACTTATCTAATGGCAATACATCCTGAATCTGCATGGATGGGACACATCGGCGAGAGTTCCTCAAAACAGTAGGTATCCTCGGCGCGGCGGCAACAGTCGGAACCGGATTCGCGCTTAGTGCGGCGGATACCAACGAGTCCGGCAGTAAGTGGCCAATGCGCCGCGGAAACGCCGGACGAACCGGGGCGACCACCGATAGTGGTCCCGGTTCGAATGTAACGACCGACTGGTCGTTCGACATGGGTGGTGGAATGTTCGGTAGCGAACCAGTGGTTGGCGAGGGGAGAGTTTATCTGGCCGTGACGACATCGCACACTCCCTCGACCAGTGAGGGGTACGTCGCCGCCTACGACCTGGCGGGCAACGAGCTCTGGAAACGGGATGGAATTTCTCGTCCGGGGACACCCACACTCGGTGATGGAACGCTCTACTTCGATACCTACGGTTCCGAAGACGCCGACTCGACCGGATTCTTCGCGCTCGACGGTGAGACCGGTGAGACGAAATGGCACAAGGCGGCGTCCGCGGGGTTCGGTGGGGCGTTGGTCGCCGACGGCGGATTGTACTGCAAGGTGATGGGAGACGCCTACAAAGTCGACTCGGAAACCGGTGACGTGATCTGGCAAACCGCAGATGTCGGCGGAGGCATTTGCTATACCGATGGAACCCTCTTCTACGGCGATCGCGTCGCACTTTCCGCCGATGACGGCTCCGTCCTGTGGGACGTGTCTGAAGATAAAGATGAGTTACAGACGGTTGCCGATGATCGAGTGTACAGCATCAAAACCGACAGAGATACGGGAACCGACATCCGGGCGCGGTCAACCGACGACGGGACGGTTATATGGACACATTCGCTCGAAATCGACGACTACTGGTGGGGCGCTCAGCTCACGGTCGCTGACGGACACGTTTTCTATCGACTCGACAATGCGGTACACGCACTTGACGCGAATACGGGCGAGAAAGTGTGGGCGTACGAAACGGACGCAGAACTCGCGAGTGATGTAACGGCCGCGGACGACGCGCTCTACGTCGGTGGGCGAACGGACCCCGACCCGGATACCGGTGATGCGCTCGTCATCGCCATCGATGCGGCGACAGGCGAATCCAAATGGAGTCACTCGTTCGGAGCGTGGGATTTCGATGATACCGGACCCGCTGCCGGGACGCCCGTCGTCGCCGACGGGAGAGTGTACACTGCCACGTTCCCAATGCGGTCGACCCTCGATTGGATGTACACTGAGTATGCCGACTTTCACGTGCTCGGATCGGACGAGTCGAGTGAGACGATGACGCAAACCACCCAGACGACGGATGAGGAGACGACTACGACGAACGAAGGAACGACCACGACAGATCACGAAACAACGGTAAAGACGACGACCGAAGAAGCAACGACGGCGAGCGGAACAACAGCGAGTGAAACGACCGAAAGTACCAGGACAACGACGGAAACGATGGCCACATCGACATCCATGACGGAGAGACCACAAACATCGGGGGCCACGACGGACTCGGCAGGCGGTGGGATACGAACTACCACGACCACCACGGACGGACAACCGGGATTCGGAATCGTTACCGCGGTCGGCGGACTCGCGGGTGTGGGGGCGTATCTCCGCAATCGCATCGAGAGAGACGACTGACGTTCACTCTCTCCCGTTTGCGGCCGCTCGACAACCGTCTTTTCGAACGTGACCAGCATCGACCGGAGCGAACGAAATATCTCCCCCGAACGAGCGACGAACCGATATTCCGCGAAGTACAGCGATTCCGAGAGGGGTGGCTCTGGCGGTTGACGGTTCTACGAGTGTGCGATTCGTTCGCACATCCCAAAACGAACCCTCAGCAGATCGGCTTCGGGTCGAGTCCCATTCCAGTTAACGTATCGGCGTAGTCCTCGTAGGCGATCTGAACTATTTCTTCAGCGGTCTCCCGCGCGTACTCCCAGTCCGCTTCACCGCCACAGCAGTCGGTAAGCAAGGAGACGCCGTCGCCGATGTTGTTCTGGGTATCCGAGCGCAAGTCACGAAAAACGTTTGCACGGCGCTCGTCGGCCTTGTTGACGAAGAAGTTCACGACCTGCAGCAAGGTCTTGTCGCCGACGAGCGAGCGTCCGACGAGGCCGCCCGCGCGAGAAACGTCGTCGTCCAGTTCGCGGAGACGTCCGTGCATCGGATCGATTTCGGCCGGTTCGAATGTGTCCAGTTCAGCGACCACGCGTTCGTAATGGTCCTCTTCCTGTTTTGCCAGTCGGTCGAACAGTTCCCGCTGCGACCTCCCGGCCCATTCGGAAAACGTTTCGGCCGCGGTGTGTTCGCTTCTCGCCACCGCGGTGAGCACAACCTCGGGTTCGAGATCAGCGCCGGTAAGCGCGACGAGGAGTTGTTGCGAGCCGAGGCGGTCGAGTTCGGTTGATTTGGCCGTTCGAACCGAATCGTCGAAATCGTCGGCGTTCATACGACCGGGACGACGACGGTGGGCATAACGTTTGGGCGAGATAACGGGGTAGTCAGAGGAGAGCGACGGAAAACGGGGCGATCGCTTTTGCCCACGAAACACGTAGTCAGCATATGGAAGATGCCCTCTCCGCTCGAAGCCTGTACGACCGACTGAACCGAGGTGAGTCGCTCACGATTCTCGACGTTCGTAACCGCGACGAGTTCGAGGCGTGGCATATCGACGCTCCCCGGACCGTCCAGACGCCCTACGCCGAATTCATGAGCGCGAAGGTAACGGACGAGATTCCGACGCTTGCCGACTCGCTTGCCCTCGAATCACCAGTCGTCGCGGTCTGTCCTCGCGGCGAAGCGAGCGAACGGGTCGCAGAGATGCTCCGAGACGCCGGCATCGACGCGAAGAATCTGGCCGACGGAATGAACGGGTGGGCGCGAGTGTACGTCGCACGCGAAATCGACGGCGGAAGTGGCCAGGATGACGCGACCATTCTCCAGTACGAGCGTCCGTCAAGCGGTTGTCTATCGTACCTCGTCATCTCCGATGGGGAGGCCGCCGTTATCGACCCGCTCCGGGAGTTTGCCGACCGATACGTCGAAGACACCCGAGCACAGGGAGCAGCGCTTCGATACGCCATCGACACACACGTCCACGCGGACCACGTGAGCGGCCTGCGTGAAGTCGCATCGGCGACTGACGCGGAAATGATCCTGCCCGATGGCGCGCGAGACAGAGGGCTCGCGTTAGAGGCAGCGTTCGTACAGGATGGCGACGAAATCGAGGTCGGAACGGCGGCGCTGACCGCGATTTACGCTCCAGGCCATACCAGCGAAATGATGCTGTTTCGGCTCGGAAATACGCTTTTCAGCGCCGATACGCTGTTTTTAGATAGCATCGGGCGGCCCGATCTGGAGGGAGGGACGAGCGACGAAGTCGCAAGCGACGGTTCGGACCGAGCGGTCGACCTGGCGAGTGATCTTTACGAAACACTTCACGAGCACGTTCTCTCGCTTCCGGATGGGACAGTCGTCGCACCGGGACACGTTCACGAGAAAACGCGGCGGAGGGGAGACGACACCTTCACCGCACGATTGCCGACAGTGCGTGATTCGATTCCGCTCCTCTCTGTCGGCCGTGACGAGTTCGTGGCACGAGTCGCCAGTGACCTCCCACCTCGGCCTGCCAACTACGAGGAGATCGTCATGGTGAATCTCGGACGGAAAACGGTCGAGGACGCCGCCGCGTTCGAACTCGAACTCGGGCCGAACAACTGTGCGGTGCAGTAACGGACGAAAAGGATGGTAGTGCCCGGGAAATCAGGCCCGGTCGGTCTCCTCGTTGACCTCGACGTGCCGGTCGTCCATTCGCTCGTCGCCCGCGTCCTCGTCTTCCGGAATCCCCTCCGCGTCCGACTGTTTCAGCTCCGTCGAATCCATCTCCTCGTCTACCCGGTCGAGTTCTTCATCGATCTCTTGCTTTCGTTCCCGTTGCATCTCCCGTTCTCTGTCGCGGTTATCTTCAGCCATCGTCTCAGCGGGGAATACATCGAAGCGCTACTTTTGTGTGGCGGCCATCAGTCCAGGAGTGCAGCATTTCGATCCGCGACGACGACGTTTACCACGGCCCCGACGAGCAGGAGGACGCCCGCGAAGTAGAGCCACGTAAGAAAGAGGATGACACCGGCGAGCGCCCCATAGACGGGGGCTTTGCTCGCAGCACCCGCATACGCCTGAAAGCCACCTTGCAGAATGATCCACCCGACGGCGGCGAAGACGGTACCGGGGAGTGCCTCGCGGAGCGTCATCGACACCGGCGGTAACACGTAGTACAGCGGGAGGAAAACGAGCATGAGGCCCAACAGGAGGGCAAGCGTCCCGGCGAAGTCGATGAGCGGAATCGACTCCAACGTCGCCGACCGAATCACGGCCCCGATAGCGATCATCAACGCGATACCGACGGCGACGGCGACCAGCGTGACGAGCCCCTTCTTTAGCTGTTCGACGATACCGGCCTCAGGGTCACGCTGATACACCTCCTCGAAGGCGAGCAACAGCCCCCGAAACAGTTTGAGCGCGCTCCAAAGTAGGACGACGACACTCAGGAGGGACGCGCTTGCCCGTGCCGACGAGTTCTGTAGCGCCTGTTCGAGGAAGGAAGCGCCCTGTTGCGATAGCAACCCCTGTGCCTGGTCGACGAGCGCGGTGGCGAACGCCTGTCCGCCGATGAGTGACCCGACGGTGATTGCGAGAAGCGCGAGCGGAAAGACCGACACGAAGGCGTAGTATGCGAAACTCGCCGCGAGAAACGTGATGTTGCGTTCGCGGACGACATCGATGACCGACCGGGCCGTCGTGGTGACGCTCATAGGGGAAAATTATCTTCACCCCTAATGTTTGATTCGGCTATCTGAATGACGAGTCGTACGTCGAATCGTATGAAGAAAAGGAACCGTCGGCCGAATGGTGTGATGTTATTCGATGATGATGCACGCCCACCCCGAGATGGCTTTGTCGCCGTTCAAGGCGGGGTGATCGCCATCGTCATCGCTGTCGTCGCCGTCACTGTCGGAGTCGCCGTCGCTCCAGTCAGCGTCGTCGTCGTTGCCGTTGCTATCGACGTAGAGGACAGCTTTCAGCTTCGTATCCTCACAGAACTCGTCGTTCAGCTTGATGGTGACATCCGCGTGGGTTCCGGCTTCGAGCTGCTCGGACTGCCCGACGACGTTGCCATTTTCGTCGTAGATAACGACGTATCCCTTCTCTTTCAGCGTGACTTTCTGTACGGTCACGGACTCGCCATCGGTAGATTGCTTGTCGAAGGCGATGCTCGCTTTTAGTATTTCATCCTTACAGTCGTCACCAGTCCTGCTATCGTTCGAGTCGTCGCTGGTTTTGTTGTCCGGGTTACCGCCACTGTCGGAATTACCGTCGCTCCAGTCGCTGTCGTCCGATGATTGCGCAACAGTGTCGCTCACTGCGGTTGCGTTAGCGCCATGATCCGTGGCCACCGCAACGCCGGCCACGGCAGAGGTCAACAACACAGCTACAAGCAGCACGCTTTTGATTTTGTGTTCTATTGTAGAGTTTCACTCCATGTGAGTGCGTACCCGGCCGTAGATAGATATCTGATATTCGTGCCGAAGTTACAGTCAAACATCGTGTCAGATTGTAGATGGCGTGGCGTCAGATTGCTACCCGCCTCGGATACAAGTCGATAAACTGTAGGAGGTAATTTACTATAACTCGTATAGCATTATAAATATATTTATAAATGCGAGGATAAATACGGCATTCACAAACATATTTTGAGAGATGTTTTCGTGACAATTTCCCGAGTGCCAGTAAAGATATGATTGATGGCGTCTCTCCCTCTGCGATAATCCGACAATTAATATCATATACGGAAGAGATACACCGGCAGATTCGTCTGCACCCGGAACGACCTTGCCGTCCCACACCCATCACTTCGCATGGAACTCGACCCGAACGAAGTACAGTCGCTCTATCGAACGCTGGCGGGTGCCGTCGTTCCACGCCCGATTGCCTGGGTAAGCACTCGAAGTCCCGATGGAGTGGACAACCTCGCGCCGTACAGTTTTTTCAACGTCGTGAGCGTTGCGCCGCCGGTCGTAATGTTCGCGCCGGTAGACGGCCAAGATGGATTGAAAGACACTCCCGCAAACATCCGCGAAACCGAGGCGTTCGTCGTAAACGTCGTTACCGAACCGCTGGCGGAGGCGATGAACCGGACGAGCGCGACGCTTCCTCACGGGGAAAGCGAGTTCGACCACGCCGGACTCGCCCGAGCGGAGTCGACGACGGTGGACGCACCGCGCGTCGCAGAGACGCCAGTCGCGTTCGAATGTTCCCTGTACGAGATGGTGGATATCGGCGCATCGACGATGGTACTCGGCGAGGTCGAGTGGGTTCACATCGACGATTCCGTGACGACCGACGGAAAACTCGACGTGAAGAAAATCGATGCTGTCGGTCGTCTTTCAGGAAATTTATATGCGAACACGAAGGAACGATTTTCCATGGAGCGCCCTCCGTGACGGAACGAGAAACCATCGAGCAGAGTGACGAACCGATTACGACGGAACGAATCGAAACGGATCTTCGGACCCTCGGGGTGTCGGTGGGTGGCACCGTACTGGTTCACTCGTCGCTTTCTGCCCTCGGATGGGTCAGTGGTGGTGCACCAGCGGTCGTGGACGCACTCCGATCAGTCATCAGCGAGGACGGAACCCTGGTGATGCCAACCCACACGGGGTTGTCCGACCCGGAGGGGTGGCAGAATCCGCCAGTCCCCGACGATTGGGAGGACGAAATCCGAGCGACGATGACACCCTATCGACCCGAAATAACGCCGACGCGCGGAATGGGCGCAATTCCGGAGACGTTCCGGAACTATCCCGACGTCGTTCGAAGCGAGCACCCACAGGTTTCGTTCGCAGCGTGGGGGAAGGACGCGGAACCCATCGTTGCCGACCACGAGTACGATTTCGGACTCGGCGAGAACTCCCCGCTTTCCGACGTGTACGACAGGAACGGGACGGTCCTCCTGTTGGGCGCAGGACACGACTCGAACACCTCACTTCATCTCGCCGAACACCGTGGCGACTACGAGAAAGAAACCGTCCCCGACGGTGCGCCAGTGATGAAGGACGGCGAGCGAAAATGGATTCAACTGACGGAACTCGGTCTCGAAGACGACGATTTCGAACGGGTCGGAGAGGCTTTCGAACGAGAACACCCCGAAGCAGTCGCTCGGGGACAGGTCGGCAACGCCGAGACGACGGCGATGAGCCAGCGGAAACTGGTCGATTTCGCTAGCGAGTGGTTCGGTAGCAATCGGTAGTCGTCTTCGTCGTCAGTCGTCGTCAGTCGTCGTCCGCAGTTGCCGTGTTCGAATCCATCGCGTCCGCATCAGCTTCGATGCTGGGTGGGTATTTGCCGCGGTCGAGTTTCAGGTCGCTCTGTGGACGGGCCATACAGGTAAGCGCGTACTTTTCGGCTTCCGCTTCGGTCAGTCCACGGGCTGCCGGTTGTGTGACTTCTCCCTCCACGATTTCCGCGGAACACGCGAGACACATGCCGACCCGGCAGGAGTATTCCTGTGCGATTCCCGCCTCGATACAGGCCTTGAGAATGGTCTCCTTGTCGGATACCTCGATAGTTTCGCCCGTCCCGACGAACTCGACGGTGTATTCGTTCATGTTCCGGGAATACGAACAAGCCTGACAAAACTCTTTATTCCCGCCCGTTCACATTTTACGTCGTTTTCGAAAGGACACAAAAGGGGATAAAGAGTTTTCTCGCTTCCCTCTCGTAGCGAAACGCATGACCGAGCAGTACGATATGGTCGTCGTCGGCGCAGGAACCTCGGGGTGTTACGCCGCGGCGACTGTTGCACGCGAGGGCTACGACGTCGTCGTCGTGGAGCGGAAGACGGAGAAAGAAGCGGGACACATCGCTTGCGGGGACGCGCTGAAAGGTGCGGACGCCTTCCCCGAGGCGATTCCGAAGGAGAAGATCCAACCCGCGTTCACGAACACGGATGTAGACCACGGTCGGTTCGAGATTCCGAAGGAAGACACCGTCCTCGAAATCCCGGTTCCCGGCGAACTCGCCGTCATCGACCGGTGGGAGTACGGACGGCGAATCATCAGCGGTGCGAAGGACGCCGGTGCGACGTTCCACTACGACACAGTCGTACAGGACGTGACACAGGACGACGATGGCCACGTCACAGGTGTTCGCGCAATACACGAGGGAGATGTCGTCGAGTACGAATCCGAACTGCTCATCGACGCCGCCGGAGCGCTTTCGCTTTTGCAGGACAAAACGGACTTCTCGGACGCGACGTTCGACACGAACGTCACCTACTCACAGTTCTGTTCCGCCTACCGTGAAGTGCTTCACGTCGAGGAACCGGTCGAATGGGACGACGCACTCGTGTTCAAACCGACAGACCGCGCCGCAGGCTATCTTTGGTATTTCCCCCGCACCAGTACGGAAATCAACGCCGGACTCGGCTTCCAGATGAACGAGGAGCCGATGAAACTGGTCGAAGACCTGAAGCGGGACCTTCGTAACCGACCCGAGTTCAAGGGTGCAACCGTCGAGGACAAACTCGGTGCTGCATTGCCGACCCGACGACCGTACGATTCCGCCGTCGCCCCGGGATTCATCGCGGTCGGTGACGCCGCAGGTCACGTCAATCCGACGACCGGCGGCGGCATCGCAGGTGCTGCCTACGCGGGGAAGTATGCGGGCGAGCAGGCCATCGAAGCCTTCGAATCCGGCGACGTGAGCGAGCAAAACCTGTGGCGGTACAACCAGCGTGTCATGGACCACTTCGGTGCACGATATGCCGGTCTCGATATCTACAACATCTTCACGACTGCCGTCGAAGTGGACGACCTGATGGGGATGCTCGGAGCATTGCCGACCGAGAAGCTCTCCGAGGCACTCTATTCCGGCAGTGCGAACATCGGGTGGAAGCTCAAGTTACAGACCGCTATCGACGCGAGGGACCACTGGCGGCTCATCTACGACTTGTACAAGACGAAGAAGTTGGCCGACGACATCATCGACCACTACGACCACTACCCGACCGACCCACGAGGTCTTCCATCGTGGCAGGAGGTTCGTGACGACTTGATGGACGACGTGTACGAAGCGACCGACGCGGCACCAAAATACTGATACGATCGTCGATTCGGCCGCAAATCCGACGTCACGATCGGTTTGTTACGGTGGAGAACTCGGTTTCTCGATGACCAGCGTCGTCTTACGAACGAAAGATAGTCATGCCATCCCATAGCACGCTGTTGCACACGAAAGGCAAGAATCGACGAAGTGTCTAGAAAAGAACAACTTGCTCGGATTTTCGCTCAGTCGAGTTCGCTGATAACGATTTGGCCGTAGCTGTGAACCGTTACTTGATAGTTGAGAATATCGAAGACGACTTTGCCACCCATTCGGGGTGTCCCGTCGTGTTTGTCGCTGAAAAGGGTATCTAACGCATCAGGGTCGATAGCATCGTATAGGGGCATTCCCATTTCCGCGGGGTCGTCCCCCGCTACTTCGGCGAGCGCCATTACTACTGCCGTGCTGAGTTTCTCGTCGTCCGCATAGCAGGAATGCTGGTTTGCTCGTGCTGTGCCCGTGATAATGCCGCCGTCATTACTGTCGTTGATGTTCCCGTTCATACTGTAGACCTCCAACACTGCAATACTGCTCGGTCTGTTCAGAGCCTTGCGACAGAGGGTAATAAAAATTGTCGTCTGCATTTGAAACGGTTGGAAATATACCATAATCGAGTCGACCATTACGTTATTCAGTCCAACCCGTAATCGCCACCGTACTTGAGGAAGAAGTACGTGACTGCCAACACAGCGAACAGGGCGGATACCGTCGCTACTGCCAGTGTTTTCGCCGCACCTGGTATCGACGGCAGGACACCGCCACTACCTCCGCCGCCACCGCTGCCAGCGCTCACTTCGATACTGCCGACCATCCCCGCGGACTCGTGTGGAATGCAGAAGTACTCGTAGACGCCCTCCACGTCGAGGGTCCGTTCGAACGACTCGCCGCCGCCGATTTCACCCTCCGGATAGGCGTCCCGTGCCGCCTGTTCGCTGTCGAACCCTCCGCTCGCGAAGTATGCGGCGTTCCCCGGGATTTCGTCCTCGTACGCCGTAACGGAATGTCCGACGGACCCCGTGTTTTCCCAGACGACGGTCGTCCCCGGCGCAACCGTGACGGCATCCGGGTCGAAGACGAGACTGTCGGTCATCTCGATGACTCGCTGTTCTTGCCCGGACCCGGTCCCTGCCGTGGACGCAACCGCAACTCCTCCGGCAAGACCCCGAATGAATCCCCGCCGTGTCGTTTCAGTTCCCCCCATAGATAGAGATTCGGCTGTTTCGAGGAAACCACTTTCGCCCGTACAGGGTTGGAAACCCACGAAGGGGAAAATCGACTTACGGACGCTTACTTGCGATCTCTCGGATCGAGGAGGACAATAGATCGACCGCGATCGGAAGACTGTCCTCGTCCACGTCGAACGTCGAGGTGTGGTGCCCACCGGGATGGTCGGTCCCGACGCCAACGTAGGCCGCGAGGCCGCCGTTTTGCTGTACCTCCTGCATGAGGAAGGTCGCGTCTTCGCTCCCGCCGAGCGTGTCCCGACGAATCGGGTTGTCCACGCCGCGGGTATCGGTCGAAACCTCATGGACGATTTCGACCAGATCCTCGTCGCTCTCGGCGCTCGGCGCTTCACCCTCCGAACTCAGTTCGACCGAACATCCATGCATCTCGGCGGCGTGTTCCAGTACGCGGTCCGCGCGCTCTTTCATGTAGTTCTTGAGGTGCGTCGTTTCGCCGCGCACTTCGCCCTCGATGTGGGCCTGTTCGGGGATGATGTTGGTTGCCGTGCCGCCGCCGACCTTCCCGGCGTTGATTCGGGTCGCACCGTCCTCGTGGCGAGGGATGGCGTAGAGGTTCTGAATAGCGGTTGCCATCGCCTGAACCGCGTTCTCACCGGCGTTCGGTTTCCCCCCCGCGTGGGCAGGTTCGCCGGTGAACTCGGCGAGGAAATGGTTGACGGCGAGGAATCCGTCGACACCGGCGACGACTTCGCCGGTCGGGTGGTCGAGACCGATATGAACCGCAAGCAAGTAATCCACGTCGTCCAAGTGACCGCTCTTGGCCATCGGCTTCCCACCGGCGACACGCTCCTCGCCGGGTTGGAAGAGTACCTTCAGCGTCCCCTCGAAGTCGCTATCCTTGATGGCTTCCAATACGCCGAGTCCGATGGTCGCGTGAGCGTCATGCCCGCACGCGTGCATCGCGCCCGCGTGCTCGGAGCGGAACCCTTCCGCCATGGGTACGTGATCCTCGTTCATGGATTCCTCGCGGAGGAGACCGTCGATGTCGACCCGGAGAGCGACGGTCGGCCCCTCACCCCGTTCGATGACGGCAACCGCACCGGTTTTCCCGCCCTGCAACCGTTCGAGGATGTCTTCACGGGCGCCGTCCTGTCTCGCCTGTTCGTACCATCGGCCGAGTTCGTCCCCGTCCGGAACGGCCATCCGTTCCTCTTCCGCGAGGACCTCGGGGCCGACGTAGAGTTCGTCTACGCCGATCGTTTCCAGTTCATCCACGATTCGACAGGTCGTGTAAAACTCACGCCACGCCGGTTCCGGATGGCGGTGGAGGTCCCGTCGGAGTTCGACAAGCCGATCACGATGGGTTTGCTGACTCATGGCAAGGGCGACGACCGGCGCAGGCTTAAACCCTCACGAGTGGGCAGGCGTTGCATCTTCCCTGCGGGTGTGGAAAAATCGGATATTTCGTGCGATATGCTTCAGCTTTCACGAACTGTCATCATGAAATAGCTATGATTTATAACACCGGACCCTCTTGGCTCACACTGATAGAGGTGAGTTAGATGGGTTCGTCAGAAGATAGACAGGATGAACCGGGTGAAGAAGTAGAAGAAGAGCTGATGGAAGCGGAACAAGCGCGGAGCGAACCGCGAATCGAATTCTACGGCGGAAAGTGGATGAGTACACTGCCTATCGCGTTGTTCATCGTCTGGGCGGTGTTTCAGAGCGGATTTCTCGGAATCGGAGACACGACGGGACTCGTTATCGGAATGCTCGTTTCACTCATCATCGGGATGCTGTTCGCTAAAGGGAACTGGAAAACCTACGCGAACACCATCTTCGAAGGGATGACCCAACGTGTGGCCGCCACGGCCATCGTCGCTTGGCTCTGGGCAGGCATGTTCGCACAGGTGCTCCAAGACGGTGGCTTCGTTCAGGGACTCGTTTGGGCCGCGGATACGCTAAGTATCGGCGCGACACTGTTTCCGGCGGCCACGTTCATACTCGCCGCACTGCTCGCGACTGGCATCGGAACCGGCTACGGGACGACCATCGCGTTTACCGGACTGTTCTTCCCGGCAGGCCTCCTGATCGGCGCGAACCCGGTGTTGATGTTCGGTGCGATTCTCTCGGGCGCAGTGTTCGGTGACAATCTCGCACCGGTGAGCGACACGACCATCGTGAGCGCGGTGACGCAGGATTCCGATATCGGCGGCGTCGTCGCATCACGCTTTAAATACGCCATCTTCGCGGCGATACTGGCACTCGCGGGCTACGTCGTTGCCGGATCGATGATGAGTGGGATCGACGTCTCCGGAGCGGCGGTTCTGGAGGGGAACCCGATCGGCCTCATCCACCTGGTTTCGATGCTCATCGTTATCGTAACGGCGATATCGGGCCGCCACATCGTCGAGGCGATCTCGTGGGGCCTCATCTTCGCGGTCTCCGCCAACTTGGTGTTCGGCCTCGCGAAGATACAGCAGATGCTGGTGTTCTACGCGCCGGAAAACGGCCCGTTCGCGCAGGAGTTGGCGTTTCTCCCGGTCGTAGAGGTCGTTTCGGCCAACGCGGAAAACGCCGGCACGGTAGACGGAAGCCTGTACGGCGGTGCATCGGGCTTTTTCCCGCTTATCGTACTGACCTTGCTCATCGTCGCGGGTGCGCAAATCATGATTCGCGGCGGTGGCTTCGAGGCGCTCCAAGACTGGTTGCTCGACAGTGTGGCGACCAACGTCAGACGTGCGGAGACGACGATGGTGATGGGAACGGCGAGCGTCAACGCGATGATCACCATCAACACCGCCGCCGAAATCGCCATCGCACCCTACGTCGCTCGTATCGGCCAGAAGTTCAACATCAACGGCTACCGCCGTGCGAACATTCTCGACGCGAACTCCTCCGCGATGGGCTACATCTTCCCGTGGGGAGGCGGCGTCCTCGTCGGCTATGCAACCATGGTCGGCTTGGTGGACCAGTTCGAGTGGTTCACACCGGCGATGCTGGTCAACCCCGCCGAAGTGTGGCCGTTCGTCTTCCACGGGTGGTTCCTGTTCGGCGTGTTCCTCCTCTCCGCACTGACCGGGTTCGGACTCGAATACGTTTCCGACCGCCGTGCTGAGGAGGTGGCACGAGTATGAGTCTCTTCGACAAATACACCGCAGGGTGGACGTTCCGTACGAACAAACCCGAGTTCGATACCGGGGAGAAGATCGAGGTCTACCTCACGGACTACAAAAACGGCACTGCCCTCGCGCGTGTCGGCGACACGCTCCTCCACGTCGAGGGCGCACCGCAGGACGCCCTCGACACTCGCGTCCGGCTCCGTGTCGAGGAGTTCGACGAGAGTGACCACGAAGGACGAGCCACGTTTCTCGAACCGATAGACGGCGAAACGGCCTGAGAACGCCCGGTTCGAAATTACCCCTATTTCGTTTTTCCCGGACCGACAGTTCCACTCGAAGAGCGTTACCGGTCGGTTACCCAGTAACAGTTAGCTCATATTACAGTTATTGCCGAAGGATGCGTCGTTTCTACCGTAGTACCCACACGGGGGGGACCACCGATGGAGACACGGACAACCGATACTTCGAATCGAACGGGTGGAAACGACATGCGTCGGGATTTCATGAAGAAAGGTGCGCTAACGGTCGGGGCAGTCGCACTCGGACTCTCGGCCGCGGGAACCAGCACCGCACAGAGCCGTGAAAACGTGCTCGTATACGCCGACGACTTCCGGCCAGGAGAGACCTTCCGCGTCATCGATCAACTTCCGGCATCGACCACCGTGAGATTGCTCACGCTGCCGGGCGGCGGGGATGCGGTGGAAACCACACAACTGGACGACTACATCGGATATACGGTTCGATACACTTCCGGGGGAAACGTCGTCGGTTCGACGACCGTTTTCACGCGAGACGGACTCAGCACCGGCGTCAGGTATCGGTTCACGAGGGACGCCTCGTTCTTCAGCCCACGGCTCAACCTCATCAGTACGACCGTCAGGCGCACCGATAGGTGAATGGGGGAGAAAACACGACCGATTACCGCACCGTATTTCGATCGCTACGCGTGAACACGAGCGAGAGAACCGTTCGGTATCGGCGGAGAAACGACGAAATTCGGGGATTTCGGGTCCGAGTTATGCTTTGCCCATTCCCTGAATCTGTTCGAGTTCTACCTCGACGCGGATTCCCGGCGGGAAATCCATCTCGGCGACTTGCCGTGAAACGCCGTTGTGACCCACGATTTCCACCTTTCGCGTGTACACGGTGTAATCCCAACTTCTGAACTGACGTCCCTCGTCACCGGAGAGCGTTTTGTACTGTGGGACACGGATGCGTTCCGGCGGTTCGGAGTGAGGGCCCCGCAGGTCCGCCCCTTTTCGTTCCGCCGTCGAGCGAATTTCCGACACGACTTTGTCCAGTACGGGACGGTTCCCGCTCTGGAGCAGTATTTTTGTGATGAAGGTCATGGCTGGCTCTGTAGAGTATAGAGAATCACAGTACGTAAAATTCCTGCTTCTCGTTCGAGCGGATGTTTCGGTTCGCTGTCTGGTTTTCCCCGACATGTCGTGATGGTCGAGACGGTGCGCAGAAGACACGCGAGAAGAACTGTACTGGTTCGACATTCCTTTAATGGCGAACCGCATAGATGAGCGCAATGGCAGTCAAAGCTACGAGCGCGGGTGCGATCCTCTTTCGGGATACCCGTGGTCGAAGGGAATACCTCCTCCTCAAAAGCCGTCCGGGCGATTGGGAGTTCCCCAAAGGCGGCGTGGAGGGCGACGAAGAGCTACAGCAAACGGCAATCAGGGAAGTAAAAGAGGAGGCCGGAATCGACGATTTTCGGCTCCTCGATGGCTTTCGCGACGACTACAGTTACGTCTTCGAAGCGAACGGAACGACGATCCACAAAACGGTGCATCTGTTCATCGCAAAATCGTACGAAGCCAGCGCGGAACTGTCGAACGAACACCGCGACCTGCAGTGGCGTGATTACGAACAGGCGATAAACACCATCACGCAGGACGGTCCACGGGACATCCTCCGTGATGCTCACGAGTTCCTCGACGAGAACGACGACCACTGAAAAACGTGGAGTTTTCGGACGTTATCGACGCCGCGCCAGCAGTGCGACTCCCGCGAGGGCGGTTACTGCGAGACCGATGCCGAAGCCGGGTTGGCCGTCGGACCCGGTCGTTTCGGTGGCCGTCGTTGTCGTCGTCCCGGACGATTCACCCTCGGTCGTTGTCGTCGTCCGATTCGACGAGCCGTCACCGTGGACGTTGATGCCGCCATAGGCGATTTCGGAGGCGTTCTCGCCGGTTCCCGAGTAAACCGTGAGGCCGTACATAAACGCTTTCAGCGAATCCGCGTTCGTCTCGTTCGTGACGGAGACGGTGTCGTCGTCGCCTCGTGCCGTCAGCGCCGATCCATCACCGCTTCCGGCTTTCGACGTGTCGAACTGCAAAACGACCTGCCCATCGCCGTCGCCGTCGGTGACGGATGCGTTTAGCGTGTAATCAGCCTGTCCACCGCCGATTCGGACGGTCATGGCGTCGAGACCATCGAGGCTGAAGTTCATCGTTGCTGTCTCGCCCTGTTGGACTTCGTAGATGGAGTGGTTGAACGAAACGGTTCCGTTACCATCGCCTTCCTGTTGGAAGAACAGAGGGGACTGTACAGCAGGGTTCTGGTCGGTGTTCGTCGCGGTTCCGGCGGTGCCTGCAACGGCAGTGCCTGCGAGGAGCGAGACGATCACCAAGGAGGTCAAAGCGTGTCGTATGTTCATAGCTGTTCGGTAATATTGCGGTAAAACCGCGTTCGCCCGTCTCGTGACGAGCGTGGCTGGAACTTTCATACCGGTAAACAAAAATTTTCTGCTATGAGTCAGTCGAATCGCTTACCAGCACGGGGGACGAGAAGTCGGTATGGCCGAGCCGGAGTTCACGTTCGAGTTGCGAACGTGTCGGTGGGTGGAACGAAACTGGCCACCAGCGGGCCGTGAATGTCCGGTGCTCGTCTCGCGACAGCTCGGGACGAAGCGTAGACGGTGGGATACAGTCGTCGTAGAGGTGGACAGTGACGCGTTCGCCCAACGTGCGAAGTTCGGTCGAACGCGACTCGAAAGCGACCATCTACACGTGATGCGGAACGCACCCGAAGAGTGGGCGTGGTATCAGGACGCCCTCCCCCACCCGGGCTATTCGTGGCGATACGTGCGTGAAACGATTCACGAGGCGGACGACCGGGGGATTTTGGACGTTCGAAAACGCGGACGACGGCTCGAAATCAGGCGCCGCTGGGACTATCCGGACTGGGTTCGTCGCATCGTCGCAATCGAAAACAAGCCCGATCTGGACGCCAGTGCCGCCCGCGATTTACGTCCTCAGATGGAACGAGACGTGGCGTTCGCGCTGGCCGACGAAGTGTGGGTTGCAACTCGTGCGACCGGTGACCGAGTCGAACCTGCACTGCTGGAATCCCTTCCCGTCGAGGCGGGCATTCTGACCTTCGACGAGGATGCGAGTTCGAAGGCGGAAACCGCCACAGTGGCGTGGTATCCCCGAACCCTGGACGTTGAGTCGCCGGGAACCAGAATCGTGGAGCGGCCGAGTGGCGGAGCATACGATCAATCGGCGGCCCGCTTCGATTACGTCGAGAGCGAAACGAAACAACAAAAGCGACTGGAAATCGCGGAGCGGGCGTACGAACGCGGCTGGCGGTCGTATACCCGAACCATGCGCCCCGACTGTCGGCACTTCGAACTGCGGCGCGAAAACGAGTTGCTGCTTCCCCACTGTTCGGCGAAGTCGTGTTCGCAAACCGCGAAACAGTGTTCCGGACGCTGTTCCGACTTCGAACCCGAACCACCCGCGTGGCGACGGAAAGGATGGCCAATCGAAGGCGGCCCTGGAAAGGCGATTCAGCGACTGCTCGACTCCCGCCGGGAGCGATTTCGACCGAAGTAATCCGACTGGGTGTCACTAGTCCGGGGTTCGACCGATTACCCGGACGCTTCGACGGTGATTTCCTCTCGTTTGACGGCGAGTTTGAACGTCGGGACGGTTCGGTAGACGACTTCGACGACGCCCTTTCGTTTCAAACTCTGGAGGGCGGAGCGCACGTCGTCCACGTCGGGATCGAGGTCGTACTCGTCGCGAAGTTTGTGGAGCACGGAGACGACGCTCTCGGATCGCTCGTCGTGATCGGCGAGAACGGTGAAAATACGCTGTTGAATTTCAGGCACGCGGACGACGCTGGGTGCATCCCCGTCCTCGTCAGCGACCATGCCTGGTTCCACGTCCACGAGGTCGTTCGCCTCGGTCGTCGCGCAGATGTAACTGTTTTCGTCGCGGTAGTAGTACTCCTTCAGTTCGCTCTCCAGATACTGGTGCACTTCGCTCCCGCTCTCCAATCCCCAGCGGTCCTGTAGTTCGCTGTTTTTCGTCGGTTGCAGTTCGACCAGGTCGGCGAGTCGCTCGCGGGCCTCCTCGGACAGCGTCATTATGGAAAGGGTATGGGGGCGTATTATTTCCCAGTTCCGGAGCAGTTTGGGCGACGACGATGATTGCGGGGTCGTGTGGAGGAATAACCGAACTCGTCTTTCCACACTCATCCGAACACTCGCGGGACCCACTATGGCGGACATCGATCCGTCTTTCGATCAAAATCCACATCTCCGCAATGATTAACCGAGTTCCGCGAGACGGTGAACGCATGCCCGAATGGGACACGGTACGACTCGAGTTCGACGACGACGACGACGTAGCGACGCTAACGGTTGACCGACCCGACCGACTCAACGCGTTGAACGTCGAGACGTTGCGCGCGCTCCGTGATGCGATTTCCGAGGCAGAATCCGAAGATGCCCGCGCGCTCGTACTGACCGGCGCTGGGGAGAAAGCGTTCATCGCGGGAGCCGACATCAGCCATATGCAGGACCTCTCGACGACGGAAGCACAGGAGTACGCGGAGCTCGGACATGACGTGGCAGACATGCTGGAGTCGTTCCCCGCGCCCGCCATCGCGGCGGTGAACGGCTACGCGTTCGGCGGCGGGTGTGAACTCGCGCTCGCCTGCGACCTCCGGGTGGCGAGCGAGAACGCCGTCATCGGCCAGACCGAAATCGACCTCGGCATTATTCCAGGATGGGGTGGGACCCAGCGACTCGCTCGCGTGGTGGGCGACGAACTGGCTCGCAGGCTCATCTTCTTCGGCGAGCGAATCGACGCACAGGATGCCCACGAAATGGGCTTGGTCGGCGAAGTCGTCGCGCACGACCAGATCGACGCCCACGTCGAAGAAATGGCGAGGGATTTGGCGAAACGACCGGCGTTCGCCCTTCAGGCTGCAAAGGAAGCACTGAACCAGACACACGAGGGAACCCAGTCGGCAGGCCTCCGCTACGAGCGCCGTCTCTGGAGTTCGCTGTTCGGTACGCACGACCAACGCGAAGGAATGGCCGCGTTCCTGGACGACCGGGAACCGGAATTCAAGTAGAAACCCTCAATCTTGCGGCGCCGGGCGCGATTCGGCGTCCGAATCCGCACCCACTGACATCGTTTCTTCGACCTGCGTGTAGACGAGGAGTGCGCCGAGCGCCGCCAGTATCGCCCCGAACTCGAACGGAATCGAGAAGCCATACCGAACGAGGAATCCGGACGCAAGCGGACCGATTGCGGTCCCCAGTCCGAACGCCATCGTCAGGATGGAGAGTTGAGTTCCGGACTGCCCCTCACGCGCGAGGTCACCGGCCAACGCGAGCGCAGGCGCGAACACCAGCGCGCCGGCGACACCCTGTACGAGACGGGCAACGAGCATCTGCGTCGAGGTACCGACGAACCCCTGTGCCAGCGTCGCTGGGACCAAAACGACCATTCCGACGATGATGAAGGGACGGCGGCCGAACCGGTCGCTCGCGCGGCCGACCGGAGCCTGAAGCGCGACCTGTGCGAGGACGAACGCGGCGAACTGAAGTCCGAACCACGTCTTCCCTTGGTCCAGCCGTTCGTTGATCGTCGGTTCGATCGTCGCCAGAAGTGCGATGCTTATCGCCAAAAACAGCGTCGTGAGTCCGAGCGTAAAGACGGGATCGAGACCACCACCTGAACTACGCAGCGAGAGGTCGAACTCCTCGCCGGCACTCGATTCGGTGCGCTTCGGGTCGCTCACCAGCAAGGTGACGAGCAAGTAGCTGACGAGCGCGCCGACTGCCGCGAAGTAGAACGCGGCGTCGAAGCCGGTCAGTTGGATACCTGCGATGGTGTACGGTCCACCATCCACGACCGACCCTGCCGCGATCGGTCCGAGGCCGAATCCCAACAGACGGAACGTGTTGAACACGCCCATATTCCCCCCACGGGTGTCACCCGTGGCGAGTTCGTTGACGAGCGCGATGGTACAGGGAATCGTAAAGGCGACGCCGACGCCCTGAAGTGCGCGAATGAGGACGAGCGACACATAGTTTCCGGCGAAGGCGTATGCGACGTTCGTCAGCGTCAGAATCGCCAGACCGAGCAGGATGAACAGCTTTCGTTTTCCGGTTCGGTCGGAGATCCTCCCGGCGAACGGCTGCGTGAAGCTGTTGAGAAAGCCGAACAACGAGAGCACGACTCCCGTGACCATCGCCTCCTCGAGACCGAACGTGTCGCCGGAAACCGCACCGCTCGCGATATACACCGGCAACACGACGATAAGGAACGAATTACCGACTGCGTCCGCCATTCGTGCCAGCGCCAGCGCTAATACCCGTCTGTCGGTACCGAACATTCGGTTCGAAATACCGTTCCCGCGGTGAAGACGATTGTGATGGAGGCCGTGATAACAGCTAAGACGATTCGCGTTGTTCTCTGTTGCCATGGCACATACTGTTAAGTTCAGCCATCTGGAGTCCGAACTCCAGCGGTTGTCCTATCCAGTGTCGCGCGACGAAGCCGCGGAAGCACTGGATGATGTAACCGTTCTGTTCGCGGAAGGACAAGAGAACCTCGGCGAACTCGTTGCACAGACGGAACAGGACGAGTACGAATCCGTCGAGGACATCGACGCGGAGATCAACAACGTCCTGCCGCGGGAGGCGGTGGGTGAGCCATACCAGTCCGAGGGCGAGGGCTAAGAAGCACGCCGTTTAAATGGGCGCGTCGGCTATCCCGGGACAACGATGGAGTTCTGTGACGAGTGCGGTTCCATGATGAAAGCCGACGATGGCCTTTGGGTCTGTGGTAGCTGTGGCTACGAGAAGCCGAAAGGCGACGCCAGCGATTACACGATCACCGAAGACCAGGAAGCCAGCGAGATAATAGAGAGCGGCGGCGGCACCAACGGGCTTCCGACGACGAGCGCGCAGTGTCCGAACTGCGACAACGACGAAGCCTACTGGTACATGCAACAGATTCGTTCGGCCGACGAGAGCGAAACCCGATTTTTCGTCTGCACCGAGTGCGAGCACAAGTGGCGCGAAGACGATCACTAAACACGACCTTTTACGACGGTCCGTTCTCGCCGCTACGAACTGTGGAGTCGCTGATTTCTGGTGACTGCGTCGGTTGCTGATTCGGAGGGGTTGGTTAGTTTACCCATCGCTCACTCCGCTCGCTCAGCGATGACGGCGTAGTGAAACGGCGGCAGTTCGACCGTTTCTTCGATCGAAAACCCGGCGTCTTCGAGCAGGGTCGTCGTTTCGTCGAGTGACATCCGAACGTCTGTCGGCGGGCCACGCGGCTCGCCGTCGAGCGTCGTTTCGGCTCGCGGTTGGTCGTGCCAGTTGATGACCGCAACTCGGCCGGTCGGTTCGAGAACCTGCCGAACGGTCGAAGGAACTGACGTTTTTCACCGACACCGTGTAGAACGTTCGCAACGAGCGCAAACGAGACGCTGGCAGGAAGCAGGAAGGGAAGGATCCGAGCGTCACCGCAAATCGTTTCGATTCGGCCGGTAAGGTCGCGATTTTCGGCGATCGCTTCGAGTTCTGCCAGTAGTTCGTCGTCCATATCGACCGCATATACCATCGCCGCACGTTCCGCAGCCGGGAGGACGAAATAGCCGTTGCCACAACCGACTTCCGCGACGGTTTCGCCCGACTCGACCCCGAGCGTTCGGAGCAGCTCGCTCGGAGCAGGCCAAAGCCGTTCCCACCAGTCCCAATCGGGCTGTCCTGTGTTCTGGAATCGGGTCATTGGGCTCCAATTCGGGTAGGAAATAGTTCAGCATTTCTGCTCGAAAAGGGAGTGCGAATCGAAACCTGAGACGGTCATCGAAATGAGGGACGATCACACGTTTCTTGCAAATAACAGATAGCCAGTGTGACCGACGCCGGTCGTCGTGGGCCGCGTCCCTCGGTCGTCGAAATCCATCTCACGTTGGATGGTTTCCATCGTCCGGATGTTGTCGAAGTTCGCTTCGCGAGCCGCCAGTTCGACATCGCGGGCGCTCTCGACGAACGGCGCGTACACGCCGAGCGAGCCACCATCGGCGAGTAGGTCGGGCGCATGCGCGACGACCTCCGCCGCGTCCGGTGTGTCGAGCGTGAGCACGTCGAACTCGCCGAGGTCGTCCATATTTTCGGTTATGTCGCCCGTTCGAACATCGACTCTGTCGGCGACATCCGCCATTTCGATGTTTTCGCGGGCGACCTCCGCAAAGTCGGTCTTGCGTTCGAACGTAACGACATCCGCGCCGATCCGGCCGAGATACCCGGCGAGAACGCCAGTTCCGGTTCCAGCGTCCAACACTCGGTCGCCAGCCGAAATGCCAGTCTCACCGACGATGAGTCCGATGTCTCTGGGGAGCATCGGCGCGCCCGTGCGCTCGAAATGGTGAAAGAGGTCCGGGCCGCGTAGTCGTCGAACCGTAAACTCCTCGTCCAAATGGGTCATCAAGGTGTCGCCCGGTTGCACGTCCTCGGGAACGGTGAGAACCCCGAGGTCGGTCTGGAGTTCCTCGCCGGGGTCACGGAGATACTCTCGGTCGCCGTGAACGAGCAGTATCGTCACTCCAGTCGCTCGACCGCCGCCGCGAGGTCGCCATCGACCGCTTCGAGTGCCTCGCGGGCTTTGTCTTCGCTTGCACCCGTTCGTTGGGCGACGATTTCCACGTCAGCATCCGGAATCTCGTCCGTGGACGATTCCGCATCGCCGGCCTCGACCGCACCGCTCGCGCTGCCCGACGCTTCGCGCGTTTCGGCGTCGCCGACGATCTGGTAGGTCTGCTGACCGCGGGCGTCCATCCGAGTTACTTCGGGGTCGCTGAAGACGAGTTCCTCGCCGTCGGCCGTCCGGATGACCACCTCTTCGGCATCGACGTCGTCCACGTCGATTCCCATTTGCTTCATCATCTGTTGCATCTTTCGGGGGTTGAGTCCGCCGCCGCCTCCTCCAAACATACCCGAATCGTCGGAACGGAGGGCAAAAAACGTGACGCAAACGCGGCGACTTATTTTCTCCCCCTCGTCGCGTTGGACAGTGGCCATAGCCTCCGAAACGACAGGTGAACGGCTCATCGAGGGAGTTCCGAGGCCGGGGCGAAAATGGCTGTAAAAGCGAACAGTATGCCGGGGGAAGGTTTCGGTCGGGTTCGAAGGCCGAAATCGGGGCTCGATTTGTGGCTCGCTATCGACGGAACGGTCCAATCGCAGTCACGGTCATTCCGCCGAGCGCGACGAAAACAGCGGGACTACGGGATGGAACGACCTATTCATCCGCACCGTCGCGCACTTTAACGGCCATTCCAGTGGTGAAATCGAGGATGGCGTCGGCGTCGAGTTCGGCGCGACCGACCGCGAGCAGATCACCGTTTTCGTGCGTAACGAGTACCTCGTCGCCGGCGCGAACGTCCTCGTCTACCGAGTCGACGAATTTGGCGAAGACGTTCTTGCCGTCGCGAACGAACGGTTCGCTCTCGTCACCGACGATGACGCGGCCTGCTGGTGCGTCGAGAGCCGCTGCGAGTCGGGAACCGCCTGCGAGTCCGAGCGTAAATCGCCCGTCAGTCGCGTAGGTGACGAGTCTGGTACCGTCGGCGTGAACCTGCTGCGGGCGGCCGGACGACGAGCGACGGATTTCCAACTCCTCGTTCTTCGGGAACAGTGCGGTTCCGGCGCCCGCTCCGAACTGATAATCGGCAGTGATTCGAAGCGCGGGAAGGTCGTCGGACTCCGCCGTTTCAGCTCCTGCGTCGGTCATTGGGCCGGATTCGTAGTGGGAGGGTGAAAGCCCTTCGACATCCTTCGAATGCCATATCAAAGCATACCAATGTCATTGGTTACCATGCTGCAGTCTATCGGTTTGAGAGTGATTTATTAGGAATGAGTCCGAAAGGCGCGTATGAACACCAAAGAACTACTCGGAATCGCGCTTCTGTTAGCCGGAAGCGTCCTGATCTTCGCCATCACGTCCATGGCGGGATCGCTCGTCGGGAACGCACTGGCTGGGCTCGCCACGGTTGCACTCGCGGCGGGTGCGCTCATGTACGGAACTGCCGAGGACGGCCGACCGGTTTAAAGCAGAAACGTATCAGCCCGTTCGCTCATATCGACGAACGTGTCGGCAGCGTCGATGAGTTCTTCCGCGGACGATTCTTGGAACCCCATCACTTCCACGCGCACACCCTCGTGGCGAAGATGCGTCGCGAGTTGTGCGAAGTCACCGTCGCCCGTACAGAGAACGACGGTGTCCACCTTCGGTGCGAGCGTAATCGCGTCGAGGCAGATGCCGACGTCCCAATCGGCTTTTTTCGATCCGTCGCCGAACGTTTTGATCGCCTTTATTTTCGTCTCGAACCCGATTTCCGTGAGCGCATCGAAAAACCGGTCCTCGTCGGGACTGTCCGCTTGAATGACGTACGCGATAGCACGTGTTAGCTCTCGATCTTGGGTTGCTTTAGAAAGGAGGGACGAGTAGTCGATATTACGGCTGTAAACACTTTGAGCCGTATGATAGAGGTTTTGCGCGTCGGCCAGCACCGTGACGCGCTGAGCGGGGTGAATCTCGGTCATACCTTGGTGTGATAACTACTCGCATAAAGAGGTTCCTGCTTAGCCGTCTTCAGTTTTCTTTCATCTCCGCCCACGTGAGAGAGAGGGAGTCGGGATCAAGTATGTAATATCGTTCCCACGTCGGTGCTAAACTGATGACGCGAGTATTACCGATGGTCGTTTCCGAGTGTTGGTGGTGGTGTCCGATAAGACAGAGGTCAGGGTCGAGCGCGGAGAGTAGGTCGTCTACATACTGGCATCCGACTTCGTACTCTTCGGAAACGGGCAACCCGTGCGGTGCTTCGTGGGTCATCAGTACATCGACGGATTCCAACGACATCGCGCGTTCGACGTCTTCGTGGGTGAAGTGACGGCGACGTTCGCCGACGAGATTCGCACGTGGACGGTCGTATTGAGTGGGCGCGTAGTTTCCCGACAACCCGGCGATGCGTAACCCGTCGAGCTCGACGGCGGTACTTGCCAGCAGGTTGGCGTTTCGCACCTCGGAGTTCGACACCAGACCGTTTCGAAGTGCCGAAATCGTATCGAAGTCCTCGTTGTTGCCCGCGATGAACCACGTCGGTTTCGGTAGATCGTAGTACTCCAAGTCACCGAGTTGCAGAGTTACGTCTTGGTCTGCTTCGCGGTAGGCCGCAAAGAGGGCGCGCCGGTTTTCGGGGTCGGCGGCGTGGGCATCTCCAAGGACGAGCATCGACCGTGGCTATTTCCGGAGACGTGATAAGACCGCCGGATTGTACTCACCCGTGAAGGAGGAGTGCGAGCGCGGCGAACAGCAGTAATCCGACGCCGTAAAAGATGAATTTGATGTCGCTGTCCATCCGTTTCGCCGATAAATCATTCGGATCGACGATAGTGCTCCGGGTACCTATCGAATCCGCATTGGTCATCCCCGTCCCCATTCGCACGGTCCCAGTCCCACCGAGCGCGAAGAGCAGGACGACCAATCCGAACCCGAACGTGGAGAGCAGAACCAGCCCCGACCGCGTCACGGCGTAGACGATAGCAACGGTGAGACCGGCGTAAGCGAACGTGTATCGCACGCCACACCGACCGATGAGGTTCCAATTCATACTTTGACATAAATTCCCATCGTATTTAAATGTGTACTCGAGCTGGAACGTAGCGTCACGGTTGGAGCGAACGAGAGCGTGACGAACCGAACGACTGCTGACAGATCGTTTCAGCCTTCGTTTAGACTCCCCCCGTCCGAGGAAACGATGGGAACCCGAGAGCCGCCGCAGACTCTGCCTGCGGCGTAAGGCATAAGTCCCCACGGAACAGCCATGTCGTATATGCCATGTGTAGTCGCTCACCCCCTGCTTTCGTTTGGGACGAGCGACCGCACAGTCGGAAAACGCACAAAACGCGCGGCATAAACGGTTCTCGGCGGGATTGGCACACCCGTCGTGGATCATCCTCGTTTTGCACCGCGCGATCACCGATTTCCGACTCAAAACCAATGACAAACACACCGTTCCGCGGGGTCTACCCCGCGATGACGACGCCCTTCACGGGAGACAGCATCGATTACGACCAACTTCGCAGCGACGCCCAACGTCTGGAACGGGCCGGCGTACACGGCCTCGTTCCCGTCGGTTCGACCGGCGAAAGCGCGACCCTGACCCACGACGAACACGCGGAAGTCGTGGAGGCAGTGGTCGAGGCCGTAGACGTCCCGGTCATCGCCGGAACCGGAAGCAACGCCACGCACGAAGCACTCGAACTCTCCCGACGCGCCGAAGACGCCGGGGCGGACGGACTCCTTCTCATTTCGCCGTACTACAACAATCCCGAACCGGCCGGGATGGAACGACATTACCGGACCATCGCCGACGAAGTTGACCTGCCACAAATCGTCTACAACGTCCCGTCCCGAACGGGACGAAACATCGACGTGGAGACGACGGTCTCGTTGGCAGAGCACGAAAACATCGCGGGCTACAAAGCTGCGAGCGGCGACCTCGGGCAGATAAGCGAAATCATCGAGCGAACCCGAGACGAGGCGTTTTCGGTGCTGTCGGGCGACGATGCGCTGACGCTTCCGATGCTGTCGCTCGGTGCGACGGGGACCATCAGCGTATCGGCGAACGTCGAACCCGAGCGGACCTGTGAGTTGGTCGAATCGGCACTCGACGGTAACTACGACAGAGCACGGGAACTCCAATACGACCTCGGGCCGCTGTTCCGCGCACTGTTCTCGGAGACGAACCCGATTCCGGTGAAGACGGCGATGGAACTTCGTGGCTATGGGCCGAGCGGACTGCGTCCGCCGCTGTCACCGCTCTCTGCGGAAAATCGCGACGAACTGGCCGGAGTCCTCGATCGTCTGGAGGAATCCGTATGATGCGGGAATCGTCCGAGACGCGCGTTCTCGTTTCCGGTGCAACCGGACGAATGGGACGACGGGTCATCGAGGAGGCAGACGCCCGCGACGACGCGGGCGTCGTCGCGGGCGTCAGCCGTGAACTGTCGGGAGAAATCGACGGACGCCCCATCGAACCCGCGAGCGAGTTCGAAAGTGCCCTCGCGGAGTACGACCCCGACGTACTCGTCGATTTTTCAGTTCCCGAAGCGAGTCAGGAATTCGTCGGCGACTGCGCGGAGGCGGACGTCGCCTGCGTCGTCGGGACGACGGGGTTCACGGAGGGCGGCGAGGCTGCCCTCCGCGAAGCGAGCGAGCGAGTGCCAGTCCTTCACGCGAGCAATTTCTCACGGGGGATTCAGGCGCTACTCCGAGCAGTCGGGAATGCGGTCCACGATTTGCCCGGATACGACGTCGAAGTCACGGAATCCCACCATCGACACAAGCGCGACGCCCCGAGCGGCACGGCGAACACGATCATCGACCGAATCGAATCCGCCGGGGAGTTCGACGGGCGAGTGCACGGGCGCGAGGGAGACGCGCTGCGCGAATCCGACGAAATCGGTGTCCATGCACGACGAGCAGGCGGAATCAGGGGCGAGCACGAAATCCTGCTGGCGAACGACCACGAGGAACTGCGACTGACCCATCGCGCGGGAAGCAGGGCGGTGTTCGCCGACGGCGCACTCGATGCGGCGGTCTGGTTGACCGGACGAACTCCGGGTCGGTACGATTTTAGCGAGGTAGTAGCAGAATGAGAAACGACATACGAGAGCTGTGGCAGCGATACGAATCGGGCGAACTGGATGCAGAAAGCGCTGAGGAGAGGGTGTACGAAACCCTCGATGGATTCCTCGACGCGCTGGAGGCGGGCGAAATTCGCGCCGCCGAAAAGCACGACGGTGCGTGGGAAGCGAACGAGTGGGTGAAGCGAGGGATCCTACTGAACTTCGGCATCCGGGATACGGCGGGACACGAGTACGGTGGTGTCACATACTACGACGTGCTTCCACTCAGGGAAACTACCGACCTTCCGGAGCGAGGAACCCGAAATACACCCGACGGAACCGTCCTCCGACGTGGAGCACATATCGGTTCGAGCTGTATTATGATGAGTCCGAGCTTCGTCAACATCGGCGCGTCGGTCGGTGACGGAACGCTCGTCGATTCCTGCAACACTGTCGGCTCCTGCGCGCAAATCGGCGCGAACGTCAAACTCGGTGCGAACACGCTCATCGGTGGTGTCCTCGAACCCGTCGAAAGCACCCCCGTCATCGTGGAGGACGATGTGACCCTCGGCGCTGGCTGTCGCGTTACCTCCGGGTTCGTCGTTGGCGAGGGAAGCATCGTCGGCGAGAACACGCTTCTCACGCCGCGGATTCCGGTCTACGACCTCGTTGACGAGGAAATATTGTACGGCCATCTGCCGTCGAACCGACGTGCGTTTACCCGATTCGTGGAATCCGGGCTTGGCGACCACGACCTCTTCGACGGCGGAGCGTTCAAGCCCGCCGTCGTCGCCCTCGATGTAGAAGACGACACGCTTGCGCAGGTCGAGCGTGAGGAGGCCCTCCGATGAGCGCGACGAGCGAATCGAGTGACGAGGGGAACGACCCCGACAACCCCGACGTACGGCGACTGGCGGATTGGCCGCCCGAGCGACTCGAATCACTCGCCGAGGAACACGGAACGCCCCTGTACGTCATCGACCTCGGTCGGGTACGTGAGAACTACCAGCGATTTGCATCGGCGTTCCCGAACGCCGACGTTCACTTCGCGGCAAAGGCGAACACTTCGCGGGCGGTTCTTCGAACGTTGGAAGCCGAAGGGTCGAGCGTCGAGTGTGCGTCGGCAGGCGAAACTGAGCGCGCGTTCGCCGCTGGGTTCGAAGGCGAGCACGTCCACTACACCGCCGTCAACCCGCCAGCCGAAGACCTCGACAGGGCGGTGGAACTCGCCGACGAGCACCCAGGACTGACGATTACGGTCGGGGCGGAGGACACCATCGACCGACTCGCGGAGCGCGGCTACGACGGACGACTCT
This sequence comes from Haladaptatus caseinilyticus, assembly GCF_026248685.1. Taxonomy (NCBI): domain Archaea; kingdom Methanobacteriati; phylum Methanobacteriota; class Halobacteria; order Halobacteriales; family Haladaptataceae; genus Haladaptatus; species Haladaptatus caseinilyticus. The sequence goes on along the minus strand of NZ_CP111036.1, from coordinate 1,685,730 downwards.
GCCTTCGGGTCAATCCCGGCGTCGGTGCCGGACATCACGAGAAGGTACGAACCGGCGCGGATGCGAAGTTCGGTGTCCCGTACGACAGCGCCGCGGAACTGCTCGAAACCGCTGCGGACGAATTCGCTGTCGTGGGGATTCACGCCCACGCTGGAAGCGGAATTTCCGGCGACGATTTGAGCAACCATCGAGAACTCGTCTCACGGATGTGCAAGTTGGCACGCGACATCGATCTGTCGCTCGAATTCGTCGATGTCGGGGGTGGTTTCGGCGTTCCGTACCATCCCGATGAATCGCCGCTCGACCTCGATTCGGTCGCGGAGGCGACCCGGGAAGCGCTCGGTGACCTCGATGCAACGCTCGTGGTCGAGCCGGGTCGCTATCTCGTCGCGGATGCTGGCGTCCTCCTGACGCGAGTGAACACGGTCAAGGAAACCGCGGAGATCACCGTTCTCGGCGTCGATGCCGGAATGACGACGCTCGCCCGACCCGCACTCTACGACGCCTACCACCACGTCCGAAATCTCGCCGGGGATGCCCCCGAAATCGAGACGACCATCGCAGGACCCATCTGCGAGAGTTCGGACACCTTCGGCGAACACACGATTGCCAACCCCGATCGCGACGATGTGCTGGCAATCGGCAACGCAGGTGCCTACGGCTACGAGATGGCGAGCCAGTACAATTCCCGTCCGCGACCCGCGGTCGTCGTCGTGGACGGCGACCGCAGCGCGGTCGTCAACCGACGCGAAACGCTCGGCGACGTGACTGCGACCGAAGCGGAGGTGGTGTGGCAATGAACGTCTCGTTCGAGAAGTACCACGGCACCGGCAACGATTTCGTCATCGTGGATGCGAGCGTCTGCGTCCCGAATCGCGCAGGCTTCGCACGCGAAGCCTGCGACCGCGCCGACGGAATCGGCGCGGACGGCGTCCTCTTCCTCGCACTCGAACCGAACTACCGGCCACCGCGAGTCGTTATGACGCTCGTGCAACCCGACGGAAGCACGGCGGAGATGTGTGGTAACGGCGCACGCTGTGCCGCAGTGTGGGCCGCAGAACAGGCGGACACCGACGAGGTCATGATCGATACTCTCGCCGGAACGCGCTACGCGAGCATCGACGACGACGGCGCGACCATCGAGATGGGTGCGCCCGACTTTTCGCCGAATGGGGTTCCCCTCGCGCAGGATGAACCGCTCATACGGGAGGAAATCGGTGGCTACGAAGTGACGGCAGTCAACACTGGCGTCCCCCACGCTGTCGCCTTCGTGGACGACGTGGATTCGATCGATATCGAACAGGACGCCCCGGCGATTCGACACGCCGAGATGTTTCCCGAGGGCGCAAACGTCACCTTCGCGTCACCGCGCAACGGTGGGTTCGACCAACGGACATTCGAGCGCGGCGTCGAAGGCGAAACCCAATCCTGTGGAACCGGAGCGGTCGCAATCGCGGTGGTTGCCCGACGGCTCGGGATAACCGAGGAACGGGAGATATCCGTGTCACCACCGGGGGGCAACCTCGAAGTCGCGCTCGGCGAGCGGTACGCCACGCTCTCCGGCCCGGTCGAACCCGAGTTCGAGGGACGAGTTCGAATCTCCACGGCGGGGCGACTCGACTTGGAAGCATGAATGGATTCGACACGATCGAATTTTTGGAGCGAGCGGTACAGACCCCATCACACGAGTCGGTCACGGAGATGCGCGATTTTCTCACGGAAACGCTCGAATCGGCGGGTATTGATGCCGACGTGGACGATGCTGGCAACGTCATTGCGAAGCGAACAGCGACGAAAGACGGTCCACGCATCGTCTTGAACACGCACATCGACACGGTTCCGCCACACGTTCCGTTTTCGCGTGATGGCGACCGAGTCCGAGGCCGAGGGTCCTGTGACGCGAAGGGGCCGCTCGCCGCATGTCTTGCTGCTTTCCTCGCCGTCGAACCTGAGCGAGGACAGGTGACGCTCGCAATCACGCCGGACGAAGAAACCGATTCGACGGGGGCGGCGGCACTTTCCATCGATGCGGATGCCGTCATCGTCGGCGAGCCAACCGGACTCGACGTCTGTAACGCGGGAAGAGGGCGATTTCAGGGGACGGTGACACTACGGGGAGAGAACGCCCACGCCGCACAACCCGAGGCAGGCGTCAACGCCATCGCTGGCCTCGCACCCGTACTGGCCGCGCTGGAGACGTTCGACACCCGTAACCCACATCCCGAACTCGGGTTACCGACGCTCACCCCGACGACCGTCGAGGGCGGAACCGCGACGAATCAAATCCCCGCCGACTGCTCGTTCGTCATCGATCGACGGAGCGTTCCGCCGGAAGGCGCGGCGGAGTTTCGAGGGTCGCTCGAAACCCATCTTCGGGAGTCCGCGCCCGAAAGAGTTGGAGTGGACGTTTCGCTCGCTGAACGGGACACGCCGTTTTTGGAAGCGTTCGAGACGCCTGCTGATTCGGAACTCGTCCGAACGCTCCGAGACGCCTCCGGCGGCGAGGTACGACCGTTCGGCGCGGCGACGGAGGCGTCCTATTTTGCACAGATCGCACCGACCGTCGTGTTCGGACCGGGCGTACTCGCCGACGACGACGGAGCAGTTGCACACGGACCGCAGGAGTACGTGAACGAAAACGAAGTGACTGCGGCGGAAGATGCAGTCACTGAGACGTTACGTCGATTCCTCGGTTAGAATTCGTCATATACGCGCCGATGTAGCCACCGAGCGCGCTCAGTCCGGCAGTGTAGAGGATTGCGATCATGCCGATCACGAGGAGGAAAACGGTGAATCCACCCGGCGCGCTCCCAAAGAGGAAGATGCTCGCGAACAGGAACCCGATGAGAATCATCGGAATGGTCGCGATCGCACCCGAGATGGCACCGATTTTGACGCCGTCGCCGGTGTCGGCGTCGCTGAGATAGGCCGCGACGGCACCGCCGAGTACGGGTGAAAACGGAACGAAGGAGGTCACGAGCGTTACGGCCGCGCCGATGAGCGCGTGAACGAGCGTATCGTTGTTTCCCATACATCATCTATTGGACAGTAGAGAATATAACTATCGTTGGAGATGTCGTCGGGGATGCAAATCGAACAATCCCCGACGGAAGGGTGGTCATCAGCCGAAAAACACGTCTACAACGTCGCTTCCGCGATTACGAACGTCTTTGTACAGTTCGGAGTAGCCACAGTTGTCGCACGAGACGACGGTGAACTTCTTCGTCTGGATATCGAACATCTTGCTCAATCCGCCACCGGTCGTCGATATAGAGTCCGTGGAGGCTTGCGTGTGGCCGCATTTCGGACATCCGGAGGAGTCATCGGCGTTCATGTAGTCGAAGGTGTATCGCGTACCCGTAAATACTTCGTGGATGGCATTTATGATAACTCGCCTCACAGGAGCGAGTATGGCACCCTCCAGCACGTACGGACGCCGTCGTTCGCCTCCGCTCGGCATCAAAATACTCGGGATCCTCGCGGCAATTTCGGCGATTTTCGGCATCCTCGGCGGTCTCGGGACGATGGCCAGTTCGCCGCTCGGAATCGTCTTCGGCCCGCTCGGTATCATCCTTTCGATCGTGCAACTCGTGGTTGCGTGGGGGCTATTGACGCTGAAACCGTGGGCATGGACGCTAACGATGGTCGTGTTCGGTATCGACCTACTGGTTGGCTGCTTCAACCTGCTTCTCGGGAACATCGGAGCCATCTTCGGAATTGTGGTCGCCAGCCTCCTGCTGGTCTACGTCTACAACAAGCGCGACTACTACCGATAGAAGCGGTCGAATCGACGTTCGCGGTTCTCAGCAGTCCTCTGTGAGGTCGCTCGCGAGTCCCGTGTAGCCTGCCGGCGTGAGTTCGTGGAGTTCCTCGCGCACCTCCTCGTCCACGTCCAACTCGTCGAAGAGGTCACGGAAATCAGCAAGCGTGACGCGTTTTCCGCGGGTCAAGTCCTTCACACGCTCGTAGGCGTCTTCGTGGCCTTCCCGTCGGAGAATCGTTTGGACTGCCTCGCCGATGATTTCCGGCGTCGAGTCCAGTTCCTCGCGCATGACGTCCTCGTTGGGAACGACTTTCCCGAGGCCGTCCTGTGCTTTCGTGTAGCCGAGCAGGCAGTACGAAAAGGCGGCGCCGATGTTTCGCTTGACGGTCGAATCCGAGAGGTCACGCTGGAGGCGCGACGTGGTGATATAGTCTCCTAAAAACGTGAGGTCCGAGTTGGCTTTCGAGAGATTGCCCTCGCTGTTCTCGAAGTCGATCGGGTTGACCTTGTGGGGCATGGTCGAACTGCCGGTTTCACCCTCGGTTGCGACCTGCCCCAGGTAGCGGTCGCTGACGTAGAGCCACGCATCGCGGTTCAAATCGAGCAGGACGTTGTTCGCCCCGCGGAGCGCGTCGAACAGTTCCGCGAGGTCGTCACAGGGGTTGACCTGTGTAGCGAGCGCGGTGTGTTCGAGACCGAGATTCGTGACGAACTCCCGCGAGAACGCGCGCCACTCCACGTCGGGGTAGGCAGCGACGTGGGCGGCATACGTACCGCTCGCACCCGCGAGTTTGCCCGAAATAGATTCGATCGCGTCGTCGATGCGCCCCGTCGCGCGGCCGAGTCGGGCGGCGTAGACGGCCATTTCCTTGCCGAACGTGGTCGGCGTCGCCGGTTGCCCGTGGGTTCGGGCGAGCATCGGTACGTTGCGGTACTCGTGGGCCATTTCCGCGAGTTCGTCGCGGACCGCGGCGAGCTCCGGAAGCAAAACGTTCTCCACGGCGGGTTTGACCAGCAGACGGTGGGCGAGGTTGTTCACATCCTCGCTCGTCAACGCGAAGTGAACCCACGATGCGAGATTCTCCAGATCGTCCGGAAGTGAATGGCGGACGAAATACTCGACCGCCTTCACATCGTGATTCGTGGCGGAGTATCCGGCGTAACCTGCAGTTTCGAACGCTTTGATGATTTCCGCATCTCCCTCGTCGAACTCCTCGTACAGATCGCGGAGGAAATCGCGGTCGTCGGCCGCGATTCCGAACGGTGTCGCGTCGAGATCGGCCAGCGCGATGAGATACTCTACTTCGACTTGCACGCGGGCACGCATGAGCGCGGCCTCGCTCGCATACTCGCGGAGCGGCGCGGTGCGACCGGCATATCGGCCGTCGAGCGGCGAAACGGCGTAAAGGGAATCCATACCTGTGCCTGCCGGGGCGTTCGGCAAAAGCGTGTCGGTACGGTGGCGCACGGATATGCATATTGAACGGTCTATCACCAGCTGACTCGATGAATATATCCACGTACATGCATATATTTTGGCGAAAGACCGCAACTACTTTGCCCACGCCGGTCGGTCTTCCGACCATGACACAGATTGCGGGTATGGCCGGGAACCGTGGTCGAAACCTGATGCACATCGCCGACCTCACGCCGGGCGGCGCGGAGTTGGCTGTCGTCCTGACGAACAGCGCGGACGCACCTGTTTTGGAAGAAGCCGAGAAGCGCGACATCCCGACCGAAGTCGTCGAGTTGGACGACGACGAAGCCCGCGAGGCGCACGAACGACGGGTTCTCGATGCGTTATCCGAGTACGAGTTCGACCTCGTCTGTCTCGACGGCTACATGCGAATCCTGACCGGGGAGTTTCTGGAGGAGGCGCCGACGACGCTGAACGTCCATCCATCCTTGCTCCCTTCGTTCCCCGGCATGGATGCGTGGGGTGACGCCCTCGACGAAGGTGTACGCCTCACCGGATGTACGGTTCACGTCGTCACGGAGGCAGCGGACGAGGAGGGGAAAGTGGACCCGAAACGTGTCGACAGCGGTCCGATCGTCACACAGGAGCCGATTCCGGTCTACGAGGGGGATACGAAGGACGCGCTCTCAGAGCGCGTCCTGTATCAGGGCGAATTCAAGGCCTATCCGCGCGCAGTTCGCTGGTTTTCGGACGGGAAGGTCGAGGTCGATTACGATGCGAACGCGGTTCACGTCGCGGACGACACCGACGACGCGCTGCCGACTCGCCGAGTCGAAACTGCGGACCGAGCCGCTGACCTCCGATACGGCGAAAATCCGCATCAGGACGCCGCTCTGTACTCCGATGCGACCTGCGAGGAAGCTAGCGTCGTCCACGCGGACCAGTTGAACGAGGGCGCAAAGGCGCTGTCGTACAACAACTACAACGACGCCGACGGTGCGTTGAACCTCATCAAGGAGTTCGACCGACCCGCCTGCGCGGTCATCAAACACACCAATCCCGCCGGCTGTGCCACCGCCGATTCGCTGGCGGAAGCCTACGACCGTGCGCTTCGAACGGACGCGAAAAGCGCGTTCGGTGGCATCGTCGCCCTCAATCGGGAGTGCGACGACGCGACTGCGGAGCAAATCGTGGACTCGTTCAAGGAAGTCGTCGTCGCACCGGGATACACCGACGAGGCACTGGCGACCCTTTGCGAGAAGAAAAACCTGCGCGTGCTCGATGTCGGCGACCTCGGCGAGATCACGGAAACGCACACCGAAAAGGACCTCGTCGGGGGGCGACTCGTCCAGGAGCGAGATATGCAGGCCCCGACTCGCGACGACCTCGAAATCGTCACGGAGCGCGAACCGACCGGCGAGCAACTCGACGCCATGTCGTTCGCATGGCAGACCATCAAGCACGTCAAATCAAACGCTATCCTCTTCGCCAAAGGAACCGAGACGGTCGGCGTCGGCGCAGGGCAGGTCAGCCGCGTGGACGCAGTCGAAATCGCGAAAATGAAGACCGACCGCGATGCAGAGGGGAAGGACGCCGAGGGTGCGGTGATGGCGAGTGACGCCTTCTTCCCGTTCCCGGACGCCATCGAGGCAGCCGCAGAAGCGGGTATCGAGGCAGTTATTCAACCCGGCGGGTCGGTCAACGACGACGACGTTATCGAGGCCGCGAACGAGCACGACATGGCGATGGTGTTCACGGGGAGCCGGTGCTTCCGTCACGATTGAATGTACTAAAGGAGTGGTGGAAGCTCGAAATTAGCCGAAGCGGTCCGTTTCAGTCGTTGAGACCTTCGTTCGGGAAACACTCGGCGAGGTCGTGAATCATGTCGATGGTCTCGGTTTTCGTCTCGTCGTCCAATCCTTCCAGCGTCTCGATTTCGTCCAGCGCTTCCTTGAGCAGTGGGAGGCTGAGTCGCTGGTCCAAATGAGCGACGGGAAGGAAGAGGTCGTCGAACGACTCCGGTGGGATGTCTGACGTTGAGAGGAGGAAATAGTCGTCGATGTCCGCCATGTCGTCCATCGGGAAATCGCCCTCGCTATACGGCGTGTTAGGGGATTCCTTCGTCGCGCCACGAATCGAGGGGACGTGCAGTGTGTAGTCCGGCATTACGTCCCAATCGTCGGCCAAAGCATGGTTAATCTTTGTTGCCGATTGAAAGGAATGAGCAGTTCGACACGTACGGTTCAAAGATCCCTCGGCGTCGAACTCACAGCGACACCACGAATTCCGCGATTGTTCGGTTGAACTCGTCCGGTTCCTCCAACGTGGGGACGTGCCCACTCTCCTCGAACAGTTCGAACTCCGTATTTGGGAGACGGTCCGCCACGTCCTTGACGGCGGCGACAGTTCGCCACGTCTCGTCCGCGCCAGCGCAGACCAGCGTCGGAACGTCGATGCCGGGAAGAATATCACGATAATCGCGCATCGTATAATCGAAGATGATGGCAGTTTTGACCGGTGGCGGCGTACGAGAAACTTCGTCGAAAACCAATCGTCGAACATCCTCGGAGGGAGGTCGGTTGAACGTCTGCTGGATAAGACCTTCGACGAGGGCCAGATGGTCGGTTTGTACCAGTTCTAGCGTGTCGGTGAGCCGGTCGAGGTCGGCGTTGCCATGTTCGAAGCCGTCCCACTGAAACGGTGACGCCGACATGTCCACGACGACGAGTCCACGAATTCCGCCCTCCCCGAACTGATCGAGATACTCCCACGCGATGAGCGCACCCATCGACCATCCGACGAGAACGACACCGTCGAGGTTCCGTCGGTCGAGAAACGCCCGAAGGTCGCGGGCGTATTGCGGTACGGTGTGTCCGGCTTCCGTCTTCTCCGACCGCCCGTGGCCTCGGTAATCGAGCGCAATCGTTCGGAAGTCGTCCGAGAGGGCCGCTAACTGCGGCGCGAAAAATCGAACGCCGGTCGTTACCCCCGGCAAAAAGACGATCGGTGTTCCCTCTCCACGTTCCTCAAAATAGAGCGTGACTCCGTTGCACGGTTCGTAAGGCATCACGTGTGGTAAAGCCACTCAGCGTCAAAATCATCGCGGCCGCGTCTCTCGTCCGAAGACGGGTTAAAGTGCGACCACCACCAACACCCCCACGATGGGACTGCTCGGTGATTCCAAGGTCAAAGCCCTGCTCACGGGATTCCTCCTCTCGTTGGTCCTCCTCGTCGGCATCGGCGCGCTCGGACTGCTGGCCGCGCTCTCCGCGCTTGGTAATCCGGCGTACGCCAATACGCCCCTGCTTTGGGCTTTCCTCCACTCCGCTGCCCCCTACATCGTCGCGTTCCTACTGGACGGACTGGTCGCCGGATTGCTATTCGTGGGGTTGGTCGTGGCCGCCGCACGGAACGTCTCGATGCCGCGGAACGACCGCCTCGCTGGCATCGTTCGGCGGGCGGAGCGACTGCACCCACAGGCCAGTTCGCTTGGCCTGTCCGAACGCGTCGAACCGACGACCGAGGACCGGATGGACGAATTGAAAGAACGATACGTCGCGGGCGAAATCGACGAATCGGAGTTCGAGCGCAGGATGAAACGCCTCGTGGACGAGGACGTGAGCGACGAACAGGTCAGACAGGAGCGTCGACGAACCGAACACGAATACGAATACTGACCGGTGGAAAATGGGACGATGCGAACCGACGGTCTTCCGACTCCGACAATCTAAAGCGGACTGCTTCTGTCGTCACCACTATGGACTACCACGAGGCGGCGAACTTTCTTTTCGACCTGCGGCGGTTCCGCCCGAAACCGGGCACGGACTCCACCGCGGACCTCCTCGCACACCTCGGTGACCCCCACGACGGCGTGCAGTTCGTACAGGTAGCGGGGTCGAACGGAAAGGGAAGTACAGCCCGAATGTCGGAGCAAGTGCTCCGCGAGGCGGGATTGACGGTCGGCCTCTACACGTCACCGCATTTCGACGACGTGCGAGAACGAATCACGGTCGATGGCCGAAAAATCACGAAATCCGCGATGGTCGAATTCGTGGAGGACGCCCACGATTACGTCACCGACCGGGCGGTAGACGGCACCTCCCCGACGTTTTTCGAAACGATGACCGCGATGGCGGTGTGGTATTTCGGCCGCGAGGAAGTCGATGTCGCCATCCTCGAAGTCGGCATCGGCGGGCGCTACGACGCAACGAGCGTCGTCGACCCGATCGCCGCGGCGGTAACGAGCGTGACCCTCGAACACACAGGCATCATCGGGGAGACGGTCGAGGAAATCGCTCGTGACAAGGCACACGTCGCGCCTGTCGATGTACCGTTGGTTACTGGAGCGACCGGGGACGCGCTGGATGCGATCAGGGAGCAAGCGAACGACGTCGTTTTGGTTGGGAAAGAGGCCGACGCTGACGTGCAGGCGACATACGAAGGCCGGACGAATCACACCGAGGCCGCGATTTCGCTATCCGGGTCGGATTGGGGGGTCGAAACGACGATTCCACTGCTCGGCGAGTATCAGGCACAAAACGCCGGTATCGCGGCAGTACTGGCCCGACAAGTTGCCGACGTAAGCGAGAATGATCTCGCCAGCGGGCTTCGGAAGGGGTTCTGGCCCGGCCGATTCGAAGTGATGAGGACCGACCCGCTCGTCGTCCTCGACGGGGCGCACAACCCCGGTGCGTGTGAGGCGCTCGCCGAAACCGTCGCCGAGTTCGACTACGACGAGCTCCATCTCGTGTTCGGCGCGATGCACGACAAGGACGTTCAGTCGATGGCCGATGCGCTCCCGAAACCGGACCGCGTCGTCGCTACGCATCCGAACCTCGACCGTTCGGAGGACGAGGAAGTCGTTGCACGCGCGTTCGAAGAACGCGGTTCGAACGACGTAGTCCGGGTGAGTTCAGTCGAAAGTGCGCTCGAAAGCGCGCTCGAGGAAGCAGAGGCCGACGATTTGATTCTCGTCACGGGGTCGTTGTTCGCGGTGGCGGAGGCTCGATCGCGCTGGACGCGAGCCGAGATTCCGAAGCAGATCGGAAATCTGGAGGAAGCACGCGACGCCTTGGAGGGGACGCACGTCACGGAACCCGGTGTGTGGAGAATGCGGGAGAAAGCCGTTCACCGCGTGCTGAAAACGCGGGTACAGGTTCAGCAAGCCCAGCATATCAAAGAGGAGATGCTGAGCATCGGTGGTGAATGTGCACGGTCGGGGCTGAACGACCGCGATGACGGAAACATCGACGTGCTACTCATGGGAACGCTGGCACAGTACAAACAGCTCGCCGAGACGATAGAAGCGAAACCCTACGGCCTGTCGGTGTTCGCCGACGAGCTTCGGAAGACCCTCGGAATTCAACAGGCGGAGAACGAACGCGGCTACCCGTGGGAAGACCGGACGGCGGTAATGGGTATTCTCAACGTTACCCCGGACAGTTTCCACGACGGTGGTGAGTACGAAGCTCACGAGGATGCAATCGAACGGGCAAACGGGATGGTCGAATCAGGTGCGGATATCATCGATATCGGCGGCGAGAGCACCCGACCCGGAGCTGACGAAATCTCGAACGAGGAAGAAATCGAGCGTATCGTCCCGGTCATCGAGGCGATCCGGGATTTGGACGCGATGATTTCGGTCGATACGAGGAAAGCCGAGGTCGCTCGTGCCGCCCTCGATGCCGGTGCGGACATCATAAACGACGTGTCCGGCCTCGCGGACCCGGAAATGCGCTTCGTAGCGGCCGAGTACGACGCACCACTCGTGGTGATGCACAGCCTCGATGCACCCGTCGTTCCGGAGCACGAAGTGGAGTACGACGACGTGGTTGAGGACGTTATCGCGGAGCTCGAAGAGCGCGTTCTCCTCGCCGAGAAAGCCGGGTTAGACAGGGATCAAATCATCGTGGACCCCGGACTCGGCTTTGGCAAACACGCCACTGAGAACTTCGAACTGCTCGGTCGAACGGGCGAACTCCACGGGCTCGACTGTCCCGTTCTCATCGGACACTCCCACAAATCCATGTTCGACCTCATCGGCCGAAAGGCGGGCGAACGAGGCCCTGCGACGGTCGCCGGAACCACCATCGCCGCGGAACGTGGGGCCGACATCGTCCGAGTTCACGACGTGAAAGCGAACGTCGCCGCCGTCCGCGCCGTCGAAGCCATCGAAGCCCCCACAACTATCGACGAACCATAAAATCATAGCCAGGGGATCCGAAACATCCGGCATGAACGTTTACACCCTCGAATCGAGGGATCAGTACGGTTTTCGGACCGTCCCTGCGTGTTCGCTTTCTCCGGACGGGCTGTAAAAAACGAAGGAAGACGGTTATTTACGAAGCGCCGTTTTCGCTCAGTTGCCGATATCGACGAGCGCTTGCCACGTGTCGTGGCCGACGATACCGTCCACTGCGATGCCTGCACTGGACTGGAAGCTCTCGATGGCACTTTCGGTCTCCGGACCGTAGTAACCGTCCACGGAGATACTGTATCCTTCGTCGTAGCGCAGGTGGTGTTGTGCACCGTAGGTCGCCCAGTACGGATCGTTGCTCGAGCTTACGACCGGCACGTACAGTTCCTCCCACGTGTTCGGGCCGACGACACCATCGACGGAGAGACCGTTCGCACTCTGGAAGCTCTCGACCGTACTTTCGACTTCGGAGCCGTAGATACCGTCGTGGTAGTTCAGCGAGTAACCGTGTTCTTCGAGTAGGTATTGGATGGAGTAGACTGCTTCTGCTTGGTCGCCTCGGGAGTAAATCGGCCAACTGTAGCTACCGCCACCGCCGCCACCGATGCCAGAGTAGTCTTTCGGAATCGCGGTACCGGCAGTGACGTTCTCCCCGTCGGAACCGGGAATCGAGAGGTGACTTCCGTTCTGCTCGATAGTGAAGTGGAGGTGGGGACCGGATGAGTTCCCGGTGTTGCCCATGCCGCCGATCTTCTGGCCGCGGGAGACGCTCTCGCCCTGTACCACGTCGAAGCTGTTGAGGTGGCAGTACATCGTCTGGTAGCCGTTTTCGTGACCGAGCTTCAGATAGTTGCCACAGCCGCCGGATTCGTAGCTTCGAACGTCGACGACGCCGCCACGGGCCGCGTAAATCGGCTCGCCGATATTGCCGTTGGCGCCGATGTCAACCGCGTAATGTCCGGGGCGGGCACCGTACGGTGACGTGATGTAGCCCGTAATCGGCCAGTCGAAGTCGCTCGCCGCGCTGACGGTCGATGAGATGACTGGAAGCGAGACCGCAGACGCTCCAACGGTACGGAGCAAGTTTCGTCGCGTAAGTTTTTTCGTCATATTTTATCTGCAAATTATATCATAAATCAATAGATAAAAAAGTTTTCTAAGAGTTGTGGGAAATAATTATATTTAGTAAATAACAAATAAGAATTATAAATTGAGGAGCAAAATCGTACATTGGAGTTCAGTCTGCTCCGGGTGTCCGAAAGGACCGGCTTACTTTTGGACAAATCCCACTCCTCGATCGATACAACGTGTTCTACGAATCGATTTCATAGAACGACTGTTCTCTCAGTTGCCGATATCGACGAGCGCTTGCCACGTGTTCGGTCCAGCCATCCCGTCGACTGTGAGCCCTGCACTCGATTGGAAGCTCTCGATGGCGCTCTCGGTTTCAGGGCCGTAGTAGCCGTCCACGGAGATGTCGTACCCCTCGTCGTAGTACAGCTGATGCTGAACGGCATACGTCGGCCAGTAGGGATCGTCACTGGAACTCGTGACGTAGACGATGAGCTCACTCCACGTGTTCGGCCCGGTCATCCCATCGACGGTGAGACCGTTCGCGGACTGGAAGCTCTCGACCGTGCTCTCGGTTTCCGGACCGTAGCTTCCGTCGTGTGCGAGGTCATAGCCGTGGTGTTCGAGCAGGAACTGGATCGAGTATACCGACTCGCCGGTGTCTCCGCGGACGCGGGCGGGCCAGCTGTACGAACTGCCGTTACCGCCGCCGAGGCCGGGGTAGTCCTCCGGAATCGGGTTGTCCTTGTCCACCCAGTCACCGGGACTACCGGGAACGTAGACGTAGTCCCCGTACCGCTTGATGTCGAAGTGAAGGTGCGGTTCGTACCCGCCACTGCCACCGAGGTCGGCGATGTGCTGACCGCGGCTAACGTACTCCCCTTCGGACACTCTGAGGTCCGATTGGCAATGCGCGTAGCGCGTCTGGTAGCCACCTTCGTGGTCGATTTTCACGTGATAGCCGTACCCGCTGGCGTAGTCCGCGTACGCCACCGTTCCGGATTGTGCCGCGTAAACCGGCTGTCCGGTTTCCCAGTCGATATCGACGGCACGGTGGGTTCGCGTGCCACCGTCTCGGTCGTCGTAGTAGCCGGAGGTGACCTCACCGGTCGTTGGCCAGTAGAACTGGTCGGACGCCGCACTGGCGGTTGCGGCAATGGTCGGAACGGTGAGCGCAGTCGCGCCAACGGCTCGCAGGAAAGTTCGTCGTGTATTTTTCTCGTTCATTAATTTTCGCAAATTATAATGTATTCTGGTTAATAAAATACTTTTCTAATGCGGATAAATGGGAATATATGAAAGAAATAGTATATTTTTTGCCGATGGATGGTCGGGTCAGAGGTCAGCAGTACGGAATCTGAGGTATCCCAGACTGACCGGAACGACAGTCCACGCGACCAACAGCACGAGGCCGAACCAGTCGGCGAGGTAGAACGGAACGTCACCGGCAGGCCCGATACCGAGAACCGCATTAGGTGACTCAGGGAGCACCGCACCCATAGCGGTCGTGTAGGCGGCACTCGGGGTCAGTCCCGACAGGAACAACGCCCAGTTGGGGTACTCCTGAATCGGGACGAGACGGCCCTCAAGTAGGTACAGCGCGCCGAGCGGCACGACGTCCCAGAGGAGTTCGAGGACGACGAACAGTCCGACCGCCATCGCGGTTGCACGGGTTCCCGAGTCGGTCGTGGCCGAGAGTCCGACAACGAGGCTGATGTAGGCGACGGCGTACAGTACCGTCAGCAGGACGAACACCACGTAATCGACCGGCGTGAAGGTGGCATACTTGGCAAGCACCACTATTGCCGCCACGGCGAACCCGATGACGATGGGGAGCGCAAGGACGACGGCACGGCCGGCGACCTTCCCGAGAACCACGTCTCGACGAGTGTGTGGGTACGAGAGCAGGAGTTTCATGCTCCCGCTTTCGCGTTCGCCAGCGAGGGATTTCGCCGCGACGACGACCGCCGTGATGGAAACGAACAGGGTCGCGGGGGCGGCGAGGAAGAAGATCAATCCGAGTGCGGAGAGTTCTCCGGCTTCGCCCCCGAGTGCGGGGAGTTCGGCGTAGATGTACGCCATCCCTGCCGCGAAGAGGACGAACAGCGCCGAGAGCGCCCAGAGTGACTTCGATAGACGCGCGTCCTGGAAATCCTTGCGCGCGACGACGGCCCAGCTCATGCTGACACCGCCGTTTTGCCGGTCGTGTTATCGGCCGTGTAGGCCATGAACAGTTCCTCCAGCGAGGCTTCTTCGGTGCTGAAGTCTTCGACTGTTACGCCCCGTGCTTCGAGAGCGTTCAACACCGCCGATTTCGAGCGGGATTCGAGCGTCACGGCGACCGCCGTGTCCGCCGCAGTTGCCCGCGAAACGCCCTCGACTGCACGAACCGCATCGAGCGTTCGCTCGTCGATCGGCCGGTCGGTGGTGATCGAGAGCGTCTGCTCGGTGCTGACCGCGCTTCGCAGTCCCTCGATGGTGTCCACGGCGACGAGTTCGCCGCCCATCAGGATACCGACGCGGTCACAGACCGCTTCGACTTGCTCCAAGATGTGACTGGAGAAGAACACGGTCGCACCGCGGTCGCGTTCTTCCATGATTATCTCGCGCATCTCGCGGGCACCCTTCGGATCGAGTCCGGTCGATGGCTCGTCGAGGATGAGCAGATCCGGTTTCCCGACGAGTGCCATCCCGAGGACGAGCCGTTGTTTCATCCCTTTCGAGTAGCCGCCGGTTTTCCTGTCGGCGGCATCCGCGATGCCGACGCGCTCAAGGATCGCCTCCGGGTCGTCGTCCGCGCCCTTCGATCGAATCGCGAACTCGACGTGTTGTCGGCCCGTCAATCGGTCGTAGAGGTGGTAGCCGTCAGGCAGGACGCCGACGCGCTCGTGAACGTCGAGGCTCTCGCTCTGGGCGTCGAAGCCGAGAACGCTTGCGGTCCCCGACGTCGGGCGGACGAAATCGAGCAGGATATCGATAGTCGTGGATTTCCCCGCGCCGTTGGGACCGAGGAAGCCGAAGATTTCCCCATCCTTCACCACGAGGGTGACGTCCCGGAGTGCAGTTACATCTCCGAACCGTTTGGTTACACTGTTTAACTCAATAGCGACCATACAATTTATACGCACGATTACTATATAAACATGCACTGAGTGCTACTCTCAGCCGCTGTAACGTCTAAAAACGGGACGAACGAGGTTAGAAAAATCCGAACGAATCCCGAACGTCCCGGTAGCAATCGAGATACTGCTCCAACACGGGTCGATGACCGTATTTTTCGAACGCATCGTTCTCCGTGAGTTCCGGCAGGTCGGCGGCCGACCGAAGCGCGTCGGTGAGTTCCTGCTCGCTGGTCGTTCGGAACGTTCGTTCCTCGCGTTCGACCAGTTCGTGTGCACTCGATTCGACGTGGTACTCCATGACACCAGCACAACCGCATGCCAGCGCGCGAAGGAGATCGGTCGGGAACGCTTCCTTTCGGGCCGTTTGAACGTAGACGTTCGCCCCACGGAACACGGGAACTCGCTTTTCGGGGGGTTGTGCACCGGTGAATTCGACGCGGTCCTCGATGCGGAGGTCGGCGACCTGTCGTTCGTACTGCTTGCGCGTGGGACCATCCCCGATGACGACCGCATGCCATCCTCTGTCGCGTAGTTCGGCCAGCGCGAGCAGGAGACTCTCCAAGTTCGCATCTTCGTCGAGACGCCGGGAGTAGACGATATCCGCGCCATCGACCACCTGTGCGTTGTGGATTGCGTCCACGTCGATACTGTTCGGAATGACGCGCACGTCGTCGCTACTCGCACCGAGTTCCCGGATACGGGTTTTGACCGTCTCCGACGGCGTGATGACCTCGTCCGGTGCGCGAGCGGCCATTCGGAGCGATTTCGAGGCAGTGCCAGCACCGGCAGGCGGTACCTCGTACCAGTCCACGACGAGCGGAGCGCGTGCGAACTTGCTCGCCGTTTTCGCCGCCAGAACGTGCTTTGGAACCGCTGTGGCGTGAATCACGTCTGGCCTCATTCGTCGGAGTTCGCCGGGGAGCGAGAGCGCGAAGCGTCGCGATGGTGTCTTTCGGGGGGGATCAGTCGTCACTGCACGGTACGTCACGTCCGTCTGCTCGAACGACTCATGCTCACCGTCCCACCACTGGGCACAGAAAATAGTCACCTCGTAGCCACGGGTAGCGAGGAGTTCTGCAGTACGACGAAGTCGGCGAGTTGCCCCCGTTTCCTCGTGTTGAGCCGTCACCTCGGCGACGAACGCGACGCGCATACCTGCCGCCACGAAACGAGTTAGTAAAAGTCTTCTTTCATTGGAACCGACGACTATCGCCGAACTCTAACGCGAGGTCGGGTGTCGCACCCTGAAATCGTCTCTGCCAACTGTGTCGGTCGTAGAAATGCGCGAACGCCGTAATCCCGAACAGCATCAGCACGAACACCGCGATCTGAAAGCCGGAAAGCGGGATGATTCCGGCCCATCCGAGGACGACGAGTGCTGCACTGACTCCCGAGAGGGCGACGTACAGTTTGTGCCACGGGACCGTCGTCTGTGAATCCGTCGCAAGGTACAGCTCGAAGTTCTGTGCCCCATCAGTGAAGGACACCTGTTTCGACTCGCGATTGTAGGTGACGATACCGATGTTCTCCAGCTTCGGGAGATGCGTCTGGTACAGCGCGCTGTACACCGACTTTCGCTGCTCCGGGGATACCTGATCGACGTCGATGTTGTTCTCCCACGCCGCGATTCGCTCGGCGAGTTCCCCCAATTCGATGGGTCGCTCTTCCCGATTGAGATAGTACAGAACGTATCTGCGACGAAGATTTTTTACCGCATCGTACACCTCCTGCTTTGAGAACGCGCGTGATCGTGTCTGGTCGGGGCGCTCTCTGGTTCGTGTCGTGTTCATTCCTCTCCCCCCTGATACTATCCGCACGCCAACTATCCGCATAAATCAGCAACTCCGTTCAGTCCGTAGCCAATGATATCCATTCCGTATGAACGATCCCCCGACGGACAAACCGAGAATTACGCCGTCGATGGAAGGACACGACGATTACGCTGCGTACTGTACTGCGCCGTCGATTCAACCGAGCGTTACCATGATGTCCGGGATCAAAAATGTCGGCATTACATCTTCGTTACCGTCCGTTCGGAGCGCGTCGATGCGGGACTATCGGTCGCTCGAGTTACCCGAGTCGATACGTCGGTGACAGGCGGTTGCGTTCGGGTGGCGACGACTGAGAACCGGCGTCGCTTGGTGGTCGTCGTACACTCTGACGTAGGTGACGAGCGTTCCGGCTTTGCCCTGATTCGGCGGTGTCACGTCCGTCGTGCCGTTCACTGGGCCGTACTCGAAGTACGACGTTGCCACGCCGTCCGAAGCGAACCACGTCGTACCGACGGCGACACGCTCCGCCGATCCGTACACGGATACGGCAGAGCAGTTGTCGAATTCGACTCGAAGGTCCTCACCCGCGGTCCGATCAGGGGCGCTAGAGTGCTCGATTGTATCTGTCGGTGCGTTGGTTTCGGGCGTAGCGTGGCCGCCTTTCACGTCAGTAACGACTCCGCTTCCGGCGACGAGCAAGCAGACGACGACGACCGCTGCCGCTCGCCGTGCGTTGTTGACAACGTGCATAGCGACTGCCGGTCACACGCAGGGGATTTTGTTATGTGCCAGATACAGGGCAGTAACGGCAACTACGAAAGGCGAACGGTCGCGTTACCGACTCAGGAGTCGTCGGGACTGTCCCGTAAACGTGTGATTTCCACCATCACGTCCGGGGTGTCGCCGTTGGGACGACGGAACGTCCACGAACGGTCGAACCGGATTCCGTTCCGGGCACTTACTTCGATCAGTTCGCCGAGCTGTTTTTCGAACTCGTCCAACGAAAGGAGGTCTATTTCACTCGTCACAACTAACACCCGGAACCATCGGGAGTGAATCGACGTTGGTTGTCGTATACCTGGACAGTTCCCGTCGTATCGACGCGCACCGTACAGTCGTAAAACGGGAACTGTACCTGCCCGACACCGGGGTCGTCGTCGATACGAAACGAATCGATGAGCGCTTGGAGTGCGTCGCAGTCAACGGTTTCTTGCAGCGGTGGCATCTCTTCTATGGGCGTATCGGTAACGCTAGAAACGGCCTCGCTCACGGTAACGACGATACTATCCGTCTCCCCCTCGGCAAACGAGAATTGATGTATCAGATCCGAATTAGTGTTCGAGTTCCGAGATGTCACATCCATATTATATCACGTATCGTATATCAAATCAAGATATCGATTCTACAAAGTCTGTGGCTTTGTATCTCCGTTCTTTAAGTACAATGAAATATAATTTTTGTTACCAATGCGGCAGTTGATATCGGGTGCCGATAGCTACCGCTTACCAAAATGCTTTCACACCTGCATGGGAAGGAAATGGCAATGAGTACGTATGATTTCGAGCGGTATCTGAACGTTCGGAGTGCACACAGTGCCTCCTTCGGCCCGGACGGTGACAAACTGAGTTTCCTGCTGAATACGACCGGTGTCCCACAAGTGTGGCAGATGGACGAACCACGAACCTGGCCCACGCAACTCACGTTCGACGACGAACGCATCACGTTCGCCACGTGGTCACCGGAACGGGACGAACTCGCGTTCGGCATGGACGAAGGGGGGAACGAGCGTGAACAGTTCTTCCGCCTCGACGGGGACGGCGAAACCATCACCGCACTCACGGAAATGCCCGATGCGAAACATCGTTGGGGCGGCTGGAACTCGGACGGATCGCAGTTCGCGTTCACGTCGAACCGACGCGAGGACGCGGTTTTCGACGTGTACGTCCAAGATCGGGACGCAACTGGAGATGAAGCCGAGATGGTGTACGAGGGCGACGGCTGGCTGTCACTCGCTGGATGGAGCCCCGATGACAATCAACTCGTCGTAGTCGAAGCACAATCCTCGTTCGACCAGGACCTATATACTCTCGATATCGAATCTGGCGAACTCGAACACGTGACGCCCCACGAGGGGAACGTCCGTTATCAAGGCGTCAACTGGGGGCCGGACGGTGACGCACTCTATCTCGTCACGGACGAGGGAAGCGATACGATGTACCTCGCACGACTCGACCTCGACAGGGGCGACATCGAAACCGTAGCGGAGGGCGGTAACTGGAACGTCGATGGCGTCGCGTTGGACGAAGAGTCGGGGAGACTCGTCTACTCGCGCAACGAAGACGGATACACGGAACTCACGGTCGGGGAGTTGACCGGCGAAACGACCATCCGCGAGTTTCCGACGCCGAACCTACCTCGGGGGGTTGCTGGCGGCGTCAGCTTCGACCCTAACGCGGACCGATTCGCCATCACGGTCACCGGGAGCACGAACAACACCAACGTCTACGTCGTCGAAACCGAGACGGGTGAAGCGGAACGCTGGACCGCGGCATCGACCGCCGGAATCCCGCCGAAAACCTTCGTTTCCCCGAAACTCGTCCATTTCGAGAGTTTCGATGGGCGGAAAATTCCGGCGTTCTTCTCGATACCGGACGGGGCGAACGCCGGTGAAACGCCGGTCATCGTGGACATCCACGGCGGGCCCGAATCACAGCGCCGTCCCTCGTTTAGCCCGACCAAACAGTATTTTCTGAACCGTGGCTACGCCTACTTCGAGCCGAACGTCCGCGGATCGTCCGGCTACGGCAAGGAGTACACACATCTAGACGACGTGGAAAACCGGATGGATTCAGTCGCCGACATCGAAGCGGGCGTCGAGTGGTTGCACGACCAGCGTGTCGTGGATCCCGACCGAATCGTCGCCATGGGCGGCTCGTACGGAGGGTTCATGGTTCTCGCAGCGCTGACGGAGTATCCCGATCGATGGGCCGCCGGGGTGGACATCGTCGGTATCGCCAACTTCGTCACGTTCCTCGAAAACACGGGTGATTGGCGGCGAAAGCTCCGCGAAGCCGAATACGGGTCGCTGTCCGACGACCGCGAGTTTTTGGAATCGATCAGTCCGATCAACAACATTCGGAACATCGAAGCTCCACTGCTCGTCCTCCACGGTGCGAACGACCCTCGTGTGCCGGTTGGCGAAGCCGAACAAATCGTGGAGGAAGCGAAAACACAGGACGTCCCCGTCGAAAAACTGGTCTTCCCGGACGAGGGGCACGGTTTTTCGAAACTCGAAAACAGAATCGAGGCATACACCAAAACGGCGGAATTCTTGGAGAAGTACGTCTAAAACGAGGACGCACCCGTTCTATACAGCCGTCGAAGCGGGGTTGATGGGGGGAGCCGTCCTTCGAAGCATTCGTCAGAGGAGGTAGCCCGTCACCCCGAAAATACCGCCGTACAGGATGACCATTTCGAGGGGGAACGTGGACGCGTACGGGGGTGTGATAGGGCTCGCTCGGTGGATGATCGCCCAACCGAACACCGGTCCCCCGGTGAGATGTATCGCGGGAATCATACCAGCTCCGAAGTACGTGCTCAGCGCGGCGAGCGTGACGAGGACGGCGGCCATGACCGCAAACGGTCCGGAAATAGTACCGTCGTACGTCGGAAGTGACCGTTCGATGGACAGGTACGAATTCGTCGTGGCGACCTGTCGTGAAACGAAAAACGCCAGCATGACGCCGACGACAATGGCAGTCACCGACGCGTCCCTTCGTCCGAAGAGTTTCAGTTCCAGTGAAGCGGGGGAGTTCGACATGTATAACGATAGTTGTAGTGAAATGACAAAACTACTGAACAGGATTCATATTTACTGCTTGGACAGTAGTGTATGAACCATTTCGGGGTACATCCGGCGGAGTCACTACGGTCCCACCACTAGCTGTTCGGCTGTTTCGTTTCAAAAAACCGGTCGGGCTATGCCGACCGTTCGTCGGGCATGGCGTCCAGCTGTCGGAGCATGCCGAGTGCATCCCAGACGACGCGCATTTCGACGATCTTTCCATCACGAAGGTAGTTGAACTCCATTCCCTCGTTTTCGACCCGCTTTCCGGTCGGCTCGATTCCCATCAGTTCACCGTCGTGAGTTCCGCTCGCGGTCCAGTGGACCGCAACCCGGTCCCCCTCGGAGACCAAGTCGTGGATGGTGAACGAGATGTCCGGGAACGCGGACCGGTAGAGTTCCACCGTCCGTCTGTATCCATCGCGACCGCGAATCGGCTCGGGTTGTTCCGGTTCGTATGCGACGAAGTCGTCAGCGAGGAGTTCGTCGATGAGGTGGGATTTTTCCTCGTCGAAGCTCTCCTCGATGAACCGACGGACGATCTCTTCGTTTGCCTGTGGGCGACGCTCTGCTTCGGCCATCACTATCACCCATACCAATGTACGTCATGTGGTAGCATATATCTGTCTCGGCGTACTCCACCATCCTGAACGAAATTCACACCTTACCGAAATGAGTTTCGCTCGCCACTTCAATCGTGTAGCGAGGTTCGGGGGAGACGTGAATCGACGGACAGCTTACAGCACCTTCTCGTACACGTACTCCCCGGCATCGAATCCCGTAGCTTCGCGTTCTTCGACGCGCTCGAAACCGCGTGACTCGTAGAATCCCACCCCGACGTCGTTGTCCGCGAAGACGCTCAGTCGAACCCTCTCGACAGTACGAGCGCGCAACCGTTCTTCAACGCGGTCGAGGAGACGACCGCCCAACCCCGAACCCCACGCGTCGGGGACGACGTAGAGTCGAATCAGTTGGAAGATATCGTCCCCGTCACCGGGACCAGCGTGGGCGAATCCGACGATGTCGTCCCGTTCCGAGACGTAAAATTCGTGTTCGGAACGAGTCGCATCCTCACGGAGACCCTCCATATCGTACCACTGATCGATGGTTTCGTCCACGGTGCCGGCACCGATGATGTCGTCGTACACGGCATGCCACGACTCGCGAGCGACGCGTTGGATTGCCGTCGAGTCGGTCGGTTCGGCGGTTCGAATGGTGGATTCAGTCATGAAACTATTCCTCCGTCAACTGTCAAAAACATTTCTCGGAACGGGTGGCCGATATCTCCCATTGTCATAACTTGTCAATGAGCAGAAAACACATGTAGTCGGGCTTCGAACGCTCCGTCATGGCCGCCATCAGAACGAAGTCCCTCACCAAGCGGTTCGGCGATGTCGTCGCAGTTCGGGACGTGAGCTTAACAGTCGAGGAGGGCGAAATCTTCGGCTTTCTCGGTCCCAACGGCGCGGGGAAATCCACGACGATCAACATGTTGTTGGATTTCATGCGCCCGAGCGAAGGAACCGCGGAGGTCCTCGGACACGACGCACAGCAGGAACCGCGAACCATCCGGAATCGAATCGGGATCCTTCCGGAAGGATACGAGCTTTATGACCGCCTCACGGCGCGTGAACACCTCGAATTTGCGATCGGCGCGAAAAACGCGGACGAACGGCCGATGGACCTCATCTCCCGCGTCGGCCTCATGCAGGAGGACGCCGACCGAAAAGTCGGCGGCTATTCGAAGGGAATGAAACAACGGCTCGCGCTGGCGTCCGCGCTGGTCGGCGACCCAGACCTACTCATCTTGGACGAACCCTCCTCCGGCCTCGACCCGCACGGAATCGCGGAGATGCGCGAGCTCATCCGGACCGAAGCCGACCAGGGTACGGCCGTCTTCTTTTCGAGCCATATCCTCTCGGAGGTCGAGGCGGTCTGTGACCGCGTCGGCATCATGAACGACGGTCGATTGGTCGCCGAAAACACCGTCGAAGGGCTCCGCAACCTGTCCGGCACGAGTTCGCAGTTGCTACTGGCGGTCGAACGCGTACCCTCCGAACTGAACCTAACGAGCATCGGCGGCGTGTCCGATGTTTCCATCGAGGATACCACGCTCCGCGTGTCGTTCTCCGACCCCGGCAAGAAAGCGCGAGTGGTCAAGCGCGTGGATGCCGCGACGAACATTACCGATATCGAGTCCGAGGAGGCGTCGCTCGAAGAACTGTTCACCTCCTACACGAGGGGTGACGAATCCGCCGACGAGGCATCCGAAGCGCCCGCGGAGGTGTCGGCATGAGTTGGCTCTCGGTGGCGAAAAAGGACTTCATTGACTCCCGACGGTCCAAGGGTTTGTTGGGACTCGTATCGCTGTACGCCCTTCTGCTGGTGCTTATCGTCTACTTCGCGGGCGAGAGCCCACGAAGTGCGATGACGGACGTACTCCGGCTGGTTTCGGTGGTCGGTATTTTTATCATACCACTCAGCGCGCTCATCGTCGCGTATCTCTCCATCGCCGGTGAACGCGAATCAGGGAGCATCAAATACCTGCTCGGACTGCCGAACACGCGTCTCGATCTCGTCCTTGGAAAGTTCGTCGGTCGCTCCGTCGTCGTGAGCGTCGGTCTCCTGTTTGCGTTCGGCGTCGCTGGCGCACTGGGGATTGTCCTGCTCGACACGATCGATTTCGTCGTGTTCGCACAGTTCTTCCTGCTGATGCTGTTCTTCACGCTGACGTACATCGGTATCGCGGTGGGACTGTCGGCGACCTGTGCCTCGCGCTCCCGTGCGATGGCGAGTTCGGTCGGCGTGTTCTTCGTGTTTAACGTCCTCTGGCTGATTCCACAGATATCTCCGTCCGGCATCCTCCAGTACGTCGCCGAAGACAAACTCGGGATGAGCCTTGGCCCGGAAATCTACGAGTTCGTGTTCCTCGTCAGTCCCCCCTACGCGTTCCAACGCGCCGCTGGACTCATCTTCACTGAGCGACCGATATACTCGCCGCGATACATCCCGTGGGAGGCGAACGTTCCGTTCTACTTGGAGGAGTCGTTCATGTTCGTCATTCTCGCCATGTGGCTCGTCGTGCCGCTGGCTATCGGCTATCTATCGTTCGAACGTGCAGATCTGGGATAAATCAACCAGACTGGCGTGATTTATCATGCCAGTGAAGATTTAAATGGGCTGTAACACAATGGGTAGTTATGGCCGCCATCCAGACGAACGGTCTCACGAAACAGTTCGGCGAGGTGGTTGCGGTTTCCAACCTCGATTTGACCGTTAAAAAAGGCGAGATTTTCGGCTTCCTCGGCCCGAACGGGTCGGGTAAGTCCACCACCATCAACATGTTGATGGACTACATTCGCCCGACCACGGGGTCGGTAACAGTCCTCGGATACGATGCACAGGAAGAGACGCAAACGATTCACGAACGCATCGGCATCCTCCCCGACGCGTTCGACCTCTACGGACGACTGTCGGGCCGAAAGCACATCCAGTTCGCTATCGACTCCAAGAAAACAGGTGAGGACGCGGACGACATCTTGGAACGAGTCGGTCTCTCCGCTGAGGATGCAGACCGTCCCGCGGGCGACTACTCCAAAGGGATGCGTCAGCGAGTCACCCTCGGGATGGCACTCGTGGGCGATCCCGACCTGCTCATCCTCGACGAACCCTCCTCCGGCCTCGACCCGCACGGTGTCCGCGAGATGCGCGACATCATCCGTGCGGAGGCGGATCGAGGAACTGCCGTCTTCTTCTCTAGCCACATCTTAGACCAGGTCGAAGCCATCTGTGACCGCGTCGCCATCATGAACCAGGGCGAACTCGTCACGGTGGATACCATCGATGGGTTGCGAGAGACGAGCGGCACGAACGAGACGTTGGAACTAACTGTTAGCACCGTTCCAGAAGTGGACCTAACGACGATACCGGGCGTCACGGACGTTGTCGTCGACGGTAACCGAATTACGGTAACGTACTCCAAATCGAGCGCGAAAGCGAAAGTCATCAACTGTGTCGAGAAGGCCGGTGCGACCGTCACCGACATCGCAACGAAGGAGTCCTCCCTCGAAGACCTGTTCACTGCTTACACGACCGGTTCAGACGACCAGCGTATCGAATCGGAGGTGCGAGCATGAGTTTCGCCGTCGTCGCACGCAAGGATTTCGAAGACGCCGCACGGTCGAAAATGCTGTGGGCCATCACGACCCTGTTCGTGTTAGCAACTGCGGGTGGAATGTACGCTATAAGTTCGCTCAACGACGATTTTACCGCGAAACAGACGGTCGGATTCCTCAGTTCCCCCGCGACCCTCATCGTTCCGCTTGCGGCGCTCGTCATCGCATATCTCTCTATCGCGGGTGAGCGAGAATCGGGAAGCATCAAGCTGCTGCTCGGCCTGCCACACACTCGCCGAGACGTGGTTCTCGGTAAACTCATCGGTCGTGCAGGCGTCGTCGCGGTTGCAACCGTTATCGCGTTCATCGCGGGTGCAATCGTCCTCATCGTCCAATACGGTTCGTTCCCGGTAACGGACTTCCTCGTGCAAGGAGTCGTGACGCTCCTCTTCGGACTGGTGTTCGTGGGTATCGCCGTCGGATTCTCGTCCATGACTGCCACCCGTTCGCGGGCGATGGCGGGTGCAATTGGCCTGTACTTCCTCTTTCAACTCGTTTGGAACGTGGTTCCGATGGGTGCCTACTATCTGCTCGAAGGCGGTTTTCCGAGCCCGATGGGGAAACTTCCTGCATGGTACTTCCTGCTCAACCTGCTCAACCCAGTGAATGCTTATGCGATCGTGGCTCAGTTCTTGACGAACCCGAGCAGCCAGAACATGTACCAAACGCTCGTCGCGGGAGATGCACCGTTCTATCTCGACGGCTGGTTTGCACTGGTTATCCTCGGTGCGTGGCTCGTCGTGCCGCTGGCTATCGGCTACCAGTCATTCAAGCGCGCGGACCTCGGCTAACTGCGCGACTGCGTTTCGATACACGGCATAATTATTTTGCGCCAGTAGTAACAGATTCTAAGTACCAGAATCTTCAACTAGCGTGTATGAACGAATTTCGGATAGCTACCGCCGCGGCGGAGTCCGATACGCAGGGTCGGGACGGCCGAAAACCCGGACAAACGAGGGGACCCGATCGGGGAGCAAGAGCGTGAGTTGGGTCGTCGTTGCACGCAAGGATTTCGAGGATGCGATCCGCTCGAGGATGCTCTGGGCAGTTACAGCACTGTTCGTGTTCGTCACCGCTGGCTTCATTTTCCTCCACAAGTGGATCGATGGGGGGTACACACCCCAGAAGGCGATGGATATCATCAATTGGTCTTCGACGAGCGTCATCCCCCTCACCGCACTCGTCGTCACCTATCTCGCCATCGTCGGCGAACGTGATTCGGGAAGCATCAAACTGCTGCTCGGCCTACCACACAGTCGTCGAGACGTGGTGATTGGGAAATTCGTCGGTCGCTCGGGTGTCGTTGCCGTCGCGACCACCGCCGCATTCGGCGCATCCGCACTCGTATTGCTCATCGAATATGGGTCGTTCTCCGTGGTCGGATTTCTGGCACAGTCGGCGCTGGCACTCCTCTTTGCACTGGTATTCGTGAGTATTGCCCTCGGATTCTCGGCGGTGACCACCAGTCGTCCGCGGGCCGTTTCCGGTGCGTTCGGCCTCTTTTTCTTCTTCCAACTCGGGTGGAAACTGCCCTCGCTGGCCGTTTACTATCTACTGGAAGGGAGTATGCCGGCGGAGCCGTTTCCGAAATGGTACTTTCTCACGTGGATGCTGAACCCTGTCGAAGCGTACAAAATCGGGTCCCGATATCTGTCGATGCCCGACCAGCAAACCATCTATGCGTCCCTCGTCGCAGGTGACACGCCGTTCTATCTCGACGGTTGGTTCGCACTGGTCGTGCTCGCCGTTTGGCCCATCGTTCCAGTCTCGCTGGGTTACCTCCGATTCCGGACGGTGGACCTCTACTGATCGATCGCTGTGTCTTCATTCCGACGGGACGTAACTTTCCGTCAGTTCACCCTGCAAGTCGGTATTATCCAATTCGTCCAACGTGGTCGAGAGAGACGTTTTTAACGACTGAATTTTGGAGACGAGTTCTCGATACTCATCACGACTTTCGAGTTCCTCGCGTTCCATCCGTGTTTCGAGCGTGGCTCGCTTCGAGGAAAGGGTGAGCAACCTCTGAACGTCGGTTGAATACGTCGCTCGCTGTATCAGCGTCGAAACGATGCCGTGCAACTGGTCGGGGGAGTTTATCGGTTTCACGACGTAATCGTCGTAGCCCAGTTCGAGGACGTCGAAGTTGGGTTCGACGGCCGTAATCATGCCGACCCGGCAGTCGAGTTTCCGGTCACGGATGGTATTGAGAACGTCGTCACCGCTCGCACGCGGCATATCCCTATCGAGAAGTGCGATATCGAGCGTGTCGTCGAGGTACTCCATCGCTTCGACGCCATCGTATGCGGTGTAGACGTCGTACTCCTCGCCGAGCCATCGGGTGTAGAGGTCAGCTATCGGTCGCTCGTCGTCGGCAACCAGAATCGTATGATTGGTCACGAAATTACACTCCACTCGACGGACGGTCGTCCGTCGGTCGTCGATTCAAATCCGTTCGGGGGAATTCTTGGTTCGTGCTTGGCGTGTCCATCGGTATTGGTGGGGGTTCGGTAGTCAGCAGTTCGTCAGAGTATTCCGGAGAGAGACGAGGTCGTCGGACGCGCCGAGACCGCGGTTCTCAGCAGTGGCGGAAATACGTTCCCGTCCAACTGTTCACGCCAAGGTGTACTGACTGAAAATAGTTGAGGTCACATGTTTCCTACGAAACACGCTTAAATACTACACTTCGATTCGTCACCGTTCAACTATCCATCTAGTGAACGAAACGATCCAGCGATGAGATTCGCGAAGCCACGCCGAAGCCGACCACCGACCGCTTGCGGAGATATTTTCAGTTCGTCGGCCAGTTCTTCCAGCGTAATATCCCGTGGCCGTTCGAAATATCCTTCTTCGTAGGCCGTGATGAGGGTTTCTTGCTGTGCAGGCGTGAGGTCGCCCAACTGCTGAACCGCCATCTCCTGTAAGGAATAGACACGGTGAATTTCAATGGGAACGTCTTCCCGGCGGCAGAAGGACTGAAACACGGACATCTGTTCCTGTCCCGGGAATCGAAGATGGAACGTCCACCCATCCACCGTTCCGTTTGCCTCCATCACCGTTGCATCGGCTTCTTCGATCCCTTGTACGAATCCGGAAATTTCGTCGTTCCAAACGGCGCGAAACAGCGTCCCATCGGAGAAGGAATCGAGTTTCGTGAGGTCTTGTATCACCGGTTCGGCACGGACGGCGGCCTCGAACTGACGAACGTTGTCGCCCCATGCCCAGAAGAAGGGAAACACGGCAGTTCCGGTGGGGATAATCCGCTCAAGTTCGATCTGCAGCTGCGAACCGTCACGCAGTGCACGACCGAGCGCGAACTCGTCTGCGGGTATGGAGATCTCCACGATAGTACTCATATAATCAGTGCCACACCCGCACCCTTTCACGGGAGAACCTTGAAAGTTACTGCTGGCGTGATCTTTTACTCATTCAGACGATTCCGGTCGCAGTTACGGCCTCGATTGCCGCAGCTTCGTTCATACCGCTTCCCAAAATCGTGTAGCGATCGCGAATTTCGTGGGCCGTGGTGAGCGCTTCGACGACGGTTTCGGCGTCGATCCCGAGCTCGTCCGCAGTTGTCGGTGCACCGATAGTTTCCAGCGCGTCTCGGATTCCCCGCCAGTTTCCCCCGTGAAGATATTCGGTAATAATGGAACCGACGCCGACTTGGTGACCGTGAAGGGCGGCGTCGGGCGCGATTCGGTCGAGTTGGTGCGAAAAGAGGTGTTCTGCCCCACTGGCCGGGCGCGACGAATCGGCGATACTCATGGCGACCCCGGAGGAGACGAGCGCCTTGGTGACGACCCAGGCCGACTCTTCCAGCCCGGGTTTGATCGAATCGGCGTTATCGACCAGCATTTCGGCAGTCATCTCCGCGAGCGCGGCGGAGTAGCCGGAGTATTCGACGTTCTGCAGTCGATTCGCGAGTCGCCAATCCTTGACCGCAGTGTAGTTACTGATGATGTCGGCACACCCCGCCGTCGTAAGTCGCCATGGGGCGTCCGCGAGGATTTCCGTGTCCGCGACGACGGCGAGTGGTGGTTCCGCGGCGACGCTGTGTCGGGTGTCCTTCTCGGGAATCGACCCGCGACCGCTGACGATACCGTCGTGACTCGCCGCAGTTGGAATAGAGACGAAGCCCCGCTTGATTTCGTCGCTCGCCATCTTCGCGATATCGATCGCTTTTCCACCGCCCACGCCGACGAGATAGCCTGCGTTCACTTCGCGAGCGGTTTCGATGACGCGCTGGACGGAGTCGAAACTCGCTTCCTCGATGACGGTCGTTTCGACATCGATACCTGCCTCCTCGAACTGTGCTTCGACGCGTTTTCCCGCCACGTCGTTCGGTGTCGGACTGGTGACGATGAGGGGAACGCCATGGAGATGCAGTTCGGAGATAGCGTCCACCGTCTCCGAAAGAACACCGTGGCCCACAACCACGTTCCGCGGGAGACGGATCCACGTAGATTTCTCGAACATACCACCAATTCGTTATGCGGCCGTGAAACAGTTTACTCTCCATCGGAGAGGGACGCGGTGTGATTTTACAAGAACCGTGATTGCAGGAGGGTACGGTTATCGCGGTGGTAGTCACGTGTCGGCGGCAACCGCAACATCGGCAAAGAACGAATCCATCGGAACACAACATCATCCTTCGAACCGACGTTCAAGAGATCATATCGTGTCGAGAACACCCAGCACTCGCTCCTCCGACTCCCGACCGGGGTCGTGGTCGCTGCCATCGCGGTCGCTTTCCAGATGCTCTTCGGCGGTTCGGGCCATCGCTTCGTTTACCGGGGTCGATTCCCAACCAAGCGAAGCAAGCTTGTTCGTGTCGAGAACGTGTGGGTAGTCCCGATAGAGGATGTAATCGTCCACCGAGAGGCCGCCGGTCGATAGTTCGCGGTCGCTGGCGTGGACGAGTTCCACGTCGGTCTCGAACGCGTCCGCGATGAGGGAAATCATCTCATCCATCGTGACGAGCTGCTCGTCGCCGACGTTGTACGACTCGCCAGGGTCACCCTCCTCGGCTACGACCCGTAGTGCGCTCGCAACGTCCTCGACGTAGGCACGGTGCCAGAGGTTCTGTCCGTCGCCGGGAACGAGCAGGCGGTCGTAGCGATTCACCCGGTCAAGCCAGAAGTCGAGACGCTCGGTATAGTCGTACGGACCGTAAACGATGCAGGGGCGGACGCTCATCGCGTTCACGCCACGTTCTGCAGCTTCGAAGATCGCGCGGTCGCCCTCCGCTTTCCGTGCTCCGTACGAGTCGTGGGAGTCGTCCATCGCCTGTTCGGGCGTGCAGTCACGGAGTTCGGTTTCGTTTTCGCGCTTGGGAATCACTTCGGCTTCGTAGGCGCTCCCGCTCGAGATGTAGACGTAACCGTCCACGTCGGCAAATATTTCGGTAGCGGCGCGAACCTCGCGGGGTTCGTACGCCACACAGTCGATGACGATGTCGGGAACCACTTCCGCTCGCGCCGCTTCGAGGGCGGAGTCGTTCGTTCGGTCCCCCTCGAAGTGGGAGAC